>JAEEHQ010000036.1 GCA_016280915.1 Bacteroidales bacterium
GATGTTCGGCTGCGTGCCGCTGGTCTGGATTTGCAATCCAGACCCATTGAGTATAAGGATTTTCAATCCGCAAAAGCAATGAACTGAGTCAAAATAGCACCTGAGGCAATAAAACAGCCACATCTTCGTTATCCTTCCTACTGATGATGATTAAAAACGGCATACAAGGCAGTGTTGCTTTCACTGACAAAGGCCCCCGCAAGGGGTGGCGAGCACCTTTGAATATAATAAATGATAGTGAGCAACGCGACGAGGAGAAAGAAGGGTCCCGCGGACCTTTCACCAGCGAGCGAGGCGACGAGCCGAGGAGCGGAATGCCGAATGGCTCTACCTACTTATACACCTATTTCGGTGCAAGGTATATGGACCACGAGTTGATGAACATGTGGCTCAGCGTGGACCCGCTGGCTGATAAATATCCCTCAATCTCACCGTATGCATACTGCGCATGGAACCCTATTATTGCAAAAGATCCCAATGGCATGGATTCTGTTCGTACTCCAAATGGGATGGCTAATGTCGGAACAGGTTACAAGGCCACATCGGACGGAAAATATCTATATGGGGATGGATTGAAAACCAAGCGCTGGAATCCAGATCTTGAAATTGGAGGCATCGTGGGCGATGGTTTGCGTGGGGGATACGAGGATTGGGATACGCCGTCGGACATTACCGCCTACGTTCCCTGTGCCACATCCTCAGAGACGAATAGTGAATTCCTCATGCCGCCGATACTACCGTTCACGACCAGTGTCTATGACGCCATGGGGTCAAAGAATTTCGCCGAGAATGTCGCAATACGGGGCGACGGGACTCTCATGTATGCGAATAAAGAAGGTTTTGGCAAGGGACTTAGCTGGAGAAACGGCAAAGTGTTTAATAACACCTCATTTGGGAAAATTGCATATAAGACATCCAGCAGAATTCCTGCATTGTCAATCGCCACTGGCGCGGTGGATGTTACACTAAACGCACGCCAATATGGGATTGACTCTCAACAGACTTATGGTGCCTTTGGCGGAGCAGTCGGCGGTATATTAGCACCTATCGGTACAGGGGCTTTGATAGGAGGGCCACTCGGAGTTGTAGTTGGCCTTGCGGTGGGCATAGGAGCCACTTATGTTGGCGAAGGATTAGGAAAATGGACATTTGACATAACGCATTAAGAAATCGTCAAAAAATAAAGTAAAATGATTCTCCTGCTCGCAGGCGAGCGAAATCTTGTAAATTTATTCCGCCTTAGGCGATAATGATGACGCAGCTATCATTTTACCTTATTTTTTTATCAATACTAAAAGAAAAAAAATGAAATATTTTTTGAACATGCTATATTGCATAATGGAATTATGTGTTGATGTGTCAGAAATGATTAGAAAAGGCATCTACAAACGATTATATGGCGATGTGTGGGAAGCGAGGCTCAAAGAAACCTTGAAACGGAATGTCCCTTCTCAATTGTATCTTTTGAGTGGTGGTTTCTGGTTTGTTATTCTACTGACTCCGTTTACCATAGCTGCTTGTTTGCTCGAACGATGCTGCGGCATTGACCTGGCCATGATTATTGGTGCGGTAGTCTCTCTTGTCACAGTCTTGCCGTATTATCTATGGAGGCGGAAACATTATGATATGTTGATAGCCAATCACGAATATGTTACTGGCAGACCACGTTTTAATAAGTTCCAAAAAATAGCCGCTTTTATGGGTTACTGTAGTTTGGCGGTAATACCGATGATTGCGCTTGTGGTTTGTACCCTTTTGAGAAAATAGAGACACGCCTGTTACCCGCGGGGTCGGAGTTATTTTTATTGGATGTAAAGTGTTGATTATCTTGCAACAAACATTAATAGGCTTGACAATCCATCTACCTTGTCACAATCGACCTCAATTGTACCGTCTGTATTTTATACAATGTTTCGCGGATTTACTTTAAACTTTCAACTTTCCACTACTTTAAACTCTAAACTTTCAACTTAATTGTGCCACGTATCACATGTATTACACGGATTTGGCAAGCTAAAGCTTGGTTTTTTTAAAACACGAATTATCACGAATTAATCATGAATTAACCATTAATGGCTGGCGCGGGGTTATATTTCTGAGAGTTATTGTTTTTACGGATTGAAAAATCTTATAATAGTTTGCGTCAGATTGCAAATCTGCCGCAACGGGTGGGGGCATGCTCTTTATGGGCATGCCCCTTTCCATTGTTGCAATTGGTTATGGTTTATTCTGGATAGGGACCTGTACTTTTGTTTATTTCAAAACATTGGGACATCGTCGAAAAAAACGTTGCTCCCATCCGGTCGCGACAATGCCCCAATGTTTTGAAATTAAACGCGTTGTTTGCTGCGCGATGACGCTTTCTGCGTCAGTATTAAGCAAAGTTTTATGAGATGCGGAACTTAGTTATAGTATATTACTATAATATAGTATATTACTATATTATAGTATATTACTATATTATATATTACATATTGTGTGAAATGCTGACCTTGAAGCTGAGGGTTTGTCCATCGCCAAGAGCCAAGGGGTCATATCCGTCGAGGTCTTGGATGATGAAAGTGACTTTGCCTAACTCCCACTCGAAACGCAGGTTTTCGGGTACGATTCCCATGCTTTGGGTGCCATCATCGTTGTTGTAATAGACCTCTAAAGGATAGACGAACGGGAGGGTGTTCCATGCACCGAGGTTGTTCTGACCGTCGTAGACGTTCCATACATAAGCTTGGACATTGCCGTAGTTGAATACTTCGGAATTGATGGCAGGAATTTCCTTGGTACAATAGAGGTAGTTGTTTGCACCAGGCAGGTTGTTGCCTTCTACACGAATCCATTCGGCTGGATTGATATTGAACCGATAAGTTTCAATCTGAGCACCATAATAATTGACTTCTTTGGTGCAACCCGAAAAGAGCAGGAATGCTGCCATGATGGGTAAGATGATGTGTTTCAGTTTCATGATAGTGTGGTTTTAATAATCGTAATCATTTTTGTTTGATGCAAAAATACATCTTTTTTCTCTGTAATTTTCCGTTTGGGTGGAATAATTTTCTTTTTTTTTCCGATGAATTGGATCTGCATTATCTCAAATGTACCACGGTAATGCCGTCGCCACCCAACTCGAGGCGCTCGGAGTGGAAGGACTGCACGTCGCGGTTGCCTTGAAGCCATTGACGAATCATCTGTTTGAGAATGCCATAACCTTTGCCATGTAGGATGCGGAGGTCTTTCTCGCTAAGCAGCTGTGCGTCGTCGAAAAAGTGTTGGAGGTTGTCCATGGCTTCGTCGGCACGTTGGCCACGGAGGTCGATGGTAGGGTTGAAGAACTTGCGCTTCTCGTTGATGTCGTCGTAGATGGATTGAAAACGGTTGTTCTGTTGGCTTAGTTTCTCCTGTGGAATGTTCTTTTTGCGGGTGCCCGAGAGTCGGTTGAGGGCAATGGTCATGCGGATGCTGTTGCTTTCCACAACGGCCTTTTTGCCTTTGAGTTCAACCACTTGGCCAAAGGTGTCTTGGCCGTCGATGCGAACAATGCTGCCCACTTTGATGGGGATATTGGCTTCGTCGGCCTCCGTGGCCAGCTGTTGTCCTTTGGAGTTGGCCTGCTTGATGGAGGGGTTGCGTTGTTGAGCGTTCTTGCGTTCCTCGTCGTGGCGTTCTTGAGCAGAGGCGATGCGCTCGGCTTCGGCTTTCATGTGTTGGCGGGCCTTGAGGGTCTGTTCACGTTCGGCCTGTGCCGATTTGATGTCGCTGATGGTTTGCTCCACGGTGCGGTTGGCATCGGCGATGATTTGTTGGGCTTCCTTGCGGGCGGCAGAGAGTATGTCGTAGCGTTTGCCCTCCAGCTTGTCGGTGAGTTGCTGGTATTTTTGTGTTACCTCGGCGAGGAAGTTGTCGGCAGCTTCCAGCTCGGCACGCTGTTTTGCTATCTCTTGTTTGTCAAGTTCTATTTGTTGCAGTTGGTGCTCGAAGTTGAGCATCTCACCTCCTATTTTCTCTCCGGCGGCTTTCAGTATTTGGGCAGGGAAGCCGATGTTTTGGGCAATCTCGAAGGCGAAAGAGCTGCCAGGGTGTCCGATGGAAAGGCGGTAGAGAGGTTTCATGTTCTCGGTGTCGAAAAGCATGGCACCGTTGCGAATGCCAGGATATTTGTCGGCCAAAAGTTTGAGGTCGGCAAAGTGGGTGGTCACCACGCCGAAGGCATGACGGCGGTAAAGCTCTTCCAAGAGAGCCTCGGCAATGGCACAGCCAGAGCGGGGCTCGGTGCCCCCACCCAACTCGTCGAGAAGAAACAGGGTGTTGGCATCAGCTGTCTCCAGCAGCTGCTTCATGCTTTGTAGGTGCGAGGTATAGGTGCTCAGGTCGTTGTCGATGGATTGTTCGTCGCCAATGTCGATAAAGATACGGTCGAATATGCCGAATTCGGAGGTTTCGCGGCAAGGCACCAGCATGCCGCATTGTAGCATATATTGGATGAGACCCACGGCCTTCAAACAAACTGATTTTCCACCAGCGTTGGGACCAGATACGATTAGTATGTGGGCCTCCTCGTTGAGGTTGATGTTAAATGGAACTACTTGACCTTTGTGGTTGAGGTAGAGTAGGGGGTGGCGGGCATCGAGCCAGTTGATTTTGGTGATGCTGTCGATGATGGGGCGGCCAGCGTGTATGGTGAGGGCAAAGCGTGCCTTGGCACGGATAAAGTCTATGCGGGCCAAGAACCAGTATGCGTTGACCAAAGCATCAATCTGAGGCCGTATCATGTCGGTAAAGCGGGCCAGTATCTTCTGGATTTCGTGGCGTTCGGCAAATTCGAGTTCGCGGAGGTCGTTGTTGAGCTCTACTACTTCGGAGGGCTCCAGATAGGCGGTTTGGCGGGTGGCCGATTCGTCATGGATGAGCCCTTTGATTTTGCGGCGGTGAGTGTCGAGCATGGGAATGACCAAGCGTCCGTTGCGAATGGTCACCTCGGCATTCTCGGGAGCCCAGCCTTCATGCTTGGCACGGGCAAGCTGTTTGCTTATTTGAATGTCTACATCGGTGCGTTTCTTGTTGATTTGTCGACGGATTTCTTGTAAGTCAGGGGAGGCGTTGTCGTATATTTCGCCTTTGTCGTCAACTATCTTGTTGAGGGCCTTGGTAATGGCATTGTCAAGTTCGACATGGGTGGCCAGTTCATGAAGGTAGGGGTAGCGAATGGGGTCGTCGCGTAGGAGAAAACGCAAGCATTCGGTAATGGTGTGGAGTGAGCATTTTAGGTCGAAGAGGGCCTCTGACTCGATGACGGTGCCTACAATTTTAAGACGGATGAGCTCATCGGTAAGGTCGATGAAGTCCTGGGAAGGGAAACTGTTTTCTAATACCAGAATTTGGCGGAATTCCTCGGTTTGCTGTAGCTCGCGAACCACACGGTCGTAGTTGCTGGAGAAGGACATCTCCTGCGTCATGCGTATGGCCAAAGCATTTGTGCATTCGTTGGCGACGAGTTCGCGTATCTTAGTGAAACCTATTTTATCTTCGAGGGTCATGTCGTTGGAAGTAGATGCGTTGTCAATTGATTAGTCGAAATCCAAGTAGAAGGGCCAGTGTTCGCGGAAATGGTCCAACTTTGCTTTGTTGAGAGTGGCTGTTTGCACTTGTGGGACATCTGGGTTACATGTACTGAGGGGAAGACCTTTGTAATCAATGGCAGCACAGTGTCCTGCATAAGGTATTCCGGTGCCATCAATGCCCACGCGGTTAACTCCTACTACATAGGCCTCGTTCTCGATGGCACGGGCACGTAGTAGTGTGTCCCAGGCTGCAGCACGGCTGCCGGGCCAGTTGGCGCAGAGCACAAGCACATCGTAGTTGGGAGGGTTGCTGGTGCGAAGCCACTTGGGGAATCGGAGGTCGTAGCAAACGGCGGGTTTGAAACGCCATCCACGCCATTCAAAAAGACAACGATGCTGTCCGCGCTCCAGTTGACTTGCCTCGGTGCTGACGCGGAAGGTGTGGCCTTTGTCGTAGTAGCCATAGGTGCCGTCGGGACGTATCCAGTGGAGGCGGTTGAAAACCACCGTCTGACCAGGGGATAGTTTGCTTTGGTCCTTTACGGTCCAAGTTCCGATGAAAAGGGCGTTGTGTTGTTTAGCCATCCTCAGGGCAAATTGGAATGTGGGGCCTTCGGGTTGTTCGGCCATGGCTGCCATGTTGTCGGAGAAGCCGGTATTGAAAGTTTCAGGAACAATCAGCACATCGGCGGGATTCTTCAATTCGGCAAAGGCTTTTTCCACCAGCTGGTAGTTGGCTTCGGGATTCTCCCAGGCGATGTCCTGTTGGTAGAAGGCAACGGTGAGCTCTTGGTGGGCGTTTGGAATGGATTCCTGGTTATTGTCTTTCATGATTAGTCTTTTTCACATGTACTTTTGGGGCAGTCTCCTTGTTTCTTCTAAGCCTTTGTGCTGAGTTCATGGCGGGCGGTGTCGCGGTCGGAATTGAGTTGGCTAATCAATTCGGGGATGCTGCCAAACTTCTGCACGTCGCGAAGCCGTGAAACAAAATCCACGCGCAGGGTGGTGCCGTAGAGGTCACCGTCGAAGTCGAAGATATTAACCTCAAAGACCGGCTTGTCGAGGCCAAAAGTGGGCTGACCGCCGAAATTAGCCATGCCCATGCGGGGTTCGGAGCTCTCTTCCAGATAAACTCGAACGGCGTAAACCCCATCGGCAGGCATAACCTTGGTGGTGTCGTCGAGGCAGACGTTGGCGGTGGGAAAGCCGAGCCGGCGGCCCATCTGGCGCCCTTTGACAACAAGGCCCCATAACCGATAGTTGTAGCCGAGGAAGGAGGCTGCCAGTTCCACATTGCCCTGTTTGAGTGCTTTGCGTACTTGGGTGGAGCTAACATCGATGCCCTGAAACTGAACAGCTGTGTCTACCACTACGCTGACCCCTTTGCTTTGGGCGAAGGAGGGCAATTGGTCGAAGTCGTTGTGGTCCTTGCTGCCGAACATGTTGTCGTAGCCCAGCACCAGTGCTTTGGCATGAAGTTGCTGCAGCAGGATTTGTTCAAAAAACTGGCAGGCAGAGAGGGATGCAATTTCTTGGGTGAAATGGAGTTCCAGCACATGGTGGATGCCGAAATGCTCGAGGATGGAATAGCGTTCCTCATTGGTGGTGACACGGTAAAACTGGTTGATGGCTACACCGCCGACACCGCCTCCCAATACTTGTCGGGGATGTTGGTCGAATGTGACCACCACAGGTGTAAGATTGAGCCGTTCGGATTCATGGCGGAGGAGGTTGAGAATGTGTTGATGGCCAATGTGCACACCGTCAAACATGCCCACCGTTACAGCTGTTCCTTGCTCTAACTTGCTAATATTGTCAATTTTATATATATTCATATTTATAATGAAAACCTGCAAATTTACAAAGAATAAACGGATTATCGAAAGTTTTTTTTAGTAAACCCACCTAAAGGTAGTGGTATAGGCCTTGATTACGGCAATATGGCCCCAATGAGCAAGCCATTTGGGGAATCGACGGTTAGCTTTGAGAACCACACGAAGAAGCTAAAGATTTGATTTTTTGTTTGAATTAGAAAAAAAATTTGGTCAATCAGAAAAAAGTACGTATCTTTGCAATTCGATTTAAGAAATAAAAATAATTATTAACAACTTAAAAAACAAACAATTATGCCTTCAAGAATTAGATTACAGCGTCATGGTAAAAAGAATCAACCTTTCTATCATATCGTTGTTGCGGATGGTCGTGCACCTCGGGATGGTAGATTTATCGAGAAATTAGGCACCTACAATCCTATGACCAACCCTGCCACCATCGTCCTCGATGTTGACAAAGCAGCCGAATGGCTCAAGAACGGCGCTCAGCCCAGCGATACTTGCCGTCGCATCCTTTCCTATAAGGGTGTTCTTCTCAAACGTCATCTCCAGATTGGTGTTGAGAAAGGTGCTATCAGCCAGGAGCAGGCCGACGTGAAGTTCAACGAGTGGCTGCAGGCCAAGGAAGCTAAGATTGCTAACGTCAAGAGCGAAGCCGACAACAAAATGCGCACAGTGAAGAAAGAGCGTCTCGAGGCTGAGAAGAAATTCAACGAAGCCAAAGCCAACGCTGTCGCTGCCAAGCGTAAGGCTGCCGCTGAGGCCGAGGCTGCTGCTAAGGCTGAGGCTCAAGCTGCTGAGGCTGAGGCTCCCGCTGCTGAGGAAGCTCCCGCCGCTGAATAAGCTTTTGCTGATGAATAGAAAAGCGTGCCCCGTAATCAAGGACACGCTTTTTTTTGATTGATGGCATACGACTTGCAAAGGTGTAACTCCCTTGTCTGAGGTCGAAGCCATTCGATTACAAATAGAGAAAGAAGAGATGACTAAAGATGAATGTTATCAGTTGGGGAAAATCACCAAACCTTGGGGCATCAAGGGGCAGGTGATATTTTTCCTTGATGTTGATTGTCCCGAGGATTATGCCGATCTTGATTCGGCTTTTGTGGAAATCAAAGGCAGTTTGATTCCTTATTTCTTCCATGTGGATAATATCAATGGCAACAAAGCCGTCGTCACGTTCGATGAGCTCACCCCCGAAGAGACGTTGAAATTGGTGGGGTGCGACCTCTACCTTCCACTTGACATGCTCCCTAAACTCACAGGTAATCAGTTTTATTTTCATGAAGTGAGGGGGTTCAGAGTGGTGGATGATGAGTATGGCGACATAGGTGTTATTCAAACCATTATAGAGTATCCGGCTCAACCCCTGTTTCAGATTGTTAATGGAGGGCAAGAAATACTTATTCCGGTCATCGACCCTATCATAAAAAAGGTCGATAGGGAGGCAAAAACTATCTATATCACTGCTCCTAATGGGTTGATTGACTTGTATTTGAAAAGTTAATAACAAAAAGTTGATATTTATTTTTGGTGTTTTCAAAAAGTATACGTACTTTTGCAAGCTGAAAAAAACGAAATAATAACTTAGACAACAGCCCTATGGAAAAAAAAGAAGAAACCCAGGAGAAGACTTGCTACTCCAGTGATGAACTGCAGTTTTTCAAAGAGCTGATTCTTCAGAAAAGAGCCGAGGCGGCAAAAAATTTAGAGCTCCTCAATGAGGCTATCGCAGGCAATGAGAACGAGGCTAACGATACTGCTCCTACTTTCAAGCACTTAGAGGAAGGTAGCAATGTTCTTTCCAAAGAAGAAAACGCTCGTCTGGCAGCCCGTCAAGAGAAATATATAAAGGATTTAGACGCTGCCCTCATCCGTATTGAGAACAAGACTTATGGCATCTGCCGCATCACCGGCAAACTTATCCCTAAGGAACGCCTTATGATTGTACCCCATGCCACCACTACCGTGGAGGGTAAGATGCAGGAGAAAAAACGTCGTTAGTTTGTTTTCATATCGAACCGTCAATTTTATTCATAAATCAAGCAGGCACCTCACGGTCCTGCTTTTTTTTATGCGGTTTGAATCGTTCCTATGGGCAATTCAATTTGAATGAGGGTGAATGATCTTGCTTGAGCCATTGGCTGCCAATGGCTTTCTTTTATAAAGATGACGCAATGACGTTACTTTATCTTGGGTAAGGCCGCGATAAGCCGTTGTGTGTAGGGCTGTTGTGGATGGGCAAAGAGTTCGTCGCTGGGACCCATCTCAACCAATCGACCTTTTTCCATGACCATGATGCGGTCGGAAAGGAATTTGACCACAGAAAGGTCGTGGGTGATGAAGAGATAGGTGTAACCGTATTGTTCTTTGAGGTCGTTGAGGAGGTTGAGCACTTGTGCCTGAACAGAGACATCGAGGGCAGAAACGCTCTCGTCGCATACCACCAATTCGGGCTCCAAGATCAATGCGCGTGCAATGCACACACGTTGGCGTTGTCCGCCCGAGAACTCATGTGGATAGCGGTTATACCATGTGGGCTCCAATCCTACTTGCTGCATCAGTTGCAGCACGCGGTCACGACGTTCGCTTTGGTCACTATAGCGGTGGTGACATTTGAGCGGTTCTAAAATTGCCTCGCCAATGGTGATGCGTGGATTGAGTGAAGAGTATGGGTCTTGAAAGACTATTTGTACTTTCCTTCGTAGTTCTTGTTGTTCGCTGCGTGTGAGTTGGTCGAGGTTTTTGCCATGATAGGTTATGGACCCCGATGAGTGATTAAGAAGACGTAGCAAAGTGCGTCCCAGCGTGCTTTTGCCACAGCCCGACTCGCCCACCAGTCCCAGCGTTTCTCCCTTATAGATGTCGAAAGAAAATCCATCCACCGCCTTTAGTTCTTTGGTAACTTTGCCAAGGATATTCTTTTCCAACGCATAGGTCACCTCTAAGTCTCGTACCGACATCAGGGGTTGGTCGCTATGGGGTGTGTATATTTCACGATTTGCCACCTCGTTAGGTTTTGCCACCTTTCCCTCAAGGAAATCCTTAACAGTAGGCAGCTTTCGGGGACGGCTCTCCAAGGGTGGGCGGCAGGCCAAGAGCCCCTGGGTATAGGGGTGTTGAGGGTGGTGTAGTACTTGTTCGGCCGAACCTTGTTCCACGATTTTCCCTTTGTACATCACGGCCACATCGTCGGCTATCTGTGCGATGACTCCCAAATCGTGTGTAATAAAAATGATTCCTATATTATATTTTTGTTGCAAAGAACGTAACAGCTCCAAGATGGTCTTCTGTACGGTTACATCCAATGCCGTTGTGGGCTCGTCGGCAATGAGGAGGTGGGGGTGGCAGATAAGCGCCATGGCTATCATGACGCGTTGCTTTTGTCCGCCGCTGATTTCGTGGGGATAGCTGTCGAATATCTTTTTAGGTCGAGGAAGCATCACCTCTTCAAATAGCTCCAGCACCCGTTGGCGGGCCTCTTTTCGGCCGATCTGCTCATGCTGCATGAGCATTTCCAGCACTTGGGCGCCGCATTTCTGCACTGGGTTTAGGCTGGTCATGGGTTCCTGAAAAATCATGGAGATGTCACGACCGCGGTATTTTCGTTTCTCCTCCTCGGGAAGCGAAATCATGTCCACGGGCGCAGCCTTACTGTTGGTGCGGAAGAGGGCCGTTCCTTCCACCAGACATTGAGGAGGCTTGGGCAGCAGCCCCATGACGCTCATCGTGCTCACCGATTTGCCGCTGCCCGATTCTCCCACGATGCCCAGGGTGCGGCCGGGTCCCACCTGTAAATTCACCCCACTGACGGCTGTGTGGTATTCACCGTCGTGTAGAAACTGTATGTGCAGATTCTCAATTTTCAATAGCCAGTCTTCCATCATGTAGAATAACTTTTTTATTAAAAACGCAAAATTAATATTTTTATTTGAAAATTAATGCGTAAATTTGCAAATCTTTTTAAGTTTATTCGTAAACAACTTTAAAAAATACAGCTATATGACAAAATCTGAACAATTCATGGAAATGGAAGCACGCTATGGTGCCCACAACTATCACCCCCTGCCCGTCGTTCTCGCCAAGGGTGAAGGAGCCTTCGTTTGGGATTGCGAGGGCAAACGCTACTTCGACTTCCTTTCCGCCTATTCCGCCGTTAACCAAGGTCATTGTCATCCCAAGATCATCAAGGCTTTGACCGACCAGGCTCAGAAGCTTACCCTCAGCAGCCGTGCCTTCTACAACGATTGTCTCGGTGAGTGGGAAAAGTATGTTACCGAATATTTTGGCTACGATAAGGTGCTGCCTATGAACACCGGCGCCGAGGCCGATGAGACCGCCTTGAAGCTGGCTCGCCGCTGGGGTGTCGTGAAGAAGGGCATCAAGAACGACGATGTGAAGATTGTCTGCTGTGAGGGTAATTTCCATGGTCGCACCATCACCATCATCACCATGAGCAACGATCCCGAAAGCTATGCCAACTATGGCCCCATGACCCCTGGCTTCATCCGCATACCTTATAACGACCCCGACGCATTGGAACGTGTGTTGCAGAAAGACGGCGACACCATTGCCGGCTTCCTGCTTGAACCCATCCAAGGCGAGGCGGGTGTTTATGTTCCCGATGAGGGCTACCTGAAGAAATGCTACGACATTTGCCACAAACACAACGTCCTCTTTATCGCCGACGAGGTGCAATGCGGCATCGCTCGTACTGGCAAGATGCTGGCGTGCGACCATGAGGGTGTCCGTCCCGACATCCTTATCCTCGGCAAGGCCCTTGGCGGTGGTGTCATGCCTGTGAGTGCCGCCCTGGCTGACGACGACATCATGCTGAACATCAAGCCTGGTGAGCACGGGTCCACATTCGGTGGCAATCCCCTGGCTGCCAAAGTGAGCATTGCTGCTCTGCAGGTCATCAAAGATGAGCACCTGATGGAGAATGCCGACCGCTTGGGCAAGATTTTCCGTGAAGAAATGAGCAACTTCAAGAGCCCGATGATCGAAAAGGTACGTGGAAAGGGCTTGCTCAATGCCGTCATCATCAAACCTCGCAACGGCAAGGAGGCATGGGATGTCTGCCTGAAGATGCGCGACATGGGTGTGTTGGCCAAACCCACCCACCAGCACATTATCCGCTTTGCTCCTCCGCTGGTCATCACCGAGGAGCAGTTGCGCGAAGCCATTGCCATCATCAAAGAGGCTATCGCATCTTTTGAGTGATGTTATTCATAGTGGAGCCTCTCCAACAAGAGAGGCTCCATTTTCTTTTCCATACCCAAATATCTATCCCCCTTTGAACCATGAAGACCATTCATTCCTTTTCTGCCCTAGCATTCCTTGTTATAAGCCTGTTGACATTTCTACCCCTCACTCAGGCCCAGCAAGAACGCCGCTCTATCACCGTGTCGGTGGAGGGTTGTAGTTTTGAGATGATTTATGTGGCAGGCGGCACCTATATGCGTGGCAATGATACTTATCGTGACTCTCCTGTATCTGCTTTTGAGATGCTTATGTATGGTTACGGTCAAGGAAAAACAGATCCGGCAACCAACGAATATTTCTTGGATGAGATTCCCCGCCACCGCGTGGACCTTTATGGCTTTTACTTGGGACGATATGAGGTGACCCAACGCCTTTGGAAAACGGTGATGGGATACAACCCTTCCAATTTCATAGGAGACGATCTGCCCGTGGAGCAGGTGAGCTATGATGAGGTGCAGGAGTTTATCCGACGGCTGAATCAGTACACTGGCATGACATTCCGTCTGCCCACCGAGGCCGAATGGGAGTATGCTGCTCGCGGGGGCAGAGAGTCTAAGGGCTATACCTATCCTGGCGGAGAGGACTTGATGAAAATAGGTTGGTCGATGATAAATAGTGACCACACCACCCATCCCGTGGGTTCGCTGATTCCTAATGAGCTGGGCCTTTACGATATGTCGGGCAATGTGTGGGAGTGGTGCAATGACTGGTATGACACATTGGCCTATTTGTGGGTTTACACCCAAAACTATGGTCGACCCGAATTCGTCAACACCAACCAGAAGTTGCGTTATTGGTTTCAATACAACCAAGAGTCTGTTCTCGGTTCTTGGAGTGTCAGACAGGAGAACTTCGACCCTCGAGGTCCCGACACGGGCATTTTCCGTGTGGGGCGTGGTGGCTCATGGGCCGACGAGGCCCTCTTTTTGCGTAGCGCCTATCGCAACTTCTGGATTCCTGCGAGAAAGTTGAGCAATCTGGGCTTTCGACTGGCGCTCAGCCGCGTGGATGATAGTTCATTAGCTTGGATGCCCAACCAGTATATTATAGACTCCATTGTCGACGGAAAAGCCTATGGTTCAGTTACAACTACGGCACTCGAGCACCTCCAGCAGGGTATGCTTGAGGGCCTATTTAGTGTGGCACCAGGCTGTCGCATCCGTTTCTCCAAAGGCAATCTGCAGTACAATGCTGTTGCCAACCAGTGGCGTTTTGCCGACCATCAGTTTGATCGCATTGGCGAGGAGAATTTGAAAAATGATAAACAATATGCCGGTTGGGTTGATTTATTTGCATGGGGTACAAGTGGCTATCGCAACAAACAACCTTATTATTTCTCGGCCAATCCTAAGTACTATGGCAATGGCAAGAGAAACCTTGATGGGACAAGCTATGACTGGGGTGTCTACAATCGTATAGTCAATGGAGGCGAACGCGAGGGAATGTGGCGCACGTTGAGTGTCTTCGAGTGGAACTACCTCCTCACACAGCGTGCCAATGCATGGCTGTTGCGCACCCAAGGAACCGTTGGTGGGGTGGATGGTATCATCCTGCTGCCCGACGATTGGTTGGAGCGCGGTTTCGATACGTTCGACCTGGCAAAGGTTTATTTCTTCGAGCCCAACCAGTGGGCGGTAATGGAGCGTGCAGGGGCAGTCTTTCTACCTTCAGCAGGCACTTGCCACATGGCTCGCTATGTGCTAGGATTGGAGAGCGGAGGGGCAGGCCTGCCAATTGAGGGTGTAGAAATCAGTTTCGGCTCTTTGCGTCCTATGACTCATGAGAAGGTGTCGGAACCAGCTAAGAATTCGGGTGGTGACCCTCTCACAATTGCTGAGCAAGAATTTCAGATGAAACGATCCTATCGCGAACCCCAGCAGGATGAGCATCAGTTAGGGTATTATTGGACCACGGTTCAGCATGACGAGCGATCGGCTTTTGCTCTTACTTTTGCCGTGGGCGTCCATGCTCATATTCTCCCCCTTGAGCGTCTCACCCGCTGCTCGGTGCGATTGGTGCAGGACGAGGTACAGCAACAACCAAAGTCCAAGAAGGGTAGGAGATAGGGCCGACATCATTGGTGTTATGTTTTATTAATCCAATTGGATTTGAGAAAGATAAGTTTGTTTTCTATATTGTTCCTGCTTTTGTGTACAACCACGGTTTGGGGTCAACAGGATGAGGCACAAGAGGTTATTCGTATTTGGCGTGCCCGCGACAAAGCCATTGAGTTGCGCACGCGGCTGTCTATTGATTTCAACGACCTTGTTGCTGTGGAGCAGTTAGCGCAGCTCTATTATTACGACTTCTTGGATATGAATGGGGGTGTGAAGTTGGCCGATGCCGACCGTTGGGAACCCGACGACAGCGGCCGCTACCATTTTCCAGCGCTCGAACCTGCTTTTGACCATTGTGCCGACAGCGCGCTTTGGTATCTGCTGCATCTCTGGAGTCGCAATCCCGAGACCTACGACTATCTCTATTACCCGATTGTCCAAGTGGAGAATTATCTCCAGCTACCGCATGCTGCCTATATCCTTCCTCCAGAAGAATATCATAAAGGAGCCTTCTTTCCCAACACCTATTTCATCAGTTTCAGCATGTACGATTGGGAGCACAACTACACAATCGACCTGTTTCAGGGCATGAAGCAATCTCGTGAATGTTCCAAGAGTATGGCCCGCCTATTGGCCGATATGGATGAAAAAGACCTCTATAGTGCCACCGTTGCAAAGCGCGAAGAGGTCTTCCGCCTGCTGGTGCATGGGTTGTCTTTTTGTCAGCTCTATCTCGTTGAGGCACAAGGGGAGAATACGACGCTCTACTACAAAGAAGCCCAGATGAATCCCCAACGTTCCATCGATGGCACTTTTCATTACTCAGTCACAAATAGGAAGCAGAAAAACCTGGCCGAATCCCAGTGGCAGGAGCTGTCGCAGTTGCTGGATTCGATCTCGCTTGAGGAACTGCCCCATTTCACTACTTGCCTCAATCGAGCAGAAGGGCAGAACTATCTCTACGAGACACTCCGACCCATCGGTTTCCAAGCCTGCCACACGGGGTGTCCCCAACCCACTCAGCGTCGGTTGCTCGCCCTCTTGCAGCGCCTGGTGGGCAAGATCAGGTAAATCACACTATTCTTTTGCGCTCAGCGTCCTCATGGCGTTGAGCACGGCCAGCACGGTTACTCCTACGTCGCCAAAGACCGCCAGCCACATGGTGCAGTTGCCCGTGGCAGCAAGGATGAGGATGAGTGCTTTAATGCCGATGGCAAATGCCACGTTCTGGTGCGCGATACGCAGTGTGCGGCGGGCAATGCAGATGGCGGTGGCAATCTTGGAGGGTTTGTCATCCATCAGCACCACATCTGCTGCCTCTATGGCGGCATCGCTGCCAAGTCCTCCCATGGCAATGCCCACATCGGCACAAGCCAGCACTGGGGCATCGTTGATACCGTCGCCAACAAAAGCCAGGGTCTTCCCTTGGGTCTTTTCCTTCAAAAGTCTCGACACTTGCGCCACTTTGTCGGTAGGCAGCAATTCGGTATGATATTCATCAATCCCCAATTTCTTGGCCACGTCTTCCCCCACAGCCTTTCGGTCACCGGTCAGCATCACCGTGTGGCTCACACCCAGTTGTCTCAGTTGCTGCATTGCCGCAGCGCTGTCGTCCTTTATCTTATCGGTAATGACAATATGACCGGCATACTCGCTATTGATAGCAACATGTATGATGGTGCCCACCGTTTTGCACTCGTGCCACTTGGCACCGATGGCCTCCATCATCTTGGGGTTGCCCACACAAACGATGTCATTCTCAACTTTGGCGCGGATGCCTTGTCCGGCTATCTCTTCCACCTCTGTAACGCTGCAACCGTCGGTGGCTTCTTCGGTGTAGGCATCGCGCAGGGCAGCAGCAATGGGGTGGGTGGAGTAGTGCTCCACATGGGCGGCGAGGTGCAGCAGATGGCGCTGGTCGCACCGCTCGGGGTGGACGGCCTCCACGGCAAACTGTCCGTGCGTCAGGGTGCCCGTCTTATCCAGCACCACGGTGTCCACCTTGGCAAGGGTTTCCATATAGTTGGAGCCTTTCACCAGAATGCCTTTGCGCGAGGCACCTCCTATGCCGCCAAAGAATGTCAACGGCACGCTCAGCACCAAGGCACACGGGCAGCTGACCACCAAGAACATCAAGGCGCGATAAAGCCAGATGGTCAACCCATGCAGGTAGGTGTCGTAGAAAAAGGGAGGCAGCAAGGCCAGCCCAATGGCAGCAAAGACAACGATGGGCGTATACACTCGGGCAAACTTGCTGATGAAGTGCTCGCTCTTCGACTTGTGCTCACTAGCATTCTCCACCAAGTCTATTATTTTCTTTACGGTGCTCTCGCCAAAGGCCTTAGTGGTGCGCACGCGGAGGACACCATTCAGGTTGATGCATCCTGAGGCAACCATGTCGCCTTCGGCCAAGTCGCGCGGGATGCTCTCACCAGTAAGTGCCTTGGTGTCGAGACTCGAATGTCCCTCCACTACCCAGCCGTCCAACGGAACCTTCTCACCAGGCTTAACGACAATGGTCTCACCAACAGCTACTTGTTCTGGTGCAACTTCATGCAACTCACCGTTGCGCTCCACCCTCGCGGTATCGGGTCGTATGTCCATCAGCTGGGCAATGCTGGTGCGGCTCCTTCCTTCGGCATAGCCCTCAAAGAGTTCGCCCACCTGGAAGAAAAGCATCACAACGACCGCTTCGACAAATTGATGCTCACCGCTGAGAAACCCTATACCCAAGGCACCCATGGTGGCGATGGACATAAGCAGGTTCTCGTTGAAAAAGTCGCCCTCGGCAATGCCTTCTCCGGCCTCCTTCAGCGTGCTCCAGCCCACCACAATATAGGGCACCAGATACACTCCCAGTAGCTGCCACATCTCCAGCTGTGTCAGCCTTTCTGTCAAGGCAGCAGCCCCCAGTAGCAGGGCACCTACAATAATCAAGACAAGCCGAGCCTGGGTGCTCATTTCCTCGTCGTGGTGGCAGCCGCAACTCTCTTTCGTGTCGTGCGGCTCCCCACACCCATGGCCGTGGTGCACCCCATGGCTATGGTGCATCCCATGGTTATGGCAGTTTTTATGGTCGTTCAGATTGTTCTGTTTCATGGTGTTGTGTCATTATTGTTTAGCAAATCATGCTTAATTTTATAGCGCAAAAGTACGCCCAATTTCCTGCAAGTGGGTTGCAAAGGTGCAAAACCATTCACCCCCGTCTTGTCGGCATCAATCACATCCCCAGCAGGCCGGCCACAATGACCACAGCATTTTTATTTCGTCCCTCGAAACAATAAAAGCAGGCACTTTCCGTTATAAAAAATAAGAGACTTCTACAAATTGCCTCGAAGAGGCAAAATAAGTAGATATAGCTCAGCGTGCCGGAGTGAAGAAAGTCCTGTGGACTTCCGATAGCTGAGCATCGCGAGAGCGGAGAGATCAACGCTCTCAAAAAAGAATAAATAGAACCCATCTATAATGAATCAATCACACCCTCACACCCCCCAGCCGTCCTTCTACGACTATGAGCAGATCCTCTCGCAAGAGGGCATCCGCGTCACGGCCGTCCGCCTGCTGGTCCTCAAAACCATCTACAACACCATTTCGGGTGCTTTTTCGCTACAGGATGTCGTCAGCCAACTGGGCACAGCCGACCCATCCTCTGTCTTTCGTGCCCTCACCCTCTTTTCGCAAAAAGGGTTGTTGCACCTTATCGACGATGGTTCGGGCGTACAAAAATACTGTGTCTGCCATTGCCCCGACCACCATCACCATAGCGGACATATCCATTTTACCTGCACACTCTGCCACAAGACCTTCTGCCTCACCGAGGTACCCATTCCCTCGGTTCCTATCCCTCAAGGCTTTGATATTGAGGAGTCGGAGTACATCATCAAAGGCCTTTGTCCGTCATGTAGCAAAAAAACGCATTCAACTGATTCATCCCCGGAAGTCATCTGATTGACCAGTCACCCATTGGCAAGCAGAAGTGAAAAAAAAAGGTCGTAGCTCTCAGCACGACCTTTTTTGGTTTAACCCCAATCGGGAGTTTATTTTAATTTCAAACCGTCTTTGAAGGCTTCGCCTACCCGTTTGTTTACGAGGTAATAGCCGTGGGTGTAGGGGTCGAAAGTGATGGCTTGCAGGGCATCAATGTCCACTTTGCCATCCTTCATTTTGTTTGATTCGACAGAAGTCTGCAGCACACGACCAATCACGCCAAGGCCCGTATCGCCACTTTGATATTCGATAAACTCGCACTCGAGTGCGATGGGCAGCTCGTTGATGACAGGTGCATCCACAAGGCTTGACTTGACAGCCGTGAGTCCACTCTTAGCAAATTTGTTCTTTTCATTGTGACCAGAAACTACTCCAAAAAAGTCGGCCTCAACCACATGGGCTGCGTCGGCAATATGGACGGTGAAGCCTTTGCGGCGTTTGATGTTCTCAACAGTTTTGTGGGTTTCGGTCAGATTGAGGGCAACACGGTTGCGGTCGAGCATGGTGCCCCATGCTGCGTTCATCACGTCGATGGTGCCATCTTCGTTATAGGTGGCAACCAAAAGTACCGGCATCGGAAAGATGGCCTCTGTGGTATTGATTTTTTGTTTCATTTGTAATGTTTTTTATGCTGTTCTTTCCAGCTATAACGCATTTTTCTTTTTTTTATTGCTCAGGAGTGAATCAACCATCCAATGTAATTGTTAGGACCCCCTGCGAAACTTGGAAAACGTGAAAGAGTATAAAAGTCGGCAGTTGGTTGGGGCGAATGCTCAGGGGCTTCGGTCAGGAGAATTTGTTTTTTTTGAAATGATGAACAGATGGAATCTTGAAATCTTGAAAAAAAAATGTATTTTTGCATCTACTACTTGATATTAATAATTATATTATGCATAAGATTTTCAACATTTTAGTCTTTTTGGGCGCATTGCTTTCGCTCACTTCTTGCCACCACAACGAATACACCATCATGGGCGAGTTGCCCGACCCAGCCCTCAACGGCACCAAGGTCTACCTCACCGACATTGACGGTGCAAGGCTCATCGATTCCTCCATCATTGCCCAAGGCATCTTCATGATGAAGGGCACCATCGATACCACCCAGATGGTAATGCTCGTCACCAACCCCTCTGGGGCCGTCAGCCAACGCTACTACAGCACGCTGGTGCTGGAGCCAGGCACCATCCATCTGAACATGGTCACCGACTCGCTCTATGGAACACCCATGAACGACCTCTACTACCGCATGTTCACCTGCGACACCATGGGTCGCAACTACCAGATGCAGTTGCAGGGCCTCTTGGAGAAGTACTATGCCTCTGTCACCCCTGAGGAGCAGGCCGCCGTGGTGAAAGAGTACAGCCAAGTGGACAGTATGCTCAATGTCTACAGCATCCAACGCTGCAATGAGATTTTCGGTCAAAACAAAGACAACATCATCGGTGCCTTTGCCCTCAGCCGCTTGGTGCAGTATGAGGAGATGACCTACGAGAAGCTGGACAGCATCATGAACAACAGCAACAATATCATAGCCGAGTACATGCCTCTGCGCAAGGCTCGCACCGAGCTCTTCAACGTGGCCAACACCTCTGAGGGCAAACCTTTTGTCGACATTGAGGGTATCGATTTCGCCACCGGCAACGCCACCACCTTGGCTGCCATGCTCGACACCACAAAGGTGACGTTGGTCGACTTCTGGGCCTCATGGTGCGGTCCCTGCCGCAAGGAAATCACCGAGAACCTGGTGCGCCTCTACAACAAATACGGCAGCCAGGGCCTGAACATCGTCGGCGTGGATGTGTGGGACAAAATTCCCGACCACAAAAAAGCCGTTGAGAACCTGGGCATCACCTACCCCCAGCTGATTGACACCACCAAGGTCGCCACCGAAAAATATGGCATCAAAGGCATCCCCATGATTCTGCTCATCGACCAGCAGGGCACCATCGTCAAACGCAATCTCCGAGGCGACGACATTGAGGTGGCCGTGAAAGAAGCGCTGAAGAAATAATAGTGAGATAACCATCGGCCCCATCTCACCCCAATTTCACAGATAGTGAATCTATCATCTCTATCAAGAATAAACAATAAAAAACAATAACAACATGAAACGATTCGTCCTCGCCTTAGCCGCCACAGCCCTGCTGCTTGCTGTACCGGCTCAGGCACAAAAGAAAAACGCCAAGAACGCTACACCCGACAACGGTGGCATCACCACCGAGATGATGCAGCAAATGAAGAAAAACTATGGTGGCAACGCCAGCGACAAAGCCCTGCGAAACATCATGGTCACCAACAGTCCTGCCAAACTGGCCCTCAACTATGAGAACAGCACCGCCTTCGACTCCCATTTCTCTAACCGTGTCGAGAGCAAGGCCATCACCGACCAGAAATCATCGGGCCGCTGCTGGATGTTCACCGGCATGAATGTGCTGCGCAACAAGGCCATCCGGCAGCACAACCTGCCTGCCGATTTCCAGTTTTCGCAGGCCTACACTTTCTTCTACGATCAGCTCGAAAAGAGCAACCTCTTCCTGCAGGCCATGATCGACACCTACAAGAAACCTCTTGATGACCAAGAGGTCGACTGGCTCTTGAAAAACCCCATTGGCGACGGTGGCCAGTTCACCGGCATCGCCAACCTCATCGACAAATACGGTCTGGTGCCTGCCGAGGCCATGCCCGAGACATTCAACACCAACAACACCAGCAGCATCAGCAGTCTCATAGCCCTCAAGCTGCGTGAGGACGGTCTGCAGCTGCGCGAGCTTGCCGCTCAGAAAGGCACCACCCCCGCCCAACTCCTCCAGCGCAAAACCGAGATGCTGGGCACTATCTACCGCATGCTGGCTTTGACCATGGGCGAGCCACCTGCCCAGTTTACCTGGCAGCAGAAGAATGCCAAAGGCGAGATTGTCTCCACCGAGAGCTATACCCCCAAGTCGTTCTACGAGAAATTTGCCAAGACCGACTTCAGCACCTACTATATGATTATGAACGACCCCACCCGCGAGTATTACAAGGTGTATGAAATTCAGTATGACCGCCACGTCTACGACGGCCAGAACTGGCGCTACCTCAATCTCCCCATGGACGAGATTGCCCCCATGTGCATTGCCTCCATCAAAGACAGCACCATGATGTATTTCTCCTGCGACGTGGGCAAATTCCTCAACCGTGACAAAGGTTTCATGGATGTCAACAACTACGATTATGCCTCGCTCTTTGGCACCACTTTCGGCATGGACAAAAAACAACGCGTGGCAACTCATGCCAGCGGCAGCAGCCATGCCATGACTCTTTGCGCTGTGGACCTCGACAAAGAGGGTAGACCCATCAAGTGGATGGTGGAGAACAGCTGGGGCAGCAGCTATGGATACCAGGGTTTCCTCATCATGACCAACGACTGGTTCAACGAGTACATGTTCCGTGTGGTGCTGGAAGAGAAGTATATCCCCACCAAGTACCGCACCATGCTGCAGCAGAAGCCCATCATGCTGCCCGCTTGGGACCCCATGTTCGCTCCCGAGGAATAGCACTCACCCTCATTAAAAAGGTGGACACATTATAACCACTTAGGTTTCATCCAACTACAAGGGTCGGCTTCGCGTGGCGAAGCCGGCCCTTATTAAGTATTGCCATTCCAGATATTACAATTCCGGAGTCAACTTTCGGTACACCAAGCAGCCAGCTTCGGATGGGTGGTCGTAGACAAGTGTGTCGGGACTTTCGTGGCGTATGACCCACACAATCATCACGTCGCCCATGGCGGCAGACGAGAGCAAGGTGCCGAACAGCATCAGCCATAGGCTTCCGATGAAAAACGAAACTAAATACGGTAGCAGGCCCAACAGTATCAAGGGCATCAGGGCCCCCGCCACGTAGGCCCTCTTGCGCATGGGGACATCGATGTGACAGTATACAGCACCCGTCATGAGACCGAATCTAAGATGTTTGAAACTGCTGTGGGTCACCCACATCCATGTGAGGCCGTGTATCAGCTCGTGCACCACAATGCCCAAGAGAAATGCCAAAATGAGAGGGCCGCCCATATATAATGAATAGCGCAGCGGAGCATAGAACTTGTATATAAGCACAAATCCCACAATCCCCATTGCCACCATGACCACCAATGCCCAGATGTTGGCGGCAAGGATGCTGACAGTTCTTTTTTCCATGATGTAACCCTCTATTTGGGGTATTTCTTCGGGTGTTGGTTTATGTTTGCTCATGGATTATAAAACGTTGTTGAGGCAGTTTTATTATGGCATGGCGGATTATTTTCTTCGTTATTCCTAATAATTAGAAAAAAAATCGTATTTTTGCACCGCGGGTAGAATAACGAAACCGCAATAATAGGACAGATATAATATTTTTATAATCAAAACATAAAATTCAAAACATGAAGAAATTTTTTATGACTCTGGCAGCTGCTGCTGTCTGCGCCACGGCTTTCGCTCAGGCTCCTAAGGCCGACGAGCAGAAGGAAGACGAGGGCTACAAATTCACCATCGTTAAAGAACTCCCCGTCACCTCTGTCAAGAACCAGAACCAGGCAGGCACCTGCTGGTGCTACAGCGGTTTGGGCTTCATCGAGGCCGAGCTGCTCCGCATGGGCAAAGGCACTTACGACTTCAGCGAGATGTACCTCGTCAGCAACACCTACAACGACCGCGCTATGGCAGCCATCCGTACCAGCGGCGACGTTAGTTTTAGCCAAGGCGGTGCTTTTGGCGACGTAATCTATGGCATGAAGACCTTCGGCCTCATCCCCGAGGAGTATATGCGTCCCGGTGTGATGTATGGCGACACCCTCTCCAACCACAACGAGCTGAGCGCCTTGACCGATGCCATGGTTGCTGCTGTTGCCAAGAACGACAAGCTGAAGAAACTGCAGCGTGGCGACGACGGCTTGCTCTGCATCAAGGCCATCAAGGCTGTGCACGATGTCTATCTGGGCACCGCCCCCGAGAAATTCACCTATAACGGCAAGGAGTACACCCCCAAGAGTTTCTATGAGAGCCTGGACCTGAATGCTGACGACTATGTGAGCATCACTTCCTACACCCATCACCCCTTCTACACCCAGTTCGTCCTCGAAATTCAAGACAACTGGCGCTGGAACCTCTCCTACAATGTCCCCATCGACGAGATGATGGAGATTATGGACAACGCCATCGCCAACGGCTATCCCATCGCCTGGGGTAGCGATGTGAGCGAACAGGGTTTCCGCATGGGTGTGCGCAAGGGTTTCTGCGTCCTCCCCGCCGATGCCTCCAGCGTTGCCAACCTGCAGGGTAGCGACATGGCCCATTGGACCGGCATGAGCGCCAAGGCCATTCAGGACGAGGCTGCCAAGCACCCCACTCCTCAGCTCTGGGTTACCCAAGAGGAACGTCAGATTGCTTATGACGACCGTGAGACAACCGACGACCACGGCATGGTCATCTATGGCACCGCTAAAGACCAGATGGGCAACGAGTACTACATGGTTAAGAACAGCTGGGGCGACTATGGCGAGTATCACGGTATGTTCTTCGCTAGCAAGGCTTTCGTGCGTTACAAGACCATGAACTTCGTCGTCCACAAAGACGCCATTCCCGAAGCCATCGCTTCCAAGCTGGGCATCGAGAAGAGCAACGCCAGCACCAAGGCTACTAAGAAGAACAAAAGAAAATAAGATTCTTTGGCCCTAGAAAGGGAAGGTTGATAATCGAACCTGCCCAAAAAGAAAATCCCGTTCGAGCTGCTCGAACGGGATTTCCTGTTATGTATTAAATCCAAATCGGTCGTTATGCCGACATTTCAATCTATTTCACTTTTTTCGGTCTGTTTATGACAGCTCAGCATTTCTTCCGGCATCTTGTCCACCTCCCTGTTTCGCCGTAGCCCGCTACGACTTCGCCTGCGATGTGGTCCACATGCTTGCTACAAATACTAAGCTGTCATAAACTTTAATGGCCAATTTGGGTTTATGTGTTTTTTTACGAAAGGTGTTCAACGCGGTTGACATCCTTGCTGATGACGCTGCCGCTACCTTGGTGGGTAGCAAGCACAAGCACCTCGGCAATCTGCACATGCTCGGGGGCGCTGGCAGCATAGAAGGCCACATCGGCAATATCGTCGCCCGTGAGAGGCTGAATGCCCTTGTAAACGCTGTCGGCACGGGCATCGTCGCCATGGAAACGGATGTTGCTGAAATTGGTTTGCACCAGGCCTGGCTTGAGGTTTGTAACGCGCACGGCGGTGTTGACCAAGTCGATGCGGAGACCGTCGGAGATAAGTTTGACGGCCGACTTGGTGGCGCAATAGACGTTGCCGCCCGCGTAAGCAGCGTCGCCTGCCACGCTGCCCACATTGATGATGTGGCCATGGTTGCGCTGAACCATTCCGGGCACGATGTAGCGGGTCATGGTTAGGAGACCTTTGATGTTGGTGTCTATCATTTCATCCCAGTCTTGAAAACTGCCTTCGTATTCAGGCTCCAAGCCACGTGCCAGACCCGCATTGTTGATGAGGACATCTACTTTCTGCCATTTTCCGCTGAGTGAGTCGACGGCCTTCTTGGCGGCCTCGCGGTCACGAACGTCGAAATTCAGCACCAGCACGTCGGTACCCATTTGGGCAAATTGGTCGTGCAGTTGGTTTAATTTCTCGGCATTACGGCCGGTGATGATCAAATCGTAGCCACCGGCAGCAAATTTGCGGGCACAAGCCTCGCCAATACCGCTGGTAGCACCAGTAATAAGAGCTATTTTCTTTTCCATGATATGTTATGTTATAATTGTTTTCATCAAGTTACTCACCCAAACACTCCTCTAAAAACTCGCAGGCATCGGCCACGCAGTCGTTGCAAGAGCGGAGCGGGATGCCGGTGTCTATGCCTTTGAGCTGACGGCATTGGATGGATCCGTTGCGCGCTTGAAAACGGTCAAGCACCTGGCGCATATTCACGTTGGCCTGACGTTTATTGACCATTCCCAGCACCATGCTGGCACCCACAAGGGCTCCACAGGTGCCCTGCATATTGCCCATGCCCGTGCCAAAGCCGTAGGTGAGGTTGCGGGCGGTCTCTTCAGAGAGGCCCGTGAGGTCGCAATAGGTACTCAGCACAGCGCAGGCGCAGTTGCATTGGCGTTTCTTCTCCACAGCAATTTCTTTTCTACTTTCCATGGGTATTATTATTACTTTTCGTTTAGAATAGGGGATATACTATAATTTTATAAATAGGTAGACATAGTAGGCTGCGAACAAAGCCAGCAAGAGCAAACCCTCCATACGGGATATTTGGCTTCCCTTACCGGTTTTGGCAAACAACCACAGAAACAGGACGCTCAGCAAGAGGACGGACATGTCGATAAGGTTGATGTTGCCGAAAGTGATGGGATGTATGGTGGCCGAGGCTCCCAAAATCAGAAGAATATTGAATACGTTGCTCCCCAGTACATTACCCAGGGCCAGCTGGTTCTTTTGCTTGAGGGCAGCCACCACGCAGGTGACCAGCTCGGGCAGCGAGGTGCCGCCTGCCAGAATGGTGATGGCGATAAATTTCTCAGTCACTCCTAGTGAGCGGGCAACCGACGTGGCACTATCCACAAACAGCTGTCCGCCACCTATCAAGCATCCTATGCCCAGTAGGCTCAGTAATACTGCCAGCGGTAGCTTCATGGCCTTGGCCTCAGTATCCGATTCGCTATTCTTATTATTCTTGAAGCAGAACACCACATAGCCGGCAAAGATAACCAGAAAGAGAATGCCACCCCAACGGGTAATGCCGTCGCTGCTGCCGATGCCGAAAAGAGTATGCCGCATGCCGAGTAACACAAGCAGTAAAGTGGCAACCAAGGCAATGGGAATATCGCGCTGCTTGTTGTCGCGAGTGATGCTCACGGGCACCAAAACGGCTGTGAGACCCAAAATAAGGAGTGTGTTGAAAATATTGGAACCCACCACATTGCCGATAGAAACATCGGAAAGTCCCTCTATGGAACCCGTCACACTCACCACCAATTCCGGCATGGAGGTGCCGAAGCCAACAATTGTCAGGCCTATAACAAATTCACTTACCCCAAACCGACGAGCGATGGAGGAAGCTCCGTTCACCAACCATTCCGCCCCCAGCACCACCAAGGACAATCCAACAATCAGTAGGATGATTTGTAGCAACATAACGTATCTCGCTATTCTTTATCGCAAGTGCAAAAATACGTTTTTTTTCTCATATGGGCTTTTTTTTTATGAAACAATAAAATAATGTGTTCGTTTTTTCGTTTTAATATTCTAATATAATAATTGAATACTCAACTAAGTAAAAAACATGGAGCCTTTGAAACATGAGTGCGGCATAGCACAAGTAAGACTACTGAAACCCATAGAATACTACCAACAGGAGCATGGCACCTGGCGCCACGGCCTCAACAAACTGTATCTGCTGATGGAAAAACAGCACAACCGCGGTCAAGACGGGGCCGGCATTGTGTGCCTCAAGACTGACTCGCCAGTAGGCAACGAATATATCTTCCGCGAACGTGCCATGGGCAGCAGCGCCATTACCCAGATTTTCAACAAGGCCGGCGAGATGATTAAAGAGGGCGAGAAGGAGAACGTGAGCCTCCAGATGATGCCCTATGCCGGCAACATGTACATGGGCCACCTGCGCTACAGCACCACCGGCCGCCAAGGCATACAATACCTTCATCCCTTGGTGCGTCGCGACAACTACCGTGCCCGTAGCCTTGCCCTTTGCGGCAATTTCAACCTCACCAACGCCCAGGAAATTTTCGACCTCATCTCCTCCCAAGGTCAGTATCCCCGCAGCGGCTCCGACACCTATATCCTCCTCGAGCAGTTGGGGCATCGCCTTGACCGCCATGTGGAAAAACTCTACATGCAGGGACGTGATGAAGGACTGCACGGACTTGACCTCACCCGCTATATCGAACACCGCATCAACCTGGCCTCTATCCTCCGCGAATGTGCCCCCATGTGGGATGGCGGCTTTGTCATCTGCTGCATGACCGGTAGTGGTGAGCAGTTTGCCCTGCGCGACCCTTGGGGAATTCGCCCGGCCTATTATTACTACGATGATGAGATCATGGTGGTGGCTTCCGAGCGCCCCGTCATCCAAACAACCCTCAACGTGTTGGTGGAACAGGTGCACGAGTTGCTGCCCGGTCAGGCCATCTTTGTCAACCAAAACAACGAGGTGCGTGTTGAGCAGATTTTGGAGCCCAAGCCCAATATCAGCAAGTGTTCCTTCGAGCGCATCTATTTCTCCCGCGGTAGCGACAAAGATATCTACGAAGAGCGCAAGCACTTGGGCTACAATCTTGTGCCTGCCATTCTCAAGGCGTGCGACAACGATCTCCTGCACAGCGTCATCTCCTTCATACCCAACACAGCCGAGGTGGCCTACTACGGTATGTTGCATGGCTTTGAGGACCGCCTCAATGCCGAGAAAACCCGCGCCATCATCCAACTGGCCAAACAGGGCACCCTGACCGAGGAGGCCATCACGGCCATCCTCAGCTCGCATGTGCGAAGCGAGAAGGTGGCTATCAAAGATATCAAGCTCCGCACCTTCATTACCGAGCACAACGCCCGCAACGACATGGCTGCCCACGTTTATGATGTCACCTACGGCACCATCGAGGATGGCGTCGACAACCTGGTTGTTATCGATGACAGTATCGTCCGCGGCACCACCCTCAAAAACAGCATCGTGAAAATACTCTCTCGTTTGCGTCCCAAGAAGCTGGTCATTGTCTCCAGCTCTCCTCAGGTGCGCTATCCCGACTTCTACGGCATCGACATGGCCAACCTGCAGGAGTTTATCGCCTTCAAAGCTGCCGTTGCCCTCCTCGAAGAGCGCGGCATGCTGGACGTGATGGAGAAAGTCTACCAAGAGTGCAAGGCAATGGTCAACCGTCCCAAGGAGGAGTGCCACGAGAATTATGTCAAGCAGATTTATGCCCCCTTCTCCGACGACGAGATTTCCAAGATGATAGGCAAACTGGTCACCGACGAAGGCTCTGATGTGCCTGTGGAATGCATCTACCAGACCATCGACGGATTGCACGAAGCCTGTCCCGGACACACTGGCGACTGGTATTTTAGTGGCAATTACCCCACTCCGGGTGGTCTCAAGCTGCTATACAAGGCCTATGTGGATTATTACGAGAATATTGTGAAGGAATAAGAGAGCACGCATTGAAGTGTTTGATGGAGGGCGGTATTACGCTATGAAGCTTAAACTGTTGGGCTTTCTGCTCGCTATTGTTCTGCTGGGCGCGTGCAGGGTGTCTCACCCCGCATGCCAGCTCTCCACGGGCGACCTCATTTTCATCCGCGACACCACTGGCATGGGTCAGGCCATTGCCCAGTCAACTGGCCAGTACACCCATGTGGCCATCGCCCAATGTACCGACAGCGGCCTTTTTGTGGTCGAGGCCCTACCTCGTCGTGGGGTTATCCGACGCCCTTATATAGCCTTTGCTCATGACTATGCCTACCCTCTCGGCCATCAGGCAGCCTTTTACCGTATCACATGTCCCTACGACACCGCCTACCTAAACCAGCAGTTGCAAAACCTTATAGGCCAACCCTATGACGACTATTTCCTGCCCGAGAATGGTCGCCTCTATTGCAGCGAACTGGTATATGAGTGCTTCCGCGACAGCCTAGGCACGCCTCTCTTTCATGCCCAGCCAATGAATTTCTTAGCCCCTGACGGCTCATTACCTGCCTACTGGCAACATCTTTTTGACAGTCTTAGCGTTGCCGTTCCTCAAGGAGTTCCCGGCACCAATCCCACCAACCTATCCCAAGAGCCAATCCTCTGCCATGTCAGTCAGTAAGTACCTTGTTATGCGAAAAACCTTCTATTTCCTATTTTCTCTCACTATCGCTCTCTTTGCAAGCGCCCAGGAGCCGTTGCTCACCCCGCAACAGATGCCCAATCCCATTCATTTCTTGCCACCTCCGCCCGACACCGCCTCGGCTGCCTTTGCCTACGACCAGGCCCAGTACCATTGGGGCAAACAACAGCGGCAGGACTCCCTTCGCGCCGCCATTGCTTTCTGCGATGCCAACTGGCGGATAGAATATATCTGCCAAATCTTTAGCCAGCCTTTCGGCATCGAGCTCTCCAAAGAGAACACCCCGGCCATCTACGAGATGCTTTACGTCGGCCTAATTACCAACGACGGTGTTGGCCGTTTGCCCAAGGATTATTATCGGCGGACGCGTCCGTTCGTCTACTATGGCGAGTCCTCCCTAGTGCCCGAAGACGAGGAAGAGCTACGAAACAATGGCTCCTATCCCTCGGGACACACCATCGAGGGTTGGAGTGCAGCCCTGCTGCTCAGCGAACTCAATCCTGAGCGTGCCGACACCATTCTGGCACGGGGCTACATGTACGGTCAGAGTCGAGTGATTGCCGGCTACCATTGGCAGAGCGATGTCGATGCCGGTTATATGGCAGCAAGTGCGGGAATAGCACGCCTGCATGCCGACAAATGTTTCCAACGCCTGCTGAAAAAAGCTAAGCGTGAGTATGCTTGCAAGAGCAGGCGCAGGTAGGGTGCGCAATAACCGGAGGCTTGTCGACAAAGGATTACATGAGTGCTATTTACATGCAAGTTCCCTGCTACTGAAGTGAATCAAGGCGGGCTTGGTAGATTTTGGCCTCTTTGCTTTTGCCAAGACGGGTATAGGCTTGGATTAGATTACTGAGCACGTCGGGATTGTTGGGTTGGATTTTCTCGGCACGTAGCAGGTGCTTGACAGCGTTGTCGTTGTCGTTCAACAGCATATAGCTTACGGCCAGCATATTCATGGCGGCCACATCGTTGGGGAAGACCTGTATGGTGCGGTGAGCCACGAGGCGGATGCGTCCCACCATCACGCTGTCCTCAGCCGTAAGGTTCTCCAGGTTGTCAATGGTTTCAAACATGTCGAACAGATAGTCCTGCATGCCCTCCGACATCAGTTGCCGACCTTGACCTGTGAGTTCGTTGAAAGTCCATTTGTGGGCGATTTGCTGCGAGTAATCCAACGTGCGGAGAATCTCTTCCACAAAACCATCCCATTGCATTATCTGGCCTAAGAAATAAATCTTGCCAAAGCGCAACTCCAGCCGCTCGGGATAGCGTTCGATGGCCTCGTCGATAACGGCAAAACCGCTGTCGACAATCGCCTGGTCGCGAGCGGAGAGGTCGCCGGTTTGGTCTTCGCCCATATAGTCGTTGACATAGTAATTCCAGCGGGCTATATAGAGGTCGATGTCGGTAGGTGCTGCCAGCTGCCAGTCAGCAAGGATGGCACGCTGGGCCTTGAGGTCGTTGCGGTCGAGCGCCTCGTTGAATTGGTCGGGATAAGACTGGGCCTGAACAGCAAATAACGCCGTGATGGCAACTATCAGAGATACTAAACGTTTCACATCTTTTGTATTAAGTAATAACGATAAAACTTGAACTGGTTGTTCTTTAAGGTGGGTTCTATAAAATGCTTTCAATCGATTTTGTTCTTATAACGAGCAGATTTCCGTGCGGAAGGAGGAATCAGCGTTTCGCAAAGCGAGCGCAAAAGATGCTTGTGTCTTTTGTCGAGCCAGAGAAACGTCAGCGAAGCTAATGTGGCGCGTTGTAACCGATGACAATCGGAAAGATGCCGAAATAAGGGCAAAGGCGCTGAAAAATTTAAGTACACTCATATTTATTATTGTTTTTATAATTTGGAATTTTAAAACCCACCTTTATATAACGCAATTTCACTTTTTTTATTATTTCCTCCTCGTGCAATTGAATGTGATAGGGGGGATTTCTTTGTTTCAAGAAAGAGAATTTGTAAAATGCACATTTTGTTTTTGAAGACAATAATAAAGACCCATCCTATGTTCACTACACAGGATGGGTGGGTACATTACGCTTGTTCTGATAGTATTCTGTCTGGTTGTCGAAGGCTTTCGATGACTGCTATCGGGCTGTTTCAGTTGTGTCAAGTGGGGAAAACATCAACGCTCCACCAATAGGTACGTTGTTGGAACCCATGGGGAGTGTGCTGGTATAATCCAAGGTGAGCACTCGGCCAGTGGGGTCGTAGGAGAAAGGATACTCTATTCCATAGATGTTGATGCTGCCTGTATGAGAGGTAGTATCGTACTGCCAAAAATGGGACCTCCCACCACAATAACTTCCCCCACAACAAGATAATTGTCCACCCCAGCCATATTCCCAAAAGTCAAGGCGCCAAGTTACGTACATAACCGAGTCGCCCACCGCTATTTGTTGGTTGGCACCCCAGATGGTGTTTACGGGGAAGGCGACAGGAGGAGTCTCGCCTGCAGGATACAGTAGGGTGGTACCGCCCAGAACTGTTGAGGTGTGGCCATTCCCCACTTCTACGATAAGTTCGGCTTGTATTGTCCGTGAATCAATATCATAAACAAATTGAATAGGGTTGTGGCCTTGAGGGAAGATGGTGCCGCTGACGCCATTGAAGGTGTAATTGAACAAGGCGGTTTGCGTTGGCTGTGGGTTGGCTGCCACCACACAATCAATCTGAACCTCACCAGTGCTGTCTGTGAGGAAATGAAAGGTCCAAGTGATGGTAAGAGGGCTGTTTTGAAAATCACCGTCGTAGCCTCCCACCCACGACGTTTGTGCCAAAGAGGTTACAGTCGGATGATGGGGTTCAGGTTGTGGCTCTGGTTCTTTTGTACATGCAGCAACAATCATTATTGCCGACAAGATAATTGCAAATCTTTTCATTGTGATATTGTATTTAGTATTTGATTCTTTTCGTCTTCGGTATTGTAAAAGAAGAGCCAAAGGGTAAGCGACTTACTGTCGTCATGGACAATGTATCCATGATGTCCGTTCTTGATGGTGCTTTGCATCAATGTCATTTGCTCGTTTGGACACGACGAGCTATAGGAAACCGACGAGTCCACCAGCACGCCATGATCCAAGGTCATCCGACGCGTAATGGAAAAGGCCGTGTCGACATTCCAACGAACAAGTGAGTCCATCTGTATATGTTCCAGTATGTTGCTGTCATTTCCCAACAATTCTTTTAGCGACTGAAGGTCTTTTACCGTACGGCTCTTCACGTTTCCAACTGTTAGGCTCGACACCCTTGTGGAATCCAAGGCTGCAGCATCCACATGCTTGCCCACGCCAAATTCCTCACATAGTTCAAGCCATCCCTCAGCGTCTGGGGCCTGCAGCATAACGGCGTTGTAGCCTTGATAGTCGCCTATCATGGCCACCGTAAGGTCCTCTCGCTGGGCATATAGCTGGTAGACATCTTTGGCTGCTGAAGTGGCTGCGGGCAACGCTGGTTCCCGCTGGCAGCAAACCAACATCATTAGTAACATAGGGAGTAATACTTTTTTCATCTAATCATGGTTTTAAAAGTTTCTAAAGTACTCTCGGGCGTACATCCGTTATTGCAGGCGAAATAGAAATGCTCTCCTTCTATGTTCACCCGTTCCAAGTCGCTCTGGTGCACATGCAAGAGCAACACCATTGGAACAATTACGGCAGCCAAGCAGGCCGCTGCGGCTATGGCTGACCAATGCCTGCTTTTGTGTGCAACCCTTGGGTGGTGCTCTCTGGTGGTGTTCCAAACCACGCTGCGTATCTCTTTGTCCAACTCCTTATCGTTGTAGGGATAATGTATGTTCTTTAACTCGCTGCTGTATTGTTCCAGCTTTCTGTCAAATTCTCTCATGACTATTTGTGATTATACTGTTTGCGTAATTTTCGGAGGGTGCGTGTTAGGCGCATGCTCACGGCCGCCACGCTCAACCCAGTTATTTGAGCTATCTCCTTATATCCATACCCCTGCACGTGTGCCTTGATGATAGTTTGGTTTGGCTCGGGAGTGGCCTCAATTAGTTCCACTAAGTCGCGATAGTCGTCATCGCGGTAGCTGGGGTTATAGGAGGCGGGTGCCGGCATGGTGGGTTGATTGCTTCTCTTCCGTGCCAACGAAATCACCGTATTGGTAGCCACACGATAAACCCAAGTACTTTCATTACTCCGCCCATCAAATTCCCCATAACCCCGCCAAAGGTCGCACAGTACTTCGTGGAAAACGTCCTCAGTCGTCCATGCGGCACTCAGCCGATAGCTGCTGCATACACGCCAAATCAAGTCGCGTTGACGGTGTATCAGGTCTCTAAATGTCTTTTCGTCCACTTCCATGTCTTGAAAACGGTTCGTGTTTAATTTTATTACGCTCTATTAGACGCTGTGAGGAGGCAAATCACAACATGAACGTGCCTCTTTTTGTCACAAAAACTTGCGCACAATAATACTCATCCACATCTGTGCACCAATAGAAATAGGTGAAATAATGCGGCAAAGAGTCGATGAAACGTTTTTTTTTCGTACTTTTGCAACATGAAATATCTCCTCCTCACACCTCCGCTGACGCAGCTCAACACACCCTACCCGGCCACTACCGTGCTCAAAGGCTACCTTCAGGCGCAAGGCTACGCCGTGGCTCAGGCTGACTTGGGCATTGAGCTGATTGACCGCATATACAGCCAAGAATGGCTCAGCCAGTATGCTGAAGGTGTTGAGAATGCAGAGGAGAAGGCCTATCTGCTGCGGTGTTGCGACAGGGTGGAGGCTGTGATGAGGTTTCTACGTGGTTTGGACAACACCTTGGCCCCGCGTATTGCCAACCGTAGCTTCCTGCCCGAAGGCCCTCGCTTCCGCCAACTGGCCGACATGGAATGGGCTTTTGGCACCTCGGGCACAGAGGATAAGGCGCGCTATTTGGCCACCCTCTTTGTTGAAGACATGGCTGATTATATCCGAGAGCACACCGATGAGAATTTCGACCTCATCCGCTATGCCGAACAGATTGCCAATTTCGCCCCCACTTTCGACGAGATTGAGGCCTCACTCAATGCCCCCGAAACCATTATAGACAAGTTGATGCTGTCCTTGCTGCAGCAGCATTTGATGCAAGAGAAGCCCGACATAGTGGCTTTCACCATTCCTTTTCCGGGTTGTCTCTATGGCGCTCTTCGATGCGGTCGCTACATCAAGGACCACACCCAGGCACATGTCAACCTCGGTGGCGGATTTGTCAACACCGAGTGGCGACAAATGAGTGACCGACGCATTTTCAACTATTGCCATTCTATCAGCTTCGACGATGGCGAACTGCCCCTGCAACGGCTGGCCGAGGTGCTGGAAGGCAAGGTCGATACCAATCAACTGGTGCGCACCATCACCCTTGAGCAACCCACTTTGATCCCTTCTGACGAAAATGTTCCGTTCGGCAACCTGCCCGCCCCCGACTTCGAGGGGTTGCCGCTTGAAAAATATATTTCCATGGCCGACATGACCAACCCCATGCAACGGATATGGAGTCAAGGCCGTTGGAACAAAATGATGATGGCTCACGGCTGCTACTGGCACCGCTGCGCCTTCTGCGACACTCGGCTTGATTATATCGGTCGTTACGATGCCCCTACTGCCGTCACGGTGGTGGATCGCATGGAGCGGGTGATGGAACAGACAGGCATCAGCGGATTCCATTTTGTCGACGAGGCCCTACCGCCCAAACTGCTGAGGGAGGTGTGCGAGGAGATTATCCGCCGCCATTTGTCGCTCAGTTTCTGGGGCAATGTGCGCTTCGAGAAGGCTTATACCGAGGAACTCTGCGACCGTCTCTCTGATGCCGGATGCATAGCTGTAAGCGGCGGCTTGGAGGTGGCTTCCAACCGACTGCTGAAACTCATCAACAAAGGGGTCAGCATCGAGCAGGCACGCCAGGTATTCAGCCATTTCCGCCAGAGCGGCATCATGGTGCACGCCTATCTCATGTATGGCTTCCCCACAGAGACCTTAGAGGAAACCCTTGAGGCACTCGACACCGTTCGGCAGATGTTCGACCAAGGACTCATACAGAGCGCCTTCTGGCATCGCTACGCCATGACCTGTCACAGTCCTTCGGGCTTTGAACCAGAGCTATATGGAGCTCGACGCACAACCTTGCAGCCCCATCCTTTCTGCAATAATGAGGTGGATTGGGAGGCGCTGAGCAATCCCCATTACCCATCCGAGAATAACAACAACCAGTTCGATTACGACATAGCCGAGGTGGGACGTGGACTTAGCTTGGCTACCTACAACTACATGAATGGTTTGGGATTGGAACAGCCCATTCGGTCGTGGTTTCCCGGCATCCGATTTCCCAAGCAAAAGAAACACCATAAGAAATGAAATCCGGAGAAAAACCCAAAAGAAGGAACTGGCTGGCCGAGTTGATAGTGGCTCTGATGGCTTGTTGCTGCCTGCTGGTTTATTTCTACCCTGGCCAAAACAACAGACTTTACTGCATAGAGGGGCATGAGAGCCCTGATGGCTATTATGAAACGCAGGGTATCTTCCCCGGTTCGCAGATTTTCATGAACAGGTGCTACCGAGTGGTCAAACTGACCCAACAACCCACCCGATTCCTGTTAGATATGGAAATGCCTGGGTATTACACACAAGGCCACCCCCTACGTCTCTGGATTCTCCTCAAAGACCACCAACGCATTCAGGACAACCCCGACCTCACCGTAATGGTTTTTGCCCTCGAAGTCTTCAACTCCGACACTCAACAATGGACACGCTACACCCCCGAACACCCACGCGGCAACGGTCTCTTCCTTGCCGCAGGCATTGTGCTTGTCATTCTTTTTCTTGTCATGGGGATAAACAAGCTTTGCTTTACAAGTTCCGTTTCCACTGGGCGTACTTGATGCGGTTCAGGGCGCTGTGTTTGGTTGCTTTTTTGAATGTTTTTTCGTCGGCTGAGGGGAGCGCCTCCAGTTCTTGTTTGTGCTCTTCGGTCAGCTCATACCGCACCATGGCTTGTTGGTTGTAGGGACATACCAACTGGCAGCAGTCGCAGCCGAAGGCGTAACCGGATAGCTGGATGCCGTCGGGCAGTTGCTCGGCTCGGTTTTCAATGGTGTGGTAGGAGGCACAACGGCGGGCATCTACCTGGGTGCCCACACGGGGCAAAGGGCTGGAGACGATGGCATGGTTGGGACAAGCATGTACACACAGTTTGCAATCGCTACAGCCGTTTTTCATTGGGGTGTCGTAGTGGTCGGCTTCGAAGGTCGTGACCAACTCGCCGATATAGCAGTAGGAGCCCAGCTTGGGATTGACCAGCAAGGTGTTTTTTCCACGCCAGCCAAGACCGGCCTGAACGGCCCAATATTTGTCGCTGATGGGGGCGGTGTCCACAAAAGGGCGCGCCTCCAATTGGGGATAGTTTTCTTTGAGCTGGGAAAGCAACTGATAGAGCATCCGCTTCATCCTTTCATGATAATCCTCGCCGTAGGCATATTGGGCAATCTGGTGTGTTCCCTGCATCCGAGCCGAAGGCTTATAACCCAACAGTACCGAGATGACTGACTTGGCTCCAGGAAACAGCAAGGTGGGGTCATAGCGTTTGTCTACATGCTCCTCCATATAATGCATATCGGCCTGCCTACCGTCGGCCAGCCATTCCCGCAGGTCCCACTCGTCACTGGGTATAGATGCAGCAGCAGCGATGCCGCAGGCATCAAAGCCTACCAGCATCGCTGCTTCCTTTATCAGTTGTGCGTCAAGCGTCATCGGATAGCACGTTTTAGGCTATTCGTCTGACTCCTCAGCCTCCTGTTTCTTGGCTTTCTTGCTGCCCTCGTATAGCTCGAACTTGAGGAAACGGCAGTCAAGCTGGCCGTTGAGCAGCGGAATCTTCTTGCTGGGTTTGAGACCGATATGCTTCATGGCCTCAAAGTCGCTGGTGATAAGCCACACCTCGCAGTTCTCACCATATTTCTTTTTGAAGGTGTCGCCCAACTGCTCATACATGGCGTTGAGGTCTTCAATCTTTATGCGTTCGCCATAGGGAGGGTTGGTGACGATAAGGGTTTTGCCCTCGGGCGGGTCTTGGTCCTCAAAGGAGCCGCAAAAGAGCATCACATCTTTGTGCAGCTTGGTGTACTCGAGGTTCTTCTCGGCCTGTTGCAGCACCTGCATGTCGATGTCGTTGCCCCAAATCTCGCATTCAAAATCGCCCGAACCAATCTTGCGGTCTTCTTGTTCCTTCACGCTCTTCCACTCGCCGAGATTGAACTCCTTCCAGCGTTTGAAGGCGAACTTGCCGCCGCGGTAGTACTGGGCGGGGATGTTGTTGGCCATCATGGCAGCCTCGATGACCAGGGTGCCCGAGCCGCACATGGGGTCGTAGAAATTAGTGTCGCATTTCCAGCCGGCCAACTTAATCATGCCAGCAGCCAGCACCTCGTTGATGGGGGCGATGCCCACGGCCTGACGGTAGCCGCGTTTGTGAAGGGAGTCGCCGCTGGAGTTGATGAGCAGGGTGACTTGGTTGTCGCGGATATGCAGATTGAACTTATAGTCGGGAGCCTCGGTGTCGATGGTGGGACGCTGGCCAAAGTTGCGGCGGAAACGGTCGACGATGGCGTCCTTGGTCTTGAGGGCAGCATAGTAGGAATGGGTGAAGATGTCGCCGCTGGTGACGCTGTCAATCATAAAGGTGCAGTCAACATCGAGGATTTTCTCCCACTTGATCTGGTACACCTGGTCGTAGAGCTGCTGCTCGTTATTGGCCTCAAACTCGGCAAAAGGCTTGAGAATGGCCAATGCCGTGCGACAGGTGTAGTTGGCGCGATAAAGTACCCGCATGTCGCCCTCGAAGGTGACAGCGCGGTTGATGCACTCGATATTCTCGGCGCCACACTCTTTCAACTCCTCGGCCAGCACCTCTTCCAATCCCATCATGGTTTTGGCAACCATCTTGAACTTATCACGGCCGGCGCTTTTCACCGGCACTACTTTTCCATTTTGTTTCTGTATGATCATGTTGTATTATTGATTATCAAATTACTTATTAACTTTACCCGCCATGCCCAACTCCCGAAGGCATTTGTTGCTATAGACACTCAGGTGGTGGCGTTTGGCGTTCTTGCCGTTGATTACGCCGCTGAGGATGGAGACATTCAGCTCATACCCCATCATCAGCACCATGCAGTTGAGCAGCAGCCACAGCAGGATGAGTAGCAGCGTGCCTATGGAGCCATAGAGCAGGTTGTAGCGGTTGAAATTGACCAGATAGATGCGGAACGCCCACGACATCACTAGGAACAGGCCCAAGGCAAAGATGGGCCCGGGGGAGAAGAATCCCACGCGCGATTTTTTCATGGGAATCCAATAGTAGATGGTCATGAGCGTGAAGAGTCCTACGGCTATCATGATGACCCATCGGCCAATGGCTATCACGATATGGGTGAAGGAACCCGGCACCAGAATGCCCTGTTTGAATAGCCAAATAAGTACAGTCTTGTATCCCAAGAGCAGGGCCAGCATCACGATGACGGCAATATAGAGCAGGAAGACGATGCCGATGCAAATCAAGTAGCGCGACACAAAGGGACGCACCTCGTGTGTGCGGTCGGAGAAATACATCATCATGCCATGCACCGCATTGGCCGCCAAGATGATAGAGAGCGCAAAACCAATGGAAAGCAAGCTGGTGTGCTTGTGGGTCATCACATCGTTGATGGTATTGGAGATGGGGGCATAAATCTTCTCTGGTATGAGGTCGTGCAGCTGCAGCAACAGCTCGTCCTGCAAGCCCGCCACGGGCAGGTAGGCAATCAAGGTAAATATAAAGATGAGCAACGGCGGCATGGCCATCAAGAACGAATAGGCCAATCCCTTGGAGGCACGCCACAGCTTGCCGTCGAAAACACCCTTCATTAGGTAGGAAACCACATCGTAGAGTGGCACATCTTTGTTGCCAGGTGGCGAGAAATTATGAACGGCAAAGCGCATCCATTTGACCCATTTCCACCGCAGCACCTGTTTCCAGAGCTGCAGCAGGCGGTCCCCTAGGCGCAAGGCCCATGCCTTCACGCTCTCAATGGTTTGCTTCACGTTCATCCTTTAGCCTTACTCAATCAGAATTTCTCCCTCATCCCTTTATCAACGATATGTCCATGCTCTTGATATGGTGTGTGAGAGCCCCCACAGAGATAAAGTCCACACCGGTTTCGGCATAGCTGCGCAGGGTGGCCTCGGTAATGCCGCCGCTGGCCTCGGTCTCATATATGCCGCCGATGCGTTCCACCGCCTTGCTTAGGGTGGCGGGGTCGAAGTTGTCCAGCATGATACGGTCAACGCCGCCATGCTGCATCACGCGCTCCAACTCCTCGAGGTTGCGCACCTCTATCTCAATCTTCAGGTCTTTGCCTTTTTCTTTCAGGTAGTTGTGGGTGCGGTCGATGGCTGCCTCTATGCCGCCGGCAAAATCTATGTGGTTGTCCTTGAGCATAATCATGTCGTAGAGGCCGATGCGGTGGTTGGTTCCGCCGCCGCATTTGACGGCATATTTCTCCAACAGACGCATGTTGGGGGTCGTCTTTCGGGTGTCAAGGAGTTGGGTGTGAAGACCGTCGAGCATCTGCACCATCTTGTGTGTCTGGGTGGCGATGCCGCTCATGCGTTGCATGAAATTGAGCGCGGTACGTTCGGCCGTGAGAATAACCCCCGAAGCGCCCTCCACCAGCATCAGTATGTCGCCTTTTTTCACGGGCTCACCGTCATGTTTCAGCGGTGTCACCTTCATGGCCAGCTGGCTGTGGTAGAAGTCGTTGTTGACAAACTCAAAAACGCGTTCGCCCACCTCCATGCCGCACAAGATGCCATCTTCCTTGGCCATCATCTTAGCCTTTGCCGTGGCCGTAGGAGGAATACAAGCCAAGGTGCTGTGGTCACCGTCGCCCACATCTTCCAGCAGGGCCATGCTAATCAATTCGTCTAAATTGGGGATATTCATCATGTCAAATGCCTATTGTTTGAAAATGCAAAAATACGAATTTCCGCCCAATTGTGCAAACAAAAACATCCAGCAAAAGCACAAACAACTATATATCAACTACTAATAAAAGTTGCCACGCCATCATCAATCACTATAATTGCTATTCTCCACCCACCTTGATTAATCTTTTTTAGGTGGGTTCTGTAAACTCTAATGACCAATTTGGGTTAACACAATAATAACAGCATTCTTACGTTATTATAAAATAAAAATAATATGCCCCCACTTAAACAAATTATTACTGTGGACAAACAAATCGAAGAAGAAGGCCGTATGCTGCTATTTAAGAACAAGGAAAAGAATTTCAAGAACTATTTCTTAGATTCTTTTATTCTTCTGATCATCTTTTCTGTGCTTGATTGTGGCGTCAGCATTTTCTTCACCAAGTCGTTCGTGTGGTGGGAGATACCGCTTCACATCGTATTGAGTGCCCTCATCGCCCTCGTCTGCGCCCGTCTGCAATTGCGCTGGAACCGCCACCGCGAGAAAGAGAACGCCTATTTCAAAGAAAAATACGGAAAAAAATAACCCTGAAAAACGGCCTTTCAATCACCATTTTCTCTAATTTATTAATCTATAAATAAACATTTTAGAACACCATCACAACCAAAGTTCACAACTTTGTGGTCCACAACTTTGTGAACTGTCGTTTGTGATGGTTTTTATTAATACAATCCTAATGGATGATTCTCTGATATTGATGCTCTTGACTACACAAAAAAAAATCTTCCCGACCTTGAGAAAACTCGAGCTCAGGAAGATTAAAGCGAGAATTATTAGTAACCCAATTGGGCTTCTCTGCCCCACCCATTAGGGCTTTCCCGCAATATCAGGATAAGCAAACTCACCTTCTAACCACAATCCTATAGGCGGGTGCGTCACCTATTTTTACAAGATAGGCTCCCGAGGCAGGCACGTCGAGCAGCACCTCCTGCATCGTCTCACGACGCGTGGCAAGCAACCGCCCCACCACATCGTAGAAATACACAGGGTTGCCTTTTGCCACCTCCATCACTATCATGCCGTTGCGCTGGTAAATCATAGCGTTGAGCAGGGCGATGTTGTCAATGCCTTCGCCCTCCTGTATGTAGATGGTGTAGTGGATGAATATGGTGTCATGGACATAGATTGTGTCATTTTACGCCTTTGCCCTAGATTACTGCACGATACTCGTAAATTGCTAATTATCAACAAATAATACTTTAAATTGCATTTGTAATCTTCGGGATTCTTTCCTGTTTGTTATTAATTCATATGCCTCTCTCTGCGCAACCTTATAGCAGTTTTGTTCTAGATGGCACAATAAAAAATGAAAGCTGACGTTAATAATAACACTTATGTTAGAAGAATATCTTAATAGAATAATTCACGGCGATTGTCTTGATGTACTGCATAAACTGCCTGATGCATGCATTGATTTGGTTGTTACTTCGCCGCCGTACAACTTAAAGAACTCTACCGGCAACGGCATGAAAGACGGACGCGGTGGGAAATGGGCGAATGCTGCCCTTATCAAAGGTTATGAGAACTACGACGACTGCATGCCCGTCGAAGAATATGCTCTCTGGCAACATGAAGTGTTGCTCGAACTTGTCCGAGTTATCAAAGACGACGGCGCAATTTTTTACAACCACAAATGGCGTGTGCAGGACGGACTGATACAAGACCGTCGCGATATCGTTTATGACGTTCCTCTCCGCCAAATCATCATATGGAAACGCAAGGGTGGTATTAATTTCAACGCCGGATACTTTCTCCCCACCTACGAGGTGATTTACCTTATCGCCAAAAAGGACTTCAAACTTGCACCGCATTGTAATAGATATGGCGATGTATGGGAAATAATGCAGGAGCAACGGAATGACCACCCCGCCCCATTCCCTGTCGAATTAATTGACCGCATTATTTCCTCTACCACCGCGCAGATTGTTCTCGACCCGTTTATGGGAAGCGGTACGACTGCTGTGGTTGCCGCAGGTCTCGGACGTGATTTCATCGGTATAGAAAAATCAGCCAAATATTGCGAGTCTGCAATGGCACGATTGGAGAAGAATAAAATCTACCCTGAGGTTGCAAAATTTCACCAACTTGATTTATTCCAACTCACTCCACCACCCATCAAACAAAAAAAAACTAAACAAATAAATGACCACGATACTCAAAGCCTTTTCTAAGGCTGAACTGATTACTAAATTCAAGGCAATCTACGCCAAAGGTTGGATTGAAAACTACCGCAAGGGCAATGACGGAGCCGTTGGCAATATTCTCGAGGACTTGCTTGAAATCCCCGAAAACAACTTGCCAATTCCAAACGCTGCGGAATGGGAATTGAAAGCACAACGGGAAAACACTTCGTCGCTACTGACGATGTTCCACACCGAGCCGTCGCCAACTGCGCTCACCATTATTCCTTCGCAGATGCTTCCTCTTTACGGTTGGCCGCACGAAAAGGCCGGTATGAATTACCCCGCCGACGAAAAATCTTTCCGTGCCACTCTGAACGCCAAGCAATATAGCGACCGTGGCTTCAAGGTACAAGTGAATGACAAGGAACGCAAAGTGGAAGTTATTTTCGACAACAAGTACACAGACCCTCGCCATTCGGAGTGGCTTAAGAGCGTTAAGAAGCGTGTTGGGCACCTCGGAAACTTCGACATTGTTCCTTATTGGGGATTCGATGACCTTTTTCACAAGGCTGGCACCAAGTTGAAGAATTGCTTTTACGTCCGTGCCGATGTCAAGACCGAAAAGGTTGGGGGCAAACGCAAAGAATATTTCCTCTATAACTATGTACTCAAACTCTCTAACTTTGACCAGGATAAATTTATACAAGCAATACGCGACGGGAAGATATACATTGATTTCGATGCTCGCACCGGCCATAATCATGGAACAAAATTCCGAATCAAGTATAACGATATTCCGTCTTTGTACAAGAACGCGGAGGTAGTAATTGACAAACGGGCCAAATGATTTATTGTCCTTAGGCTTCGCTGTATGTCATCTGATATTTGCCTTGGCGAATTACATTCTGTAATAAAAAAGACGCAAACTGAAAGCCGATGCCACCAAATGGTCCCGGCTTTCGTCGTTTTAGTGTGCCGATGACGGATTACATTCCCCTCAGTTTCTTTCTTGTTCTCCGATTCGCTATCGGAACGGCCATTGGCAGTTCAATAGAGGTACCATATTACTAAGCCGTTTAGCTAAAAAAGAAAAATCCCCGCCAGCAAAAACCGGCAGGGAAATATGGGCAATAGAAGAATAATACGAGTATGGACACTCGCATTTTCATTCTCCATGCCAAGGCAAAGTAACGTAATGGGACATAATAAATATTGATTTGGCATATATCCTAATGATCGATGTGGGATAATTCCACTTTACCGATACCGTAACTTCGCTGTAGGTTGTATGTGGCTGAACCATTTATATTACATTTCGTTTAGGTTTATATTATATTTATATTAGTAATAATAAACAAAATATAAATAAAATATAATACAAATCTAATATAAATATAATCTAAATAGAGAACTATCAGATACACATCATTGAGGTTACCATCAGTCGCCCATTGGGTTGACTTTTATAGTATTTCTCTCATTTTTTAGGTAGGTCCTTAATAATTGTTTTAAGAACGTTGACTTCTCCGCTTTCGCGATGCATAGCTGTCGAAAGTCCACAAGACTTTCTTCACTCTGGCACGCTCAGATATATTAGCTTGGTAAGCCCCACACAATAAAAGAGGTTGCTCCTATCCGGTCGCGACGTTAAAAACATGAGTAATAATAATCGGGATTTTTTTTTTCTTTCTCCGATAAACTTGGTTTTTTCTTTGACCCCAAATATAGGGTGTAAAAGAGCATAGGGAGTACAAATACCTTCTCAGGCTTTGCGGTTAGGTGTTCTTAGGAGTGTCCACTATGCCTGTTCGGCTTGCCGAATTATTTGTACTCATGATACAGGCTTTCTGGCAAATTGGCTAAAATACAACTTTTTTACGCTATGAGAAGAAAAATTCGTACTTTTGCAGCATGAAAGCGACGATACTGAATATAGGCGACGAGCTGCTTATTGGGCAGGTTGTCAATACGAACGCCAGCCGCATGGCGCAGATGCTGATAGCGGCAGGCATTGATGTTTGTGGCACTTTCGTCGTGGGCGACAATGCCGAGGACATCAGCAGCTATCTCCGCCATTGTCTTGACCGCAGCAACGTGGTGCTGATGACCGGCGGATTAGGACCCACCAAGGACGACATCACGAAGAAGGTGCTTTGCGACTTTTTCGACAGTCAATTATATGAGAATGAAGAGGCTCTGAACAACGTGAAGCGCATCTTCGCCGCCCGCGGCTACGAACTCACTCCCATCAACCGGCAGCAGGCGTGGGTGCCTCGCTGCTGCACGATGATTAACAATGTGATGGGCACGGCTCCTTGCATGTGGTTTGAGCATGAGGGCAAGGTTTTGGTGTCGATGCCGGGTGTGCCGTTTGAAATGGTCAACCTCATGGAGACAGAGGTTGTCCCCCGCCTACAGAAGTATTTCCGCACCGACCAAATCATCAACAAAAACATACTGGTGCAAGGCATTGGCGAGAGTTTCCTCAGCGACCTCATCGAGCCTTGGGAAACCACGCTTCCGGCCACCATCCGACTGGCTTATCTGCCCCAGGCGGGCATGGTCAAGCTGCGCCTTACCGCCCGCGGCAGTCACGACCAGAGGCCTTTGCTTGAACAACAGATTGCCGATGCCGTAGAGCGGCTCTATCCCCTTGCCGGACAATATATTGTGGGCGAAGACCTAGAGTCGTTGCCCGAGCTGGTGGCATACACCTTCACCAAACACCACATCACTTTGGCCACGGCCGAGAGCTGCACGGGAGGAGCATTGGCGGCTCAGCTGACCGCCATGGCAGGGGCCTCTGAGTACTACCGAGGCGGCGTGGTGGCTTACTGTAACGAGGTGAAAGAATGTGCCCTGGGGGTGCAACACCAAACCCTGCAAGCCTATAGTGCCGTCAGCGAACAGACAGTTGGCGAGATGGCCATGGGTGTGCGTAGCCGATTGGGGGCCGACTATGGCGTTGCCACCACCGGTGTGGCAGGTCCTTCGGGCGGTACGAAAGATTGTCCCGTGGGCACCGTATGGATTGGCATAGCAGGACCTGACGGACAGCTGGTCACCAAGCTGCTTCATTTTGGCGACCGCCGTGCCCAAACCATCGAGCGCACTACCCATGCAGTTTGGGCCGAGCTCATCAAGTTAGTTAAATCCACCCACCAATAATACAACAGCATGTCTCGCGGATTACTCACCGTCCTACTTCTCATCTGTTCCAATGTCTTCATGACCTTTGCCTGGTATGGCAACCTGAAGCTGCAGCAGATGAAACTCATCACCGACTGGCCTTTGCTGGCCATTATAGCCATCTCTTGGGGCATGGCTTTCTTTGAATACTGTTTTATGATACCGGCCAATCGCATCGGCTCGCAAATCACCGGCGGCCCCTTCTCGCTCATGCAGCTGAAGGTCATCCAGGAGTGCGTGTCGCTTCTAATCTTTACCGTCATCGTTTCCACAGTATTCAAGGGCGAGCCCATCCGCTGGAACCACTTGGTGGCTTTCGGCCTTATCGTCTTAGCCGTTTTCTTTGCTTTTCTTAAAACAGAATAATTATGTCCAAAAGAATCCTACTTATCCTTGTTGTTGCTCTGACTTTTGTTGGCTGCAAAAACGATTCCATCGACATTAAACCCCTCACCCAATGGCAGTTTGAGTACGAGGAACAATGGTATGATGGCACCATGCCCGGATGCATCCATACCGACCTGATGGCCAACGGCATTATTCCCGACCCTTTCTATGGCACCAACGAAGACTCGGTGCAATGGGTGGGAAAGCGTGACTGGAAGTACCGCACAACCATCACCCGCGACATGTGGGCGGGATTTGAACATTGTGAACTGGTGTTGGAGGGAGTTACTTATTGCGACGTGACTATGTCTGGTTCGGTGGACGGGGTTCCTTTCCAGCGTTTGGCCATCACCTGCGATAACATGTTCCGCGAATACCGCGTTTGTCTGTTCGACGTGCTGATGGATGGCAAGATATTGCCCGACTTGGATGACAGTACGATCATAGAGATACATTTCTATCCCATAGAGTTGAATAACGAGAGACACTTTGACAAAGAAGTTTGCAAAGAGGACGGTTGTCCTTGGCCAGACATGGAGTACGACCTGCCCGACCATCGCGCCATGAGCCGCATGGCACCCTATATGCTGGGATGGGATTGGGGTCCGAAACTGAGCACGGTGGGCATCCTGGGTTCGGCAAGATTGGAATGCTACAATGGGGAAAGACCCGAAATGATAGAGACGAAACCCAAGTCATGGAATGTGGAGCTGCGACAGGAAGAGGACTCTATCGGGCAGTCCTTCACATTCTACAAGGACGGCAAGCCCATCTTTGCCAAAGGAGCTAACTGGATTCCCTGCCACTCGTTTCCCATCCTCACGCCTGCGCTGAAAGAACGTTACCGCTACCTGCTTACCTCTGCCAAAGAGGCGAATTTCAATATGCTGCGTGTGTGGGGAGGCGGCATCTACGAACCCGACTACTTCTACGACCTGTGCGACTCGCTGGGAATTATGGTGTGGCAGGACTTTAACTTCAGCTGCGCCCTTTATCCTTCTGACACAGCATTTCTGAACAACGTGAAGGCTGAGGCAGAATACCAAGTGCGACGCATCTCGCGGCACCCCTGTGTAGTGGTGTGGTGTGGCAACAACGAGGTGAAGAATGGATGGGAAGACTGGGGTTGGCAAAGCCAGTACCAATGGACTCCCGAACAGATTGCCACCTTGCAGCACGGCATCGACACCCTCTTTGGCGAGAAGGGTATCCTGGCACATGCGTTGAAAGATAACGACCCGCTGCAGCGTTCTTATATCACCACCTCGCCCCTCTACGGGTGGGGTCATCCGGAATGCGTTACCCATGGCGACAGCCATTATTGGGGTGTTTGGTGGGGCGAGCTGCCCTTTGAGGTCTACAAAGAGAAGACTGGTCGCTTCATGTCGGAATACGGTTTCCAAAGCTATCCCGACTGGAGTACCGTCTGCCGATTCTGTCCCGAAGAACAGCGTGTTATCGATTCTCCCACCATGCAGGGCCACCAGAAGCACGCCCGCGGCCGCCTAATTATTGATAAGGCCATGCAACAATACTACGGCCTTGACAGCAAGATCCTCACCCTTGAGGATTACTGCTATGTGTCACAGCTGATGCAAGCCTGGGGAATGGGGTACGGTATCCTCCAGCACCTGCTGGCTCAACCCCGTTGCATGGGTACGCTCTACTGGCAGTTGGACGACTGCTGGCCAGTGGCCTCGTGGAGCAGCATAGACTACTATGGCAACTGGAAGGCATTGCACTACCGTGCCCGCGACCTCTTCAATCCTGATGCCGACTTGGCTTATTGGCAGAATTATTACAAGACCTATCCCAAAAGCCTGCATTTGAAGAAGGCTCGGTACTCCCAGCAACAGCGCTTCGACCCCAAAGGCCGCTTAGCCGTTAGCATCAAGGCCGAGAACATGTTGCGAGACGTAATGTTACAGATCTCTCCCCATGTTGACGGACATTTCGACTTGAATTACTTTGACTTGGAGGGTGGTAAAGAACTGACCGCACATTTCATTCCCCGTGACCCCAAAGCCGACTTGTCGCAGGTGACGGTCACCGTCAAAACACTCAATGATATATACGAGAAATATTGAAAATAGAAAAATGAAGAAACGGATACTGCTTTGCTTGGTGGTGATGGTGGTCGTTGCGATGACTGCATGCACAAACAAAGACCTGGAAAATGAAACGACTATGGTAAATGACGAATGCCTAATTTGCGGAGCTCCGCTTGAATACCTTGAAAACGACACGCTGATGGAATGCGTGATTTGTCACAAACAAGAACCCAGCAAGACACGTTGTACGAAGGGGCATTATGTCTGCAACGATTGTCACACGGCGGGCATGGATTCCATCATCGTGATGTGTCTCCAAGAGACCTCCAAGGACCCCATTGCCATCCTCGAGAAGATGATGTCGCAGCCGTTCTGTCACATGCACGGACCTGAACACCATGTGCTTGTGGGCGCGGCCCTGCTGACGGCATACAACAATGCTGTGCCATCTGACACGATGAAGCTGGACCTGCCCAATTCCCTTACCGAGGTGATGAGTCGCGGAAAACAGGTGCCCGGCGGTTCATGCGGCTATATGGGGGCTTGTGGTGCCGCTGTCAGCACAGGCATCTTCATGTCTATCGTCACGCGCAATACTCCACTCTCTACCGATACCTGGCGCTTGTGCAACCTCTGCACGGCCCGCGCCCTCGAGCAGGTGGCCCTCAATGGTGGTCCTCGTTGCTGCAAGCGCGACTCCTACCTTTCCATCCTCACGGCAATTGACTTTGTGGATGAAAACCTCGGCGTGAAGATGGAGAAGTCGCAAATTACCTGCTCCCGCAGCCAAATCAACAATCAATGTATTGGAAAGAAATGTCCCTTTTCGCCCTTGAATAAGTAAAAGGAACTGCAATGATTATTAAGGGGGCTTCTATATAGTGCCTCAAGAGGCAATTTATAGAAGCCCACCTAATAATTGGATTACATCATTTCGATAAGGAAATTCTCATAGCCGAGTTTCTCGATGTAGTTGAGATACTGAGCCTCCCAAGCCATGTGGTCCTTCTCGCCATCGATCCATTTGTAGATTAGTTTCTGGGTGGGATAGTCATCGGCAAAGGCAGCGGCCATCTCGCTCATCTGCTTTACGGCATCGGGCTGATAATCCGACTCAATCTGCTGTTTCGGGTCATCGTAGAAGGGGAATTCCATCGTCTTCATAGCCTCCTGCAGGTCGGCCGGTTTGCAACCCAGCTCCACCAAGCGGTTCAGCACCTCTTCGGCCTCGTCCCACTCTTCTTCGGCTTCCTCTTTCCATTTGTCGGCTAGTTTGTTCCAACCATTCAGACGGCAGTAAGCCGAGAAGGCATAGTGTTGTTTACTGTTGCCAAACCAAGCAGCGCCATACATGGCAAACATTTTTAAAGCTTCTTCTTTTGTCATCATGATAATTAGTATTTTTAGGTGAATGAATTATTTTAATTTGTTTATTATAGTGTCTATTTTGCTTCTGAGTTGGGCATAATCTTCAAGACTCAATTGGCAGGGGTCCATCCGTTGCCCCATACCTGAAGGAATGCAGTTGAATGCCTGTTCTTCCAATTCTTTGCCTTTTTTCGTCAGCGACACCAAGGTCTGCCTACCGTCCTCTTTGCCCTTGCTGCGTTTCACAAGTCCCTGTTTCTCCATTCGTTGGAGCAATGGTGTCACCGTATTTGTCTCCAGCACCAGTCGGTGGGCGATGTCGTTCACCGGTTGGGAGTCCTGCTCCCAAAGCACCATCAACACCAGATATTGCGGATAGGTAATGCCCAATTGACATAAAAATGGTGTGTAGGCTTGGGTAATCAGCCTGCTGACGGTGTAAAGGCGGAAACAGAGTTGGTTGTCAAGCCTTAGTTCTTCGTGCATACTTTTTTACGCTCAACTAACGGGTTAAATATTTAGAGCATTGACTCCACGTCCTTTTCGAAATCCTTGGGATCGGTTGTGGGAGCAAAGCGTTTGATAGTCTTGCCATCCTTGGAGATGAGGAATTTGGTGAAATTCCACAGGATATCACTATCTTTCTCTACGCTGCTGCTCAGTTTCTTGAGCATGGCATGGGTGGCTTTGGCCTTCAAGCCATTATATTCCTCGGTGGGTGCCTGCGATTTCAGGTACTCGAAGATGGGTTCTGCTGCAGGACCATTCACATCTGTTTTTTTCATAATTTGAAAGGTCACACCATAATTAATCTGGCAGAACTCCTCAATCTGGCTGTCGGAACCAGGGTCCTGTTCTTTGAATTGGTTGCAGGGGAAGCCGATGATAACAAGTCCCTTGTCTTTGTACTTTTGGTTTAGAGCCTCCAGACCTTCAAACTGGGGAGTAAAACCACACTTGCTTGCGGTATTGACAATCAGCAATACCTTGCCTTGAAATTGTGAAAAATCCAACTCTTGGCCTCTGCTTGTAAGAGCTTTAAAATCATAAATCGTTTGCATATTGTTTATTGTTTGTTACGTTTATTATGTCGTTTGCGATGCAAAAATAAGAAATATTATTTATATCGCGAACGATTTAATGCGTGTTTAGGAAACTTTAACAATATTAAACCTTTTGTTGGTTGATGTAAGGGTCTGATTGTTAAAAAGTAAAAAGAATGTGCTTTGCAAAAGTTAAATATGGTCAACTCTCAAAGTCATGGGAAGTGTGACGTATAATGATGTTAATTTCGATGATAAATGAACTAATTGACATCATTTGAAAATTACAATCATTGGCCAAAAGGTTGTATCTTTGCATGTTGATACTGAATTATTTTTTTAAACAACGAACAACATATCAATAATTTATATACTATATGAAAGCACTACTACTTAACGGGAGTCCCAATGCTAAGGGTTGTACCTACACAGCGCTCAGTATTGTGGCTGAGGAACTTGAGAAAAATGGCATAGAAGCCGAGATTGTGCATGTTGGACACAAAGATATACACGGATGCATCGGTTGTGGACGTTGTGCCGAACTGGGGCATTGTGTGTTTAATGACATTGTGAATGAGGTGGCACCTAAATTCGAGGCTGCTGATGCCCTTATTGTGGGTTCTCCTGTCTACTATGCCAGCCCTAATGGCACTTTGCTGGCTTGTCTTGACAGGCTTTTCTTCAGCACCCATTTTGATAAACGCATGAAGGTGGGTGCCAGCGTGGTGAGCGCAAGGCGTGCTGGCACGACGGCTGCATTTGACGTGCTTAACAAGTATTTTACCATTAGCGAGATGCCCGTGGCCAGCAGTCGCTACTGGAATATGGTGCATGGTTTCTCGGCAGAGGATGTTTTGAAAGATGAAGAGGGCTGCCAAGTCATGCGTATACTTGGTCGGAATGTCGCTTTTCTGGTTCGTGCTATCCGGGCAGAGCGTGACCGCGCAGGATTGCCCTTGCAAGACGATGAAATACACTTTACAAATTTCATTCGCTAAGATTTTTTGATAAATGAGGACTTAGAAAAGTCATGGCACCGTCCACGCTGATAACTTGACGTGGTGCGGTGTCAATTGTTTTGTACAGTTCTAAGAAACCTACACTTATTCTCCCACCGGATATATCGCGAATTGGAAGAAACCCTCGGCAAAGAGGAGGTGCAAATAACTATTTCTGCCACCTAAACTCCTGCTGCCAAGAGATCATTTGTCTACCCAGAGAGGTTTTAAGGCCGTGATTGCACGGACGAATGATGCCTTCGCTATTTTGCAACCCCAAGGTCTCTCTTTTTCGCTTCGCAATAGCAAACGCCTAATGGCTGTTTACTCCATTCCAGCTGAAAAATAGTTAAAATAAGGCTCATTGGCGAAAAATTGGGCATTATGTTGGAAAAAAAGCGTATCTTTGCACAATTTTTTAAATGAGAGGATTTTTTACTATTTATAATTAAGAAAAAATACAAATCATAGTTATGTATACAGATACCACTAAATTCATTGGCGAAGGCCTTACTTATGACGACGTACTGTTGGTGCCGTCCTATTCAGAGATTCTTCCCCGCGAAGTAACTGTTGCCACCCGCTTTTCACGCAACATCAAGCTGAACATGCCGCTTGTCTCGGCCGCCATGGATACGGTGACTGAGGCCGCCATGGCTATCGGTATGGCCCAGGAGGGCGGTATCGGTGTGTTGCATAAGAATATGTCGATTGAGCGTCAGGCCAACGAGGTACGCAAAGTGAAGCGCGCCGAGAACGGTATGATTATTGACCCCGTGACGCTGACCAAGGATGCCTTGGTGAAGGATGCCCAACGACTAATGCATGAATATGGCATCGGCGGTATTCCTATCGTGGATGAGGACCGTATGCTCATTGGCATGGTGACCAATCGCGACTTGCGTTTTGAACGCAATATGGACCGTCCCCTTTCGGAGATTATGATTACCAAGCTTATCACCACCCATGAAGGTACTACCTTTGCCGAGGCTACCGATATTTTGCAGCAGCATAAGATTGAAAAGTTGCCGGTGGTGAACGACAAGGGGCAGTTTATGGGGTTGATTACCTATCGCGATATTATGAAGACTAAGGAGCGTCCATTGGCTTGTAAAGACAAGGACGGTCGCTTGTGTGTGGCTGCCGGTGTAGGCATTACGGACGATATGATGGACCGTGTGGATGCCTTGGTGAAGGCTGGTGCCGACGCTATCGTTATCGACACGGCTCACGGTCACAGCATCCGCGTGGTGGAGGCTTTGAAGAAAGTGAAAGGACAATATCCTGACTTGGATGTGGTGGTGGGTAATATCGCCACCGGCGAGGCTGCCCTCATGTTGGCAGAGGCTGGTGCCGATGCCATCAAGGTGGGCATTGGCCCTGGAAGCATCTGTTCCACACGTATTGTGGCAGGTATTGGTGTGCCCCAGCTGACGGCTATTTGCGAGTGTGTGGGTGCCCTGAAACAGAATGGCTATGACGTGCCTGTTATTGCCGATGGTGGTATTAGATATAGTGGCGATATCGTGAAGGCCCTGGCTGCAGGTGCTTGCTCGGTGATGATTGGATCGCTCATTGCTGGTGTGGACGAGGCTCCCGGTGAGACTATCATCTTTGAAGGCCGTAAGTTTAAATCCTACCGTGGCATGGGTTCGCTGGAGGCCATGCAGAGCGGCTCGAAGGATCGTTATTTCCAAGACAAGGAGACTGACGCAAAGAAGTTGGTTCCCGAAGGCGTGGTGGGACGAGTTCCTTACAAGGGTACGCTCAGCGAGGTTCTGTATCAGATGGTTGGTGGCTTGAAGGCTGGCATGGGCTACACAGGTTCGAGAGATATCCAGTCGCTGCAAAAGGCTAAGTTTATCCGTATCACAGCTGCGGGCGTTACCGAGAGTCACCCCCACGATATCGCTATCACCCGTGAGGCTCCTAACTACTCTAGATAATAAACATATAATAGAAATCGTTTCTTGATGAAAAAACTATTTGCAACAATCCTTTTCACGGCGATGTTGGCAGGTGCTATGGCCCAAAGTGCCGATCCCGTGGTTTTTGAGATTAACGGAAAAAAATACCATAAGTCGCAGTTTCTGAAGGAGTATCTCCGCTCGATTGGCAAAGAGTCTGCCACAAGTACTGCCACGGCTGCTGAGAAGGCAAAGGCCATAAAGGACTATTCCCAGCTGTATGTGAATTTCCAAACCAAGTTAGCCGATGCTTACGCTATGGGGTTTGACACCATGGCTGACCTTAACAAGGAGCTTGCCACTTATCGCAAGGAATTGGCCGCACCCTATCTGATTGACTCCGCCACCCTCAAGTCGTTGCTGAAGGAGGCTTACGAGCGCAACCATTACGTGCTGCATGCTGCCCATATTCTGGTGCCTTGTCCGGAAAATTCCTCTCCCGAAGATACCCTAAAGGCTTATAATCACGCCATGGAGGTCTATAATCAGGCCTTACTTGCAACCGATTTTTATACCGTGGCCCAGCAGGAGATGAAGCGGCAGCGTTTGAACGACCGCGACCCCTTGGTACGCCAGAAGGCAGAAGAGGTGAACCCCATGGAGGGCGACCTTGGCTGTTTTACGGTATTCGATATGATCTATGCCTTTGAGTCGACGGTCTATGGCATGACTCCCGGAGAGATTCACAAGCCGGTGAGAACGCGTTACGGCTATCATATCCCTAAGCTATTTGGCCGCTATGAATACTATGGTAAAGCCCAGCTTGCACATATCTGGATTTCGGAAAAGGATCCCAGTGCCAAAGGTAAGATTAATTCGGCCTATCGTCAGTTACAGTCGGGTACCGATTTTGGCGTTGTGGCTAAGAATTATAGTGATGACCGCTCTACCTCCAACAATGGGGGCGTCATGCCGGAGCTGTCTCCCAACCAGTTGCCCTACGACTATGTGGAACAGGTGTCAAAAGGGCTGAAGGTTGGCGAGTATTCAGAGCCCTTCCACAGCCGCTTTGGTTGGCACATCATCAAACTGCTCAAACAGGAGACGATGCCCGATTTTGAGAGTATGATTCCATACTATCGCTCTCGTATGACCCGCGGCGAGCGTGCCACCAAGCCTCAGCATATCTTTGTAGAACAATGCAAGGCGAAGTACAACTTTGTTGATTACACTACAACCAAGACCTCGAACAAAAAGAAGGCGCCTTATGCAGCCAGCTTGGATGCCGTGAGGTCCTTGGTGTCGGATTCCATTTTCTCCGCTATCTTCCATTATGACAGCAATCAGATTACCGACATGCGCCCCTTGTTCAGAATTGGTGACAAGGAGTATAATTCCCGGGACTTTGCACGTTTCATATCTAAGAACAAAAAGGTTCGTCCCATTTGTATCTTAGACTCTTTTGTGGTTGACTCCTATCATGACTTTATCGATGCCAAAGTATTGGAATATGCCGACAGTCGTTTGGAGTTGGATATCCCCGAATTTGGCGAATTGATTGACGAATACCGCCATGGACTGATGATTTTTGCCTACAACGACCAGATGGTTTGGTCGAGAGCTTTGAAGGACACACTTGGATTTGAACGTTTCTATGCCCAAGCAAGTAAGCAGCACCATTGGGGTGACTCCGCTGATGCTGTCTATTTTTGGAATGAACGCGCCCGAGTGAACTGTTATACGATTGCCGACAGCACGCTGCTGTCTAAGAACAAGGCGCTGAAAGTGATTGAAAAAGGTCAGAAAAAGGGTTGGGGGACAGAAAAGGTGATTGAAGAATTGGTTGCTAAGGTGTCCAAGAAGGATGCCAGTAAGGTCTCCAACGAACTGATACTTGTTGAGAAAGGCAACCAACAGTTGCTCAGCAACAAGGAATGGGGTATGGGTACCTATGTCCACAATTTGGACAGTGGTAGCTACCAGATTCTGGTTGTCGAACAGATGCTTCAACCCGAGCTAAAAAGTCGGGACGAAGCTCGCGGTTTTTATCTCAACGATTTCCAAAACTACTTGGAAGATCAAAATAACACCGCTTTGCGTAAAAAATATAATGTGAAAATCCATCAGGATGTCCTTGACAAAATAGTTTACTAGACGTATGTTATAGGTTGATGCTGGATTCTGACATTAAAAGCAAGTATAGCAAGTGATAATAGATAATGAATATGAAGAAGAACATATTGATACTGCTGGCGTTGCTGCCATCCATGCTGTTGGCACAATCCCAACCTCGACAGGTTGTTGATGGCATAGTGGCAGTTGTAGGGCAGACTATCGTTAAGAATTCCGATGTCGAGCAGGCTTATGTGCAGGTACGTCTTCGTCAGGGATTGGAGAACGAATATGTCGAGCGTTGCCAATTGCTTGAGAGTATGCTTATCAGTAAATTGTTGGTGCACAAAGGTATCGTGGATAGTGTGGAGGTTACGGACGATCAAGTGGAAGAGCAGGTACAGTATTACTTGAAGGCCGCCATACGTCAGGCTGGTGGTAAAGACAAGCTCCGCGAGACTTTCCAGTATAGCTATGACGAATTGCACGACCAGTATTTCGATCTGTTGCATGATCGCATCCTGAGTCAGAAGGTTGAGTATCAGCTGACAGAGAATGTTAAAGTTACGCCTGCCGAGGTGAGCGAATACTACGCCAAGATCAGTCAGGACAGCTTGCCGCTGATACCCACCCAATATGAGGTATCGGAAATAGTGATAGAACCCACGATAAGTGAAGAGGAGCGTGACCGAGTGAGGGGTGAATTGGCAGAGTTACGCGAGCGTATTATTAAAGGCGAGAAATTCAGTATGCTGGCCAAACTCTATTCCCAAGACCCAGGTTCGGCATCTAAGGGCGGAGAACTGGGTTTCTTTAGCCGGGGCGACATGGTTAAAGAGTTTGAAACTGCTGCTTTTGCTCTCAAGCCGGGAGAGATTTCTCCCATTGTGGAAACGGAGTATGGTTTCCATATCCTCCAGCTGATTGAACGCCGTGGTAACACTATCAATGTGCGCCACATTCTTCTTCAGCCCAAGACCTCTTCGGATGATTTGCTAAAGGCCCGCATTACTTTGGACAGTTTGGCAGATGAGATTCGTAAAGGAAGTATCACCTTTGAGGCAGCTGCTCAGAAATATAGTAATGGTCCCAGCAGGGCGCAAGGGGGAACTGTTACCAACCCCTCAACGGGAGGCAATCTGTTTGATAAAGAGGTTTTCAGCCAGCTCTATCCCGGTGTGGGTATCGTTGGAATGGATGAGAACGAAATCTCTAATGCTACCTCTTTCACTACAACGGAGAACAAGAGTGCCTATTGTCTTATTAAACTCAACAAGAAGATTCCTGAGCATAAGGCGAACTTGACAGATGACTACGACAGGATTTACAACGCCTGTTTGCAAAATGCCAAGACCGAGAAGGTTGTTGAATGGGCTAATCGTATGACCAAGACAACCTATATCCGTATTTCGGATGAGTATAAAGGTTGTCCCAATTTTAGGGTCAACTGGCCTAGATAAAACGTTTTCTTGGACTGCTACAAATAATAATTGAAAACAAAGAGAAATGTCTGATTCTGCATTATTAGACTCTTTTGTACAGCAATACAGTTCCCTGAAGACTGAGATTGGCAAGGTGATTGTAGGCCAAGACAAGGCCGTCGACAGTTTGCTGCTCTCCATTTTCACAGGAGGACATTGCCTGTTGGTAGGAGTGCCTGGTTTGGCTAAAACACTAATGGTGAACACCCTCTCGCGTGCTTTAGGTCTTACGTTCAGTCGCATTCAGTTTACGCCTGACTTGATGCCTAGCGACATCACCGGTTCGGAAATATTGGACGAAAACCGACATTTCCAATTTATCAAAGGACCTGTTTTTGCCAATATCGTATTGGCAGATGAAATAAACCGTACACCCCCAAAAACTCAGGCAGCCCTATTAGAGGCAATGCAGGAGAAGTCTGTGACCGTTTCTGGCAAAAGTTATGCCCTGTCAGCTCCTTTTTTTGTTTTGGCCACCCAGAATCCTATCGAGCAGGAGGGTACCTATCCATTGCCCGAGGCTCAGTTGGACCGTTTTATGCTGAATATTCGGATGGATTACCCCACTTTTGAGGAGGAGGTGGACATTGTAAAAGGTACTACCGTGGATAACAATCTGGAGATTAATATGGTCTTGACTGCCGAACAGATACTTGATTATCAAGCTGTCATCCGTCGTATGCCTGTACCAGATAATGTTTGTCAGTATGCCGTGAGGCTCTCTTCTTCCACTCGACCAGGGACAGCGGGTTCTCAGTTGGCAAGCAAGTACTTGTCGTGGGGAGCAGGTCCCCGTGCCTCGCAATACTTGGTGATGGGTGCCAAGACGCATGCTGCTATGCAGGGCAAGTACTCTCCTGATATAGAAGATGTTCAGGCTGTGGCCGAGGAGGTTTTGCGCCATCGTATTGTTCGTAACTATTTTGCCGAAGCTGAGGGGATTACTACAGAGGAGATTGTGGCGCAACTGATTAGTACAAACAAATAGGTTTCGCTATTACCTATCCCAATAATCTGTCAGTCTTATGAAAAAGTCTATCGTTATCATTGCGGCACTCTTGTTTGCTTTGTTCTCCATGGCTCAGACCTCTGGGTTGCATATACCTTCGGACAAGCCGATACGTCCGAAAGATTTGCCAAAGGCTTGGGTCCATCCAGAGGTTTTCTGCCTGCAGCTTTTTTTTGACGATGGTGACAGCGCCTACCGAGAGGCAGACTTGGATTTGTTGGATTCGGCCTATATGTGCGCGTTTGATCGTGAGAATCCAAGACTTTACACGATGACTATCGAGGCCTATGGCAATGCATATAATAATGATATTATGCGTGCGCGCGTAGAGTCGGTTTACCGCTATTTTACTATGCGAGGACATGAGGTGATGCCTGTGCGCTATGCTTATAACCCAATCCATTGTAGCTGTCATGGCGACACGGTGGAGTTGGTTCGCTTTGAGGTACCCACTGACAGGTTGGTATACGATTGTTCAGAGCTTCCTGATAGCCGAAAAATCCTTTCTCCCAATATTCCGTTGACGAATTCGGTCTTGGTCACCTTCCGCGACAATCCTCTCGAGTGCCTTGGCGGGAATAGCGGATGTTATCTGCCCGCGCAGGACAGTAATATTCGTGCTTATTACACCCAGGTGATACTGAAAAAGGGCTCTATCTATTCTGTGCATAATACGAAAGATTCTTGTCCTCCTCCAGTGCAACTTTCCATAGAGGAACATTTGGATTATCAGCAGTTGGTTGACCGCTATTTTTTGGTTCCCCATCGACGCCAGATTATCCTGCCAGTAGGTTATGTGGTGCTTCATTCTAGTTTCAATAGAAAACCTAATGAGTGCCAGTATATGACTGATTCTATTTTTGTCCGTTTTCCTGTCACGGAGGAACAGGTGGAGTCGGGACTTCGTGTCTTTGGTAAGAGATATACAGATAAAGGTGCGGAGTTCAAGTCATTGCCTACTAAGAAAATCAAGGGTGGCCCTGTTCTTATGATTCAAGGCTCCATTAATCCTACTATGTTCGACACTATCTTTTTGGCTAAACGAATCAAGGTGGATGAGGTGTCGAAATATCTGTACACAGCAGATTCTCCTACAGAGCAGGGAGCTGTGACGATTCTTGTGGATGGTGAGGAAAAATATTTTAAACCATTCCGTATCAATAATAAAGGAGAATATGACTTCAAGAAGCCCTTCCGTGCCATGCTGAGAATAGTGCAAACCGAGGAGGAAGAGTTGAATGAGAATGCCATCAATACTTTTCGTAATGACGGCGATGAAGAACTAGATTGAGATCCAAATATATATTAAAAGGCTTATTATGGCTTATTTACAAACTGATGTGACGAAGGTCACAACGCATGTGTTGCAGCGCATGAAACAAAACGGCGAGAAAATCGCCATGCTTACCGCTTACGATTATTCGATGGCAAAACTATTGGATGCCACCAAGATAGATGTGATTCTCGTGGGAGATTCTGCCGCTAATGTGATGGAGGGTCACGACACAACACTTCCTATCACCCTCGACGAGATGATTGTCTATGCCGCTTCTGTTAAACGTGCTGTGAAGAGGGCCCTATTGGTGGTGGACATGCCTTTTGGTACCTATCAGGGCAATTCTAAGATGGCTCTGGCTTCTGCCATACGTATTATGAAAGAAACAGGTGCCGATGCGATTAAACTGGAGGGAGGCGAAGAGGTGTTGGAGTCCATTACCCGTATTTTAACTGCAGGAATACCTGTGATGGGACATCTGGGTCTTACGCCCCAAAGTATCAATAAGTTCGGAACCTATGCTGTCCGAGCCACGCAGGATGATGAGGCACAACAGCTCATTCATAATGCTCATGTGCTCGAGGAAGCGGGATGCTTCAGTTTGGTATTGGAGAAAATCCCCGCCAAGCTGGCTACTCAGGTGACCGATGAGTTAAAGATTCCCACCATCGGTATCGGTGCTGGTTCAGGAACTGACGGACAAGTTCTTGTCCTGCAGGATATGTTGGGAATTACCCAGCAGTTCAAACCTCGTTACCTGCGTACTTATGGTAGTTTTGGGGCCGACATCAGCAATGCTGTCCGCCAATATATCAACGACGTTAAAAGTCAGGAATTTCCCAACGAAAAAGAACAATATTAAAGTTGGGTTGATATTAGAAGAAAAAGTGTGCAATGATGGCTATTGCACACTTTTTTCTTATTTCTTAGGCATTGGGTCAGAAGTGCAGCCGATGCCGAGTTTTTTAAAGATTTTCTGGTCGACTTCGCTGAGCATAACAGTTGAATGTACTTGGCAACCTTGAAGAAGAGGCAGGGTGTTTAGAGCCTTGCGGCAGGTTTCGTCGTGGAGGCTCAGCATTGAAAGCGCTACTAAGACTTCATCGGTGTGAAGTCTTGGGTTATTGCCATGCAGAAGGGTTGTTTTGGTATGCTGGATTGGCTCGATGTATTCTTGCGCAATCAATTTGACACTATGGTCTATGTTTGCCAGATGTTTGGTGGCATTAAGCAGTAGGGCAGCGCAGGCACCAAGAAGAGGGGAGGAGTGTCCGGTGATGATGGTGCCGTCGGCCAGTTCGATGGCTGCGGCAGGCGCATTTTCTTTCAAGGCACGCTCCTTGGCTGCTATGGTGGTGCGGCGGTCATCGGTGGTAATCTTCATTTGCTTCATCAGCAGGGCGTTCTTATCAACTTCCGACTCGGGAATTTTGCCCTCAGCATATTTGCATAAGGCGGCATAGTAGCGGCGGATGATTTCGTCTTTTGAGGCTTTGCAGCAGGCTTCGTCGTCGCTGATGCAGAATCCTGCCATGTTCACACCCATATCGGTGGGTGATTTATAAGGGTTTTCTCCATAGATGCCCTCGAAGATGGCGTTCAGGACGGGAAAAATCTCAATATCTCGGTTGTAATTGACGGCAGTCTCACCATACGCTTCGAGGTGGAAGGGGTCAATCATATTCACGTCGTTGAGGTCGGCGGTGGCAGCTTCGTATGCGACATTGACGGGATGTTTCAACGGAATACTCCAGATAGGGAAGGTCTCAAATTTGGCATAACCTGCTTTGATGCCGCGTTTGTTTTCTTGGTAAAGTTGGCTCAAGCAGACAGCCATCTTGCCGCTACCAGGACCTGGAGCTGTGACGACAACCAGAGGTCGAGTGGTTTTGATGTACTCGTTTTTGCCAAATCCATTGTCGGAACAGATAAGGTCTACATTGGTGGGATAGCCTTCAATCAAATAGTGATAGTAGCAGCTGATGCCGAGGCGTTCAAGGCGTTCGCGAAAGGCATGTGCGCTGGGTTGTCCGTTGTACTGGGTGATGCATACGGCACTCACCATCAGTCCGCGTTTGCGGAATTCTTCGCGAAGACGGAGAACGTCGTCGTCGTAAGTGATGCCAAGGTCAGCACGTACTTTGTTTACCTCAATGTCCTTTGCGCTGATAGCGAAAACTATTTCCGCATCGTCACGCAACTGCATGAGCATTTTTAGTTTGCTGTCGGGTTCGAAACCTGGCAAAACGCGACTTGCATGAAAGTCGTCAAAGAGTTTTCCGCCAAATTCAAGATAAAGCTTATTGCCGAACTTAGAGATACGTTCTTTAATGTGTTCGGACTGAATGGTGAGATACTTCTCGTTGTCAAAACCGTTTTTCATAATACCGTCTTTTTGATTAACAAAAATACGGGATGCAAAAATAGGATTTTTTTTTGAAATATCGATTTTTTTGTTCCAAATTGTTTTCAACAAAATAATAACAATTGTTGAAATTGTTTGATTTATAAACAAATACGTGCTTCTAAAATAGAAAAAGCCTCCTGTAAGGAGGCCTTTCCTATTTTTGTTGATAATACTTATTTTTGGCCGTCAAGGGGTTTGTTGGCGGTCTTGCCTCCGGGTTTTGAGAGGCTTTCGCGCATTTCGGTATCGGCCTGAATGTTCTTCATGCGATAATAGTCCATGATGCCCAGATTGCCGTTGCGGAAAGCTTCTGCCATGGCCTTTGGCACCTCGGCTTCGGCTTCGATTACTCTTGCACGGGCCTCTTGAGCCTTGGCTTTCATCTCTTGTTCCGATGCAACGGCCATTGCTCTGCGCTCTTCAGCCTTAGCCTGTGCAATGTTTTTGTCGGCATTGGCTTGATCCATCTGCAACTGGGCACCGATATTCTTACCCACGTCAATGTCGGCAATATCGATGGAGAGAATTTCAAAAGCAGTACCGCTGTCCAAGCCTTTGGAAAGCACCAGTTTAGAAATAGTATCAGGGTTCTCAAGCACTTGTTTGTGGGTCTCGGCAGAGCCAATGGCGGTGACAATACCTTCACCAACGCGGGCAAGAATAGTCTCCTCGCCAGCACCACCAACAAGTTGTTTGATGTTGGTACGAACCGTAACACGTGCCTTGGCTATGAGCTGAATACCATTCATGGCAACAGCAGCCACAGGGGGAGTGTCGATGACTTTGGGGTTGACTGAGGTCTGCACGGCCTTGAGCACGTCACGGCCCGCCAAGTCAATTGCGGTGGCCGTGTGAAAATCCAGATTCATGTTGGCCTTATTGGCAGAAATAAGAGCCTGCACTACATTGCCAACGTTGCCGCCTGCAAGATAGTGGGCTTCCAACTCATTCTGAGAGAGCTTCAGACCCGCCTTGGCACCATTAATCATATTATTGACGATAACACTGGGCGGAACCTTACGGAAACGCATGAACATAAGCTGGATAAGCGAAGTGTGTACACCTGATACCAATGCCTGGAACCAGAGACCTACGGGAACCAAATAAAGGAAAAGGCAGAATAGGATGAAAATCACTACTACCAAAATAATAGTTGTTGGTGTCATAAACTGAATATTAATTGTTAAACGTTAGTATATACTATTCTAAACCATTATGTACGTCCTCGAAGCGGTCGTCATTTGGAACTTCGATGACATCGATGCGATACCCTTCTATTCCAACCACCTTGATAGGACGGTCGGGGTCGATAAATTTGTTGATGGCATGCACTTCCACTAATTGGTCGTCTATCAGAGCCTTGCCTGTGGGAGCTAAGCGGGCGATGGTGCGGCCAAGCGACCCGATGGCAACGTTCTGTCCATCGACTTTGTTCACGGTACTGTCGGATTCTTCATTCAGGCTGAATCGTTTCCATGTCTTGGCCTTGAGGAAGATGAAAAGCAAGATGATGGTAATGGCGGTGCAGATAAGGAGGATAGTGTTTCCCATGGTCTCACCCCACAATGAATAACTCTGCCAGACGCCCAAAATAAGGAGTCCTAGTCCAAAAATACCTGCCACACCTCCGGGCAAAGCAACAATCTCGAGGGCCAACAAAACCAGCCCCAAAATCAGGATGATGATTAATAGTGTCGTATTCATGGTATTTAATTATTAATCTAACAAGAATCTATTTAACTATCTCAGTTGTTAACTGTTTGTCCAATAAAGCCGTGTGCATGGGCAATAGGGTCTCGTAGCTTCCATGCTTGATGGTGCATTTGCCGTGACAATGAACCAAGATAGCACATTGCTCGGCCTGAGAGTTGGAGATGCGGCAGATGTCAACAAGGGCTTTGATGACATAGTCAAAGGTGTGTACGTCGTCGTTGTGTAGGACTAAGCTGCAACCGGAGTCCTCGAGCACGTCTGCATCGCTTTCTGATTGTGGTGAAATGAGTGGCTTTTCCATAGTGGTTAAGTATTGGAAGTGTTATTTGGTAGCTTGTAATTGCTGATTATCAATGAGTACTACAGCCTGAGAACTGATGCCCTCTTCACGCCCTTCAAATCCAAGCCGTTCCGTTGTGGTAGCCTTTACAGAAATCTGGTCAATATCGATGTTCAAGATGTCCGCCATCACCTGCCTCATTTGAGGAATAAAAGGGCCCACCTTAGGTTGTTGTGCCACGACGATACTGTCGATGTTGATAATATAATACCCCTTTTTCTCCAGCAGTTCTCCACATTTGCGGAGCAGAATCTTACTGTCAATGTCTTTGTACTGAGGGTCTTTATCAGGGAAATGTTTCCCAATATCGCCCAAGGCCGCAGCACCCAGCAATGCATCGCAGATAGCATGGATAAGCACATCGGCATCGCTGTGTCCAAGCAACCCTTTGCTGTGAGGCACTTCAACACCCCCCAGCCAAAGCTTTCGGCCGGCAATTAGTTGATGAACGTCATATCCAATTCCTACGCGCATGATTAGGATTTCTTTGCCTTGATAAGATTGAAGGTGAGCGAGATACGGATGGTGTTGGAAAGAGGGTTACTGCTGAATGCAGTAGTGGGAATGAGGTAGGCAAAATCAAATTGCATCACATTGTATTTCAGAGCAAATCCAACTGTGGCATACTGGCGGCCACCCTTGGTATCGTTCTCATAGAAATATCCAGCACGGGCTGCCAAGGTGTTCTTATACCAATATTCAGCACCCACAGAGTATTGCAGCTCGCGAAGTTCTTCCGAGAAGCCTCCTGGGGCATCGTAGAACGATTGGATAATGCCCCGCATGACACCGGTATTGTAATACTCGGTCATGTTTTGGTAATAGTCGCTGTAGGTAACATCGCCAACAGTAACAGGTGGCGTTGGAACCAACAACTTGTTGACATCCGCCACCACATTAATGCGGTTGGACTCGTCAAGCTCGTATGAATAGCGGGCACCCACGCGAAGGTTGGCGGGAAGGAATTCCTGTCGGGTATCATCGTCAGAGTAGGAGAGCTTGGCGCCCATATTGCTGATGAAGGCACCCACAGCCACCGTTTGTGCCTCGTCGATGGGATGTTGCCAGTAAAGACCCAAGTCGGCGGCCAAGCTGCGGCCGGGTTTGGTAGTGACATAGCCGCTACCGTCAGATACGTTCTGTCCGTTAGTGAGGTCCGACTGGATGAAACGGCCGCTGGCACCCAGCGACAGCTCGTCGTTGAGTTTCATGGTATAGGTTACATCGGCAGCAAACTCGTTGGGATTCATGGTGCCGTTGGAGTTGCCTTCGGGGTCGGTGCTCTGGATTTCACCTAAAGAGAAATAGGTCAGCGAGGCGGCAACGGTGCTACGTGAGTTGATTTTCTTGTAGCCACCTAGATAGAGGAGGTTCATGTCACCCACACCCAGGTTGCGGAGCCAAGGAGTATAGGTGGTGCTCAGGCCAAAGTCGCCTTCTATGAAAGCAAACTTGGCGTTGTTCCAGTGTGCGGAATAAATGTCGGGAGTTGAGGCTACGCCGGCATCGCCCATGGCTCCGGCTGTGGCGTCGGGGGCTATCAGGAGAATGGGCATACCTGTTGAGATGTAGTTGCGGGTTTGTCCAGTGAGGGCGGCAGGGGTTTGTGCGTTTGTGTTGCAGGCAAAGCCTATCAAGAGTGTGCTGACAAGTAAGGTTGCGAATCTTTTCATTAATCTAATTTACTTCGTTATTATTCCAAAAACGGAAGTGGCCTTTTTTTATTGTTTTGAGGAGATATTTTTTTAGTTTCTTATCACTTTGGTTGTCTGGGTGAGCACTTCGCCCGATTTGGTGGTGAGCATCACGCGGGCTACGTATATGCCATTTGCCACTTGGTCACCATTGTCTGAACGGAAATCCCACGGTATAGTAATCACACAGCTGTTGTCCAAAAGGGTAGGGGTGAACTGTCGCACGTGGCTGCCTCGTATATCGTAGATATCCACGATAGCCGACTGCACCGCGTTGGTCAAGTTGTGCTCGATGCGTAGAGTGGTGCGGTCGTGGGCGGGGTTGGGTGCCGAAGTGAATTGACCAATGCGTTTCGTTCGGTCGTTGACCACCACAAAGTCAATGGTGGCGCTACCCGAATAGTTGAAAATGTTCCAGCATTTCACCGTCAAGGTGTGTGGACCCTCTTCCAGTTTGCCCAGGGTGTAGTACACCTCGCCGTTGCGGCTGTCCTCAATGTCGGGCTCATAAAAATCGTTGAGGGTGACGGTGCTATAGGGGTTGCCGTCGATGACGGCGGTGATATCGTGTCCGATGCCGCTACCTGCCGCATTGATGCCGACAGAGTCGGATAGGTGGGCATAAAGTGTGGGTGTTTCGTTGGTGATTCCGCCATTGCGGAAATGGGTGTCGTTGATGTAAAGCTCCACGGTGGGGTGCAATTCCGTCAGCTCGGTTTCTTCGTTGAAACCGCCAAACATAATGTTGCCATACTGACCGGTGGCATCATTGTTGTCGCTTCGGGCGTAATGCGACAGCTTGGCGTAGTCGTAGTGGTATGCCACGTCCCTCGGTATGATAAAGGAATAGGTGAATCGGCCGTTGCTCACCATTTCTCGACCTTTGTAGAGTATGTTCTTCTGTTGGTAGAATTCCACCTCGGTGCTGTCGTTGTCGTTGGACAAGGTGTTACTTTTCACCTCGCGGTCAAAAACGATGGGGTAGATAGTACCGTTGAAATCCGATGCCAGTTCTCCGTCGCTGTTGCGTATCTCTCCTTCTACTGTCACGCGCGACAGCACCTCCACCGAGTCTGTCACCCCGTCTTCCACATTGCGGCCGTTGATGCTGGTCACCACCACCTCTTTCTTGGGAATTGAAAGGTGCAAGGCGGGGTCGCCCAGCAAGGCGATACAATGCGACACCTGTACTTCGTTCTTGGCGATGCGCAGCGCATCGCCGATAGTGTTGTTGGGGTCGAGTGCGTAGATGCAAGCCCTACTGTTGAAAGGGTGTGAGTGGTGGATAGGGCGGGCGGCCGTGAGAATGCCGATGCCGGCCGCATCGGCCAACAAGAATGCCTCGGCACCACAGATGTCGTCCACCAGGTCGAAATGGCCGAATGAACAGGTGCTGGTGACAAAAAAAGTCAACCTGTCTCTATTGGTGTATTTGTCAATATCGGTAAACTCCATGTAGCGTTCTGTACCGATATATTTGTCCGAGCCATGGCCAATGTAATTGAGTAGTAGAGTACCGTAGTTGAGGCGCTGTCGCAGCGCGTTGTTGACCTCGGGGTAATAGCTGCCGTCGGCTCCCGACTGCTGTAGGTAGGCGTCGGCAAAGATCTTGTCGATGTTTAGTTGGGGGTATTTCGCTTGAATGCTCCGAGCCATCTTTTCGGCATCGCTGGCAAAGACCGAGTCGCTGGGCACCGAGGGGTCAGCATCGTCAGCCAGCAGGGTCACGTAGTTGCGCCAGTCGCCTCGCACATTGCTTTGCTCGAAATCTCGCTTGGTCATGTACCCCTCAATCTTGTCGACTAAATGCTCGGCTTCCGCAACTGTCTTAGCGGGAAGTCTGCCGATTCCCACCGAGAGCCTCCCCTCGTAAACACCTGCTGTGCCTTCCTCCAGATAGCCGTATATGTCGTCGCTGGGATAGGCCGCAATGTCGGTCAGCACCACGCTGGGATATTGGTAGGTGACAACGGTACGTTGGCTCGAACCCATTATGTTGCGATTGTCGTATGTGCCTTTGCCAAAGAGCAGTAGGTAACGCGGACTCATCCCTGCGGGATCTTTTTTGCGCATGTTCAACATCATTTGGCGGATAGCCACAGGGTCGGGGCGGCCGGAAGAGTATTCGTTGAACACCTCTTCTTGGTTGACTACCAGAACATTCATGCCTTCCTCGGCTCTATGCAGATTGGCCAATTTCTCGGCCTGAGTCCTGAAGTCTTTGTGGGTAACAATGACGTAGTCAGCTACCTCTGTACCATGAATGTCTTGATTAACAATATTTTCTATGCCTGCTGGATGTAATGCATCTTCTTTTGTAAAGGCAATGAATGTCTTGGGCGCATCGGTGGGAGCAGCAAAGCTAAACCCATTGTTGCCAGATGTTTGAATGGCAATCTCGCAGGGTTGGCTGGGTTCGGTCACATCCCAAAGACGCATCCCACTGGTGTAGCCTGTGCCAACAAACTGGCTCACAGAACCTTCCTGTATCTGTTGTTTGTTGCGTATGAATTGCTGTCCACTCAAGTATGATAGTGGCACGATGGCGTTCAGCTCAATAAAGTCGAGGTAACCGGTTGCGCTGTTCTCTCTGGGGGTGTAGGCGATGTTCAGGCTCACCTCATTGCTGTTGGTTGAAGAAAGGTTTCGCTTGAAAATGCTGTAGGTGGTGTTGGCGTCAAAGTTGTTGGTCCATGTTTCACTACCCGATTGAAAACCAAATTGTCCCGAATAATCCGATAGATGTGCCAGGCCGTATCGGGCTTCGATGGTGCCTGCGCTGGGGGCCGATGGCAGGAGTAGCGTGTAGGAGCGGGAGGAGAAGCTGCTGGTGAATTTGTCCGCCATCCATAGTTCGCCACCCTCTACAGGGTTAATTTTGTCTTCGTGAAGGAGTGCAACGGCAGTATAAATGCTGATGGAATTGGATGTGTTGGGGGTGAAAGTAGGGTGCTGAAGTCGCAAAGAGGAGTCAATCTGCGTGTAGGTAGTTGTGAGGTAATAATAATTATAGTTCGCATACGCATGCGAACTATATTCAAATAGTTGGTCGCTATTCATGTAGCGCCACACGCTGGGTCCCTCGCCATAGAAGAGGATAAAGTCGTCCATCTCAAAAGTACCGTTTCCGTTCATGTCCACCACCTCTATGGCAGCAGCCACCATATCGTCGGGATGGGCGGCTTTATTGCTCACCGCGAGCATGCCTCCTGGGGAACCGAAAAGAGCAATGTTGCTGCACGGTGTTCCGTAGAGGCTTGCCACATCGGCAGTAGTGATGATGTAAACCCCTGTCGAAGCAACAGGTATCTTATACCATTCTCCCGATGCCAATTTAGAGTGTTCGGCATATTGGCTCTGGGCAACAGCCTCTGTGCCACACAGAAGCCCAGCAACGAGGATGCAGGTGAGTAGTTCTCTTATGCGCATATTCTATATAACTCTCTTTCTTGTTTTTTATTGCATTAGTTTTTTTGTGCCACCGAATTGTTTGTCTTGCTTCGTGTTAATGCTTGAGGTGCTAGTGCTTTATATTATTAGGTTCCCTTTGGCAATAATTCTGGAGCAGCCACCCACAAAGATGCGTCCCTTGTCGTCCAGTTGGGTCGTTACCACGCTGGGGCGTAGCATCGCTTCGCCTTGAATAAAGTTGCTTTCACCTGGTTGGGAGACAATGCCGTTTACGTGCAAATAGTGCCTCAGTGCCGCATTGGCTGTGCCTGTGGCCGACTCTTCGTTGACGCCATACAGGGGTGCAAAGTTCCGCACATGGGCCACGCTACTGTCGTTTGTCCCTCGGGTGAGGGCAAAGGCATGCACACCTACCACGTTTTTCTCGCGACTGTAGTCGCTCAGGGCATCCATGTCAGGGTGTAGCGCATTCAGCTCTTCAAGGCTTTCAACAGGTAGTATGATGTCAGGAAGTCCGGTAGAAACGATGGCTATCGGCAGCCGAGGAAGCATTGCCGTCATTATGCGGCATAGGCGCTCTACCTCTTCTGGGTTGTCTATGGTGGCTATTAGCTTTGGCTCTGCCATCTGCATCATCACCCTTTCTCCTATCTGTACAGACAAATCGCCTGCAAGCGTGTGGTTTATGCATGTTTCGCCGTTGGGGGCCAAACCTTCTTGCCGCAGCACCCCAAACGTGGCAATCGTTGCGTGACCGCAGAGGTCCACTTCCCTCCGTGGGGTGAAATAGCGGGTGGTGTACTCGGTGGGACTTTTACATTGCACGAAGGCTGTCTCTGAGTAGCGCAACTCTGCCGCAACTTGCTGCATCAGCTCTTCTGAAGGGAAAGGTGCATCTTCTTGGCCCAGCAGCACAACACCTGCCGGATTGCCGCCGAAAGGTTGGTCGGTAAAAGCGTCTACAATAAAATAGCGGTATTCCATCACTTATATTTTTTTATTCCATAACGCTATTTTCTGTTTTTTATTGTCCTCATGGTCTCCGTGTCCAAGGCTTTCCTTTCATAAACAATTGTGGTTTCGTAACTCTTGCACGATTGTGAAGGGATGGTGCGTGCTGTACGAAACTCATTGATTCTTACGTTGCGTGATTTGCTAATCCTGGTTGTTGCTTTAGCGTCTTGCCACAGAATTGGGTTCAGGGTGAAGAGCTGTTGGCTATTTGGGGTTGTGTCAAGGCATGGCCGCTTAGGCAAAAGAAAAGAGGGCGACCGTTGTGGCCGCCCTCACAAATAGGGTTAGTGTTCGTTGAAGTAAAGGTTACTTCACGATAAGTTTGCGAACGGCAGTTCCCTGCTTGCCAGTGACACGGACGAAATAGGTGCCTTGTGCATAGCCCTGCAGGTCTATGGTCACATTGTCGTTGTTGGCAGTAGTGTGGAACGTTTGGCGGCCGTTGATGTCTAGGATGGTAACCGTGGCTCCGTTTTCAATACCATTGAGGCTGACAACGTTGCTGGCGGGATTGGGGAAGAGTGTGAAATCGGCTGTGACAACATCGTCAATGCCTACAGGCTGCTGTTTGAAGAGGACCTCGATTTCGGTGTTCTCGTTGATCGTGAAGGTGTAGGGGTTGGTGAAGATGGTGTCGGTAGAGCCGGAGAACAGCCAGCCGTTGAAGAGGTATTCGGCTTCAGGAGTGGCGGTGATGGTCACTTCGCTGCCGGCATCGTATATGCCGTTGCCCGTGGCCTGACCTTGGAAGGGATTGTAGTCTAACTGAAGAGTGTAGCGCTGGACAAAATTGGCAACAATGGCCATGTCGCTGTTGACCTGGAAGGTGTAGGGGTTGTCGGTGCTGAGGCGTTCTTCGCCGATATACCATCCGTCGAAGCGTGCAATGCCGTGGGTGGAGGCACTGACAGTGATACTCTGGCCTTCGGCCACTAGGGTGTCTCCTGAGGGTGATGGGTGTCCGAGGTTGTTGTCAGAGGAAGAAATGTTGACGGTATAGTAGACTATGTCTTGCTCGAAGACGGCAGTCAGGGTGATGTCGTTGTTGACAATGAAGGTGTAGGGGTTGTCTGTGCTCACCTGGGAGCTTCCGTCGCTCCAGCCCACAAAGTGGTAGCCGTCGTTGGCAGTGGCCGTTGCGGTGAAGGAACTGTTCTCGACAATCGAGGTCACTCCGGCAGGGCTGACAGAACCCATGGTGCTGTCGGAAGACAGCAGGGTGACGTCATAGTAGGTTGGTGGCAACCCGGTGGAGATGAGTCTGAGGTCGTCGATGTGGAAGTCGTTGTCGGTGTTGACGAGGACAGACTCACCATAGAAGGCGATGCGAATGGTCTGGCCCATGAAGGAGGTCAGGTCGATGGCTACGGAGTCGGGGGTGTTGGACACAGAGTCAATCTGCACATCGGCATCTGCGCCGTGGCCAAAGGTGTAGAGAGGTGTCCATGTGGTGCCACCGTTGGCAGTGACCAATACCATGAAACGGTCGTCAGAACCAATGGAATCAATGGGTTCGGCGTTGTTGTATTTGGTCAGCGCATAGCGGAAGGAGAACTCGGCAGGAGTACTGAGTGTAAATGAGGGTGTTGCCAACCAACGGTAGTTGTTGTTGCCGTAGATGTTGCAGCGCAAGTGTGTCGACCCCATGGCATAGCTGTTGAGGGCGAAGATGTCGGAAGTGGCAGGTTCGCTGGTGACAGTGTTGGTGGAGTCGATGTAGCGGCCGCGGAACATATCCCAGCAGGGCAGATAGCCATTAGTGTATATGTTGCTGGTGCCAGCGGGAATGCTGCTAAAGTCCTCGGTCCAGGGGAGGGTGGTAATGGAAGCACAGAGTGTCTGGAAGGCAACGTTGATGGGAGCCGTGACGTTTCCGTCGGGACAGAGGGAACTGACGCTGACGGTGTAGTTAGTGGCAGGTGTCAGACCTGTAAGAGACAGGGTTTGGGAAGTGATGTCGGTGGTGTCGGTTCCGTTAACGACGATGCGGTAGTTGTTGTTGTTAGTGGTGTCGGTGATGGTGATGTCGACACTATAAGCAGTGATGTTGCTGACTGTAACAGCACCAGGACGATGGCAGTTGGGTGCGATGAGCACGCTGAAATCGTCAAGATAGAGACTTGTGTAGCTTCCGTTATAGCGGAGGGCGATAAGGCCGGTGGCGTTGTTGGGGAAGCGAGTCTCAAAGGTCTGGTAGGTGCTGCTGGAGGTATTGGTGCAGCTTTGCAGCGACACGAAGGAGCTGGCGTTGGTGGGGTCGGTCAAATAGCCGACTTCGACACCTGCGGTGCTGGAGCTAGTCTTCATCATGCTGAAAGTGAAGAGGAGGTTGGCAAGGCTGTCGGCAAAGGGCGGCAGGGCAAGAATAGTAGCTGCGCTAGAAGAGCTGTAGAAGGTGAGGCACTGGCTGCCGCTGTTGGGATAGCTAGCATTGGTGTTGATGTAGGGGTAGTTGTCCGAGTAGCGGTTCAGTATGGTCCAGCAGGGGTCGTTGAAGGCACTGGTGGACGAGGAGTAGGTGGCCCCGGTGTAACCCTCGAAGCCTTCGCTCCATGGCAGCATGGCAGTGGTGATGAGGCTGCAGGCGGTGGTGAAGGTGGCTGAGGAACTGTTGCTGACTTCGTTGCCAGAGCAGATGGTAACAGCCGTGAGAGCATAGGCGGTGTTGTAGGTGAGACCGGTGAGTGTAATGGTGTTTCCAGTAACCTCTATGCTGTCGGTAGGTGAGGTGAAGAGGCGGTAGTGGTTGGTGTTGTTGGCATCGGTAAGGGTAACCGTGGCACTGGTGTCGGTGATGTTGCTTACAGTAATGACAGGTGAGCTGCATACGGGTGCATAGTCAACTTCAATATCGTCGACCCACCACCAGTAGTTGGCGTTGTTCAACTGTGAGATGGCAATGCGTGACCCCGCGGGAGCACCGGCAAAGTATACTTCCACTTGTTGATAGGTGGTGTAGTCTGCGCAGTTAAACGAAGCGGTCTGGACAAACGAGCTGCTGTCGGTGGGGTTGGTCAGATAGCCCACGCGGAGAAGTCCGGGGTTGGTGCCGTTCTCAGCCACAATCCACATGGAGAGTCTGAGGCGCTGGATGCTGTCTTCGAAATAGGGAAGGACGGAGAAGTTGGGGGTCTGGCAGTTGCCGTTGAAACGAAGGGCTTTGCTGCCGCTGTGGACGCGGGAAGAGGTGCTGACGACGATTACCTTGCTGTTGCTGTTGCTGTTGGCTATGTAGCTCCAGCAGGGCAGGTTGTTGGTCAGGTCGGTGGCCATATTCTCGAAACCTTCGTTCCAAGGCAATGAATCGATGGCATCGCAGGGGGTGCTGAACTGAGCAATGAGGGGGAAGTGGCTGTAGCCGTCGGCGCAGTTGGCCACGACAGCAACTGTATAGTTGGTGTTGGCCGATAAGCCGGTGAGATTAACCAAAGTGTCGGTAGCAATGAGGGTGTCGACTATGGTGCCGTAAGCGAGCGCAATGGTATAGTTGCCAGTGGTCTGAGCTCCGTTGATGTGCAACTGGGCCGAGGTGGTGGTTAGGTTGCTTAAGGAGATGCTGGCAGGTCTTGCACAAGAGGGTGTCACGCGCAACTCGACATCATCGAGGTAGAAACCGCGGTACTGGTCGGCATAGAAACGGATAGCCACAAAACGTCCAGTGTCGCTGTATTGGCTAAGGTCGGTAGTGTAGTAGTTCCAGGAGTTGTTGAAAGAAACGGTTTCGAGGACGGAGAAGGTAGCGGTGTCGGTCGGGTCGGTCATGACGCCGATTTTGACATCTGCAGTGTAGCTGCCAGCCGTTTTGGCAAAGTAGGAGAACTGCAGGTTGCTAAGGCTTTCCACTTCGGGCAGAACGAGGTATTCGATGGTCTGGCTGGTGTTGAAGTAAACCACCTTGGAAGAGGTGCCCCCAAAGCCTGTGGTGCTATAGATCTGGGGGTAGGAGGTGTATGAGGTTCCATAGTTGTGGCGTGTCCAGCAGGGAATGTCGTTCAGTGAGGTGGCGAAGCTTTCGAAATCTTCGGTGTAAGGCAGGTCGTTGACGGTCAGGACGGCACAGGCGGTACGCGTCTGGGTAGTGAGGGCGGAGGTGTAGCCGCCGTCGTAGCATTCGGTGCGTACTTCGATGGTGTAAGGACGGTTGGGCATCAAGTAGTTGAATGTCCAAGAGGTGTCTGTGGAAGAGGCGGAGTCGACGATGGTGTCGTTGTGGAAGATTCGATAGTCGTAGGAGTTGCCTTCGTTGCCGGAGACGCTGACGGTGATGGATGTGGTGGTCACATCAGACACGGCAATGCTGGTGGGCATTTCGCAGGAAGGCAGTGCATGAACGTCCACTTCGTCCACAAACCAGTACCAGTTGGTGGAGGCTGAGTTGTGACGCATGGCCATGCGGGAACCCGTGGGAGCATTGACAAAGGATACCAGTTTCTGTTGGTATTCATTGTTGAAATCGCTGTAGTCATAGTGCTGCACGCTGACGAAGGTGGTGGTGTCGGTTGCTGAGGTCAGGTAACCTACGTCGAAGGAACCGCTATTACTGGATGTGCCTTCGGGGCGTGTTTGGAACTGGAGTTCGAGGCCGCTGATATCGTCGGAGAACTCAGGCAGTACGACATAGGTGCTGCGGTTGGCAACACCAGGATAGAACACCAAGCTGTAGCCGGAATCGCCATAACGGTAGCTGGAACCGCTCAGCGACATGTGGGCTCCGGGGTTACTCTTGATGAGACCCCAGCAGGGTATCATCTCGCCAACCATTTCGTTGGGATATGAGGTGAAGAGGCTGGCGTAGCTGTTGAAGTCTTCGTGCCAAGGCAGGGTGCTGATAATGTCGCAGCCGGTGCGGAAGCTGACGGAGGTGGGGTCGGTCATGGTGTAGTCGTTGCAGATGGTGCGGACGCTTACGGTGTAGGCGGTGCTGGGGGTAAGGTCGGTCATTTGGTAGATGGTATCATACCATTCCACGCTGTCGGTGGCCGAAAGGTAAATCATGTAGTGATTGATGCCGTTTGCATCGTTGATGATGATATCGGCACTGGTGGTGCTGATGTTGCTGGCTACCACAGAAGAAGGACTGGTGCAGCTAGGTAGGGCACTGACGGTGATGTCATCGATGTAGCTGTAGCTTGTAGAGCCACCGGCATAGCGGATGGCGATAAGGCCGGAATATTGGTTGGCAAAGGTGGTCTGGCAATGTTCCCAAGCCGAAGAGCTGGCAGGGGTGATTGTCTGCAATGCAACAAACGAGTTGGCGTCCATCGGGTTGCTGATGATGCCAACCTGTACGGGCTGTCCGTAAAGCCAGAAATCGAGCATAAGGTTGTTCGGGGTCTCCTCAAAGTGAGGCAGCGAAACGATGGTGGCAGGGCTGCTGTAACTGTATATGGCCAGACTGTTAGAGTCTGTGTGTGCCTGGCTGGTGCTGAAGTACGGGTAGCTACTGCTGTAGCGGTCGAGGACGCCCCAGCAGGGGATGTTCATGGCGCTGCTGCTCGAAGAGTAGGAACTGCCGGCGTAGCCTTCAAAGCCTTCGAAGAAGGGCAGGCTGTCGGTAGGAAATGCCGTGCAGGCGGTCTGGAACTGCAGGCTGAGCGTGCTGGTGCTGCCACCGTCGCTGCAGTTGGCCGTCATGCTGACAGTGTAGAGCGTGTTGGGCGTCAGCGAGTAGAAGGGAACCACGGTGCTGAAGGCCTCGATGCTGTCCACCATGGCAGAGTCGTTGTAGACTTTCACGGTGTAGCTGATGGCATCGCCTATGGTGTCTATGATGTGCAACTCGGCTTCTTGGTCGGTGATGTTCTGCATGACAATGTCCGTAGGACGGGCACAAGAGGGAGTGGTGAGCACGGTGATGTCGTCGATGTAGGCAGTGCCGTAGCTCGAACCGTTGTAACGGAAAGCGATATAGCCGGAGGTGATACCGTCGAATGTCACATCGTACATGTTCCAACTGTTGGTTGTGGCGGGGGCGCAGTTCTGCACAGCCACAAAGGTGTTGGGGTCGTTAGGATTGCTCATGACACCCACCTGCATGGACTGTCCGTAGAGCCAGAAATTGAGCATGAGGCTGCTGGGACTGTCCTCGAAAAGGGGCAGGGCCACAACGGTGGGGGTAGTGTTGGAGGTATAGATGGCCATACTGTTGTTGCCGCTGTGGTGCTGAGAGGTGGAGAAGTAGGGGTAGTTTTGGCTGTAGCGGTTGGTAACAGCCCAGCAGGAGAGGTTCATGGCCGTGCTCGAAGATGCGGAGGATCCGGCATTGTAGGATTCAAACCCCTCAACGAAAGGCAGGCTGCTGTTGGCAATGGCCACGCAGGCTGTGCGGAACTGCACTGTCAGGGGATTGTAGGCGCTGCCGTCGCTGCAGTTGGCCGCCATGCTGACGGTGTAGTCCGTGTTGGGTGTGAGGGAGGTGAACGTCACCACAGTGTCCTGTACTTCCATGCTGTCAACCAGCAGGGTGTCGTTGTACAGTTTTACGGTGTAGTTGGCAGCAGTACCAACGGTGTCGAAGATAAACAGCTCGGCCTGGTCGGAACCGATGTTGCGCATGGTGATGTACGAAGGTCTGTCGCAGGAGGGAGACTCAAACACGCTGATGTCGTCAACGCGTATGTTGCCATAGTTGCCGTAGTAGCGGATGACCATACGGCCCGAGGCATTGGGGCTCATCGGGGTTTCAAAAAGCTCCCAGTTGCCGGTGGCTCTGGGCACGAGCGTGGACACCTCGGTGTAGGTGCTGGTGTCGGTGGCATCGGTCATGTAGCCTACACCCAGATAGGTGTTGCTGTTGTCCGTCGTCATCCACAGTCCTAAAGAGAGGCTGGATAGGGTCTCGGTAAAAGTGGGCAGGATGATGAAGGTGGGATAGGAGGTGGTGTGGCCATAGATGCGCAGGGCATTGCCAGAGGCATCGCTGTCGTGGTTCCAAGAGTTCTGGAGGAAGGTATAGTCGTTGTAGTTGCCTATCACATCCCAGCAGGGCAGGTTGGTGATAGAGGAAGTGTTGCTGGAAGCAGAGGTACCCGTGTAGGAGTTGAAGTTCTCGTTCCAAGGCAGTGCACTAATGGAACCACAGGCGGTACGGAACGAAACTGTGCTGAAGTTGGAGGTGTCGTCAATGCCGCAGATGGCACGCACACGGACGGTATAGGCCGTGTTGGCGTTCAGATTGGTGAAAACATAGGTGGAGTCGTATACCTCGTTGACAAAAGAACCATTGAGATACAGAGCCCAGCTGCTCTCTCCGTTGCGGGAGTTCCAGCTGATAGTGGCATCGCTAGGGGTGATGTTGGAGGCCGTAAGGTTGGAGGGCGTGAGGCAGATGTCGCTGCCAGAAGTATAGGTGAAAGTCACCTTGGGAAGGAAGGCCTGAGTATAGTTGGGACCTGTGGCGGAGCTAGTAGAGGTGCCGTATATATTGCCAGCGGCAGCATGGCTTTGGATAGCACCGTAGAAATGGCTATAGGGACAGCCCGAACCGGCTGCCGTATTCATGACGCTGATAAGGAGGTTGCCTCCACTGTAGGTGTAGGGGTCGGTCAATGAGATTTCCCAGCGTCCGTTCACCACGGAACAGGTGCCAGTCCAAGCAGCCCGGGTGGAGGCCGGCATCTTCCATGGCATGGAAGAATCAAAAGTGGTGTCGCTTACTTCGGCAATCCTCAGTTCCAGATTAGAAGTCCAGCTTTCGTCATCGTCGGCGTAGAAGGTCAGACCGGTAATGGTGCTACCAGCCATCGCATTCAGTAACCGTGCCGGATAAATAAACTCGTTCCGGAACCGAGAATCGTTGTAGAAGCCGTGTATAGGTATGTATGAGTTGGTCGAAGTGCCATTACATACCTGTAACGAGTCTTGGGCGCTCAAGGTCATTGGTAGCAACAATGACAAGAGCAGGGTTGCAAAAATTACTTTTCTTTTAATCATTTAGTTTTGTTATTAGTTAGTAAATTTATCTTCTTCGTTAGTTAGTTTCTTAATAATCACATACTTTTTTTGTCCCAGCCATCACCACTAGGGTCATTCCATCGGAGTTTTTGTCTGAAGATGGAGTCCGTTTAACCGCAGAAGTGGGTGGCGGATGATAATCTTATTTGCGAATCCAGCCTTCATATTATTCGCAAAAGTGATTAAACGTATCCTTTGAAAAAATATTGTATCCTTTGAAAAAAAAATACACTTGTGGATCCAACATCGAATGGAAGCAATGTTGTCTAGCCATGACATAATATCTTTTTCCTTTTTTTTTGAAGTCGATTTGCATCGGTTGTTGTGTCATTTTTCAAATGCAATATATTTTTATTGTTACATTATTTTTGCTTTGTTTGTGTTAGCTGTTGCTCTCATATTATTGTAACGTTTCAAAAGCAAGAATAACTACAACGGAGTTCTTTTTTTTTACCATAGTCCTTACTCGTAAAACAGACTAAACGGAGTTCCTTTCCCCATAGACCCAACCCGTAGAAATTTTTCTCTCGTTGAGCTGCCCGATGTCCAACACCAAACCACCCTTTCCCATCTCCCGCCATCCAATCTCTCGCCTAAGCTGTCAGTGCTTCCTAGCGATAGCCAATTTGGGCGGGCGCGCCGCTCCGCCAGCATCTTTTTTGCCCCTTTAAAAAAAATCAACCTATCGGTAATAAGGTTGGTGTAAGTTGGCTATTTATATTACATTTGACCTATTTTTAGACTAGGTTTTATTTGTCATGTAAAAAATAAATATAAGTAAATTGTTGTTAGATAATTATTTAAATAAGGCCTCGTTTTATTGACTTGAATCTCGGCTGGAGGAGTGATGGAGATGATTTGTGTCTTTTTCGGAGGACATGCTTGCTAAGGGACAAGAGAAATAGTAGGATTTCATTGCGGGGGGTGGCTGATGGAAAACGGTTTGAACCGTTGTGCCACAGATGAGGAGTGGTGGCGGCATGCTGGGTGCGGCTCTTCAATGTATGGTTATTTTAGTCCCTTACCTCTTTAGGTTCGGTGAAGGCAGTCGAAGGCCCTTCGTTTGTTGGGGTCATTTCGGGGTTTGCAGACTTGTTTGCCACCTAAAGAGGAGCCTGCCCATCCGGCGTTTCCCACGTTGCTTTGCGGTGGCGAAATGTGCTCTTAAAAGGGTCTTTCCCAGAGGCAAATTTTGAAGCAAAAAGACCTTATTTTTTGTTTTTTGATAGCAAAAATGATGAAAAAAAACGATTCTTTGTATGCGTTGTTAAAAACTAAATTATTTGAAAATCAAGCGTATGTATTTTTTTTTTAGAAGAATCGTGTTTATTTGATAAAAAAAGCGTAATATTGCCAATCAATTTTAGGCTCATTATATACTAAAATTTGCATGATGAAAAAGTACAATAAAATAACTCTGCTTCTGTTGCTTCTGGTGCTGGGCATGCAGGGAGTAAAAGCACAAGACGTTGGATTCTCGCAGTTCTATGCCAATCCGCTGTACCTCAACCCTGCCTTTGCTGGTTCTAAGGTAGCACCGCGAATCTCTTTAACCTATCGCGCCCAGTGGCCTGGGCTCGTCAGTGCTTTTACTACTGTTAGTGGCTCTTACGACCAGTATATACCTGATTTGCATGGTGGTATTGGTGCCATCATTATATCTGACCGCCAGGGCGACCATGGCATTTTGGGAACCACCTCCTTGGGCGCTATGTATTCATTCCGTTTCAAGATCCATGAGGACATATTCGTCAACTTGGCCCTGCAGGCCTCTATCGTCAATACCAACCTTTCGTGGGATTTGAACAACCTGCGCTTTGGCGACCAAATTGACGCCAACAACGGTTTCGTCAACCAGACCTCTGCTACGGCTCCCGACCAGACCAGTATCTTCTATCCTGACTTTGCTGCCGGTGGTATGGTCTATGGCCCTGCATGGTATGTCGGCGTGGCCGCCCACCACCTCAACCAGCCTAGCCAGGGCTTTTATAGTGAGGACCCCGTTCCCATCAAGTTTTCTGCCAATGCAGGTGGTCTGATTAATATTTCGGAGGAGCGTCGTCGTCAGTCTTCCCTCGGTCTCGGCCAGCCGGTCATCTCCCCCAACTTCATCTATCAGTATCAGGGTGGTTTCCATTATTTCAACTATGGTCTCTATCTCGACTGGATGCCCTTCCTTGTGGGTGTGTGGTATCGCAATGGCATTGAGAACTCCGATGCTTTCATCTTTATGGTGGGTGTGCAGCAAGACCATTTCAAGATTGGCTATAGCTATGATGCAACCGTTTCACAGCTGGCCAACAGCACGGCTGGTTCGCACGAAATCACCATCGGCATCCTGCTTCCTGCTCCCGAACAGAAGCATAAGATTAAGGCCATCCGCTGCCCGTCCTTCTAATCGTGGATGATAAAAATTCTTAAAAACGAAACAAATTATTGATAATAACGTATAAGATAGATAAAAAATTAATCTACTATGAAGATTTTAAAATTCTCATTCCTTATGCTGGCATCTGCGCTGCTGCTCACGGCTTGTGGCGGTAGCAAGGATAAGTCTGAAACCACGGGTTGGAATCTGAATGATACCGAGTGGGGCGGCTTCGACCGTTCTTCCTATTCAGAACAGATTACTGGTCCCGGTCTCGTGTTCATCGAAGGCGGTTCCTTCCAAATGGGACGTGTAGCCGATGAGTCGCGCTTCTCATGGAACAACCTTGTCCACACAGTCACCGTCTCCTCTTTCTACATGGATGAGACCGAGGTCTCCAACATTTCTTATCGTGAGTTTGTCTATTGGATGAACCGCGCTTATGGTGAGGAGTATCCCGAGTTGGTCAAGAATATCTATCCCGATACTACCGTTTGGCGTTCCCGCCTCTCCTGGGTGGAGAACTTTGTTGAGAACTATTTCCAGTGCGCTATGTTCAACGACTATCCCGTTGTGGGCGTTACTTGGGAGCAGGCTTCTCAATATTGCAAATGGCGTACCGACCGCGTCAACGAGAAAATCCTCGTGGATGCCGGTATCATCGAGCTGGCTCAGAGCGAGCTGACGGGTGCTGACGCTTTCCAAACCGATGTCTATTTGGCTGGTTTGTATAAGGGCGAGGGTGCCGGTGTGCCCGACCTCAATCCTGCCAGCGGTGGCGAGAGCCGTAATGTGCGCCGTTCCGACGGTATCCTCCTCCCCAACTACCGTCTGCCTACCGAGGCTGAGTGGGAGTTTGCAGCTCTGGGTATGATTGGCAACACCTACGACGAGCGTATCGTTGAGCATAAGACCTATCCTTGGGCTGGTCAGAGCGTCCGTTCTGCCAACAAGAAATACTATGGTCAGTTCCTGGCTAACTTCAAGCGTTCGCGTGGCGATGCCATGGGTGTGGCAGGCAACCTCAACGATGGTTGGGAGTACACCGCTCCTGTTAGATGGTATTTCCCCAACGACTACGGTCTGTATCACATGGCTGGCAACGTGGCTGAGTGGTGTGGCGATGTGTATCGTAAGGATGCTAACCCCATCGGTGCCGATGACCAGAACCCCTTCCGTGGCAATGTCTATCAGTATGTTGCTATGAGCGAGGATGGTGAGGAAGCCGCTATCGACGAAGCTACCGGCAACCTGATTTATCAGAACGTTCCCGACGACATGAACCGTCGCAACTATCGTCAGGCCGACAATATCAACTACCTCGATGGTGACTGGAATTCCAGCATCTACGACTTCGAGAGCAAGGAGCCCACTTCTGCTTCCGGCTGGCTGCGCGAGTACGACGACGAAGAGGAGGCTGATGAAGAGGTTACCCGCACCAATGATGAGCAGACCAACCAGATGTATCACCGTTCCGACAGTCTTGATCGTAAGAACATTACTTCTATGATCAACAACCGCGTTCGCGTGGTGAAGGGTGGTAGTTGGCGCGACCGTGCTTACTGGATGCAGAGCGGCACCCGTCGTTACTACGACCAAGATCGCAGCACCGCTTGGATTGGTTTCCGTTGTGCTATGGACCGCATGGGTTCCCGTACCGGTGCTAAGTAAACAAATAAATACATAAATAATAAGAGAATGTGGCCTGTCTGATATAGGCCACATTCTTTTTTATATGATGGGTTCTTTGAAGTGATGGCTTATCAATAAAGGTGGGTTCTATTAATTCAAAATTAGGAAGTAAAAATGGTAGTTAAAATGGACAATACTGTTGAAGACCATACATTTGTCCTATTTAACTTCCTATTTAGCTTCCCATTTAACTCCATATCATTCAATTTATAGAAGACCCCTAAATACAATATACAATGGCCCCGAAAACCTTACATTATAATCCCAAAACACTTATGTCGGGTTCTATTAAAGTGGGTCCTAATTATTCATCTTTGAGAGCGTCGATTTCTCCTCTTTCGCGATGCTCAGCTATCGAAAATCAACAGGACTTTCTTCACTTCGACACGCTGAGTGTATTTGCCTGATATACCCCACACACAAAGTAAGTGCATTCAAGCTTAATGCAGAACCGCAAAAGGCCCGGTGGGTGGAGCAATATGGCATCAGGGCTGCACCAAGAGTTTCTTTGTAGAGGTACCAGCGGCAGTCTGCACCAGCACAACGTAGGAGCCCTGCGGCCATTCCCGGACCGAGAAGGTACAGGTCAAACCCTGAGCATCGGTTTTGTAAAGCAAGCGGCCGTCCATGGCGTATACCTCCACGCCAGTTAGGCGGTAGGCGGAGGTGACGGTTACCTGGTCGGATGTGGGATTGGGGGTGAGGCGTACAAGGCCATCGAGACGGATGTTGCTATTGGGTCGTTCGGTCCAGAGTTCGCTAGGTTCACTACACCAACTGACAGGGTGGCTCCACTCGCTGTAGCGCAGGAAGCCCTCGTCGCGACAGACAGTGCGCACCCATGCCGACATACTATCTCTAGTATGTAGAGAGTCAATGTAGCGCCACACGCATCTGTCAAGGTCGACCATGGTTCCGTCGTTTGGGTCAATGCCGACAGGTCCATAAGAGAGCTGCCACTCACTGTGATCCATATCGGCACTCTGCCAGCGTATGATAGTGGTGTCGCCAGCGTATCCAGTCACGTTGAACCACTCCACCTGGGGGCATTGAGGCAACTCGTAGTCCCAGAGAGTATCGTAAGTTTCTATAATGGGCAATATCAAGAAAAAGTCCAAAGCATAGCGGTTTATCCACTGGTCGCGGATGTAACCACGAGGGGTTAATGGTATGCCTGTAGCACTTGTGATTATGTTTTCAAGCCATTCTGGGAAAGTCCAGCGCTGCTTGATTTTCATAGGTGGCGGCCAGCAAGAAGGATCGTAATGCTGTCCGTGGAATGCCATTGTCATCCATCCAAACCCAAAAAGTGTTGGATTATAACTTCCTCCTTCCTGAGTCCAATTATCTCGTGCACTATATTCTTGCCAAGTCTGTGAGGCACCTACGTAGAACGAGTCTTCCACACGGACTGGTTTGTCAAAAAACTGGTATTGAGGACGCCACCACAAAGTATCGTCACCCCCATCGAAAAGGGGTATATGGCAGTCATGGCTGGTATGTCCCCTACCGAGAGGTAGCCGAGGACCAATCTGCAACGGAGGGCCAAACCACAACGCGGGCACTCGCTCCAAAAGCATGAGTGTGTCGGGCGTGGCTTCATACAATAAGAGGTCGTTGATAGGATGTGGCTCAACGGTAAAAGTGTCTGAAATCCACCAGTACCAGTATGCTATACCATGAACCGTGGCACCGCCTTCGATGTAGTTGTATTGGATTTGTTCTCCACTAAGCATACAGCGGTACAAATAGGGAGAAGTTACAGGGAAATTCTCGCGTATTGAGTCATCAAGATGTTCAAATGGAATTTGGGGCATACCTCCGTAGCAGTACATTATTCCACCGGGGCCTATTTCGAGTGGATGTTGCGGGTCTGAGTCCAGCCAACCCTGATAGTCAAACTCTATATATGGCTTAAGCACCGTGTCTATCCGCACGATATTTTGGCCCATAGCCCCGCTCAGGACAAACCATGTGGCTATAATTGTAAAAAAGTATTTCTTCATTTTCCTTTCCTTTCTGTCGGTTATATCGGTCGTATTTAATAAAAAATCTTATTTCGATAAAGTAAAAAAAAATGCACAATCAACTATCTTTGATTATGTTATAATATAAATATAATTTTCGTTTTTTTTTTCCATGTTGCAAATATACATTTTTTATTTCAAATAAAAAAAAACTTTTCGGCGTATAGGTCAAATTGCAGAATGGACGAATGAAAAAAGTTTTGCATCTTTGCCGCGCAGTTTGAAGCATAGCAGGGCTCTGCTGGGGAGCGATCCCGTAAAGGATAAGACTGCAGCGAATGACGACAAGACATGTGTGAAACGGCTGCTAGCTAAGAGGAGGCTGTTTCTTTTCCATGGCATGTTAGATTTAACCCACTGCCAAGAAAAACCCACTGATGAACCGCTTGCGGTTCTCCTTTGACATCACGCTGTGTTTGATGAGGTTCTTTTCGAAGTCGGTGAAAGTCCCTTCAATCTTGTTGTTGGTCAACCCGACACATTCCGGCATCTGGTATGTGAAGAGGTACGGCAGGTAGAAGTCGACGCTGTGCATGGCGGAGCGCAGTCGCCTGTGTGTGAACTGCGGCATCCTTGACTTCAAGGAGGAACGCCTGTTCAACATGTCCACCCATTCGGACTTCCACTCACTTTCTTCACATCAACAATCTCAAAGCTGTCACCTAAGTTGTCAGTCAGGTAACAGCATTTTCAACAATTCCTTTGCAGCTTCCATGTCATTTTGTTTTTCCAGCAAAGATATTGTTTTTTTCTAATTTGTAAACACAGGGCTATGCAGGTGAACCTCATTGTACCCCACGCTGCAATTGTCGTATCATGTGGGGCTATTGTTATTTAATGATTTAGACACTATTCCTTTAAAAAAGCAAAATGATGGATTGTATTTTTTTATAAAACTTGTTATTTTAAAAAAAATTAGTATATTTGCAAAAAAAAATACAACCATGAATCAATTTATTATTTATTCTGTTAAGCATTGTGGGTTAGAGGGATACTCTGTTGCAAGAAAGTTTCTCCCCTTGATAGTGAGTGTGTTGTTTTTAATTCCGGGCCTGTCGGCTCAGTCCACTTGGGTCAGCCAGGTGGAACGTTACGCCAATCAAACTGGTCAGAATCTGATAGTGCGCACGGCGACTCCCAATAGTGCCGTTATGTGCAGCAAGGCTATGCTATGGACAGGAGAACATACTTTTAGAATTAGGAATCTTTCAGGGGGAACAAAGGGCTTCAATTGCAATCTTTCTGCCCTTCTCACAGACAGCACCAGCACCTTTGTTGTCAAAGATATGTACATCTTTAATAAGGGTTGCTATTTCTGCGGATACATTACGGTCCAGGCAGGTGAACCATTGTATAACAATCAAGGTGAGGTCATTTCTACGGGTTGGTATTCTCAGGGTGTGGTGGGTTTCTTTGACCTCAGAGATTTGAATTTGCCGAATGCAACACTACATTTGCTGCGAGTAGCGGAGGTGGATAGCCTAATGCATCTGGTGGTTCATCAGGATGACCCATTTCGGGGTCCGTTGATTATGGCTGTGGGCAGGATTTCAATTAATCTGCCTTCGTCATGTGTTGTTGAGCTACAATGTCCTTTACCCCTTAGCTACCCAAATACCTGGACAAAACGTGTCGTCCATCCACAATGTTTTGATGTAGATGAGTATCTGACAGACATCATTCTGACGGATAGTTTTCTGGAGGTGGTATCCAAACTGCCGTATTGGGGGGAAGACGAGGACCCCAATCACTATATCTTCCGTCTGCACCAGACCAAGCGAGAGGGCTTTTATGCTACGTCTGCCAATATGAGCATTCCGGTCACCGTGGCACAATATTCAGTTCAAGGGGCGGGAGGATTCATTAGGCCACACCAGGAAGACGAGCCAATAAGCCTCTGCTCAATGAATGAAGACCGGTTCTGTGTGACGTATGGGACTGAGACAGGGTATAGCGGTGTTGGCAATCTGGTAGTCTTCCGAATGAACAGTTCTCAAACGATGGAGAAGGCACTTTGGTCAAATCGAGCCCATGTGCATTGCCATGTGAGGGATGTGGCCTATTTGAAAGACTTAAATTCGGTTGCCATATTGTCATCTGAGGATAATGATTTTCCCGGCGGCATTGTTTGGATTCCCGACTGGGATGCTACAGATGATTATGACCCGATGTACTGGCAGGGGAAGCACCTATGGTCGATAGACTGCATGTTGGGTGAGAAGGTAATTGCAGGTGGCACTTATGTGAGCAATTCGATGTTTCAGACCTTATATGACCCGGTTTACAGCATTTATCATTATTACGAATCATTGTGTGTCAACACTTACGGTGGCTTTTTTGAACAGTTTCCTGTTAGTGAGCCTACTATTTTTGATTGCGTATGGAAAACGTTTAGAGAGAGTTTTATGCAAAGCCAGATATTTGAAATACCTGTAGAGTACTTTCCCTCTTTTTCGGATTGCCTGATAGATGAAGACCAATGGCAGAGAAGATGAGGTCAGCATAAATGTTCAAAATAGTTTATATTATGAAGAAGAAATTGTTATTAATAGTATTTTCAATCATGGCTGTGCAGGGTTGGGGACAAACGTATGACACAGTCTATGGCCGTTCCAGTGAACTGTACTATTCGGAATGGTATGACACATGTGCATATTTCTTTGAAACTCCGGCCTACTCACGGAATTATTATTGCCTATTTACTAGGACAAATTGGGAAGAATCAGATACATTCCAATATTACAATTATTTGGTAGTGCCAGATTATGTTTCACGACCATTGAAGGTGAGAGGTCTGGCTGTGATGCACACAATGAACTATCATATGTGTTGGACGATTAGGACTTTATGCCATGATACCTCCCGACTGCCAGAGTACCTTTATCTGTATCAGAAAGTGGGAGACCAGTTGGAAAAGCTAAAGGAGGTGCGTTGGGACACGGCCAGGCCGCAAATAATGAAACTGCCTCGCAACCACGACACGGCCACTTGGGGGTTTGAGTACTGCTATCTGTACCGGGTCAATTTCGACACTGCTATCACGGTCGACTCGGTGTTCTATATTGGTGGTACGTTTTTCAACAACTTGATGCCTGATTATTATGCTTTTGAGCATCTGCCCACCTTCTATGTGGGAATGACGTCAGCCTATAGTCAGAGGCCTCGTTATCACAATAAAATCTTGTATGGCTTAAATACAAGCGGAAAAGATGAATGGACTTTTACTGTCAACAATGACTTGTGGGGTCCTTTTTTTGCCATCGCACCGGACACGAGTGTGATGTTGGATGTGCGGACGAGCGACATACTGATGGGACAGGTGGAGGGAGGCGGCTGGTGTCTGGACTCGTCGCTGATGACAATCTGGGCCGTCCCGAGGGAACACCACCACTTTACCCATTGGGATGACGGGGACACCAGCAATCCACGTTTGGTGCTGGTGACGAAGGACACGATGTTCACCGCCTATTTCCAGGAGGACGAGAAATACAGAATCGATGCGTATGCTTCCCCAATGGAGGCAGGACTGGTTGAAGGAGCTGGTTATTATTATGGAGGGGACACGGTGGAGTTGCGTGCCGTTGCGAATGCAGGGTATATCTTCAGAAGGTGGAACAATAGAATCTTCCAAAACCCGCTCACCTTTGTGGCCACAGAAAACGACACTTACAGGGCGTCCTTCATCCGAGTTCCGTCATTAGAAGGAATAGAAGAGTGTGACAGTGGGGGAGTCACCTTTGCAATAATGCCCAATCCAGCACGAGGGCATGTGACGCTGTTGCTGCCTGAAGGCTCACAGGGTAAGGGCGAGTTGCTGTTGCGCGACGAGTCGGGCAAGGAGTTGCGCCGCCTTCAAACAGAAGGGGGGCAGATGACACTATCCATCCGCGACCTCACGGCAGGGGCTTATTTTGTGACCTTGGAGACTGCCCAAGGATCCGCCACGCGGAAGCTTATAGTAGAGTGAAGGAAAAAGTCTGCCGCAGCAGGAGGCGTGGATGATGCGATGGCTTGAGGATAGGTAAGATGCATGCTTTCTGAACAATTGGAGCAGTTTCTGTCTCCATCTTCTGAATAAAACACGAATTGCCCATGATTGTTTCGGGGCAATTCGTGTTTCGATATTCTTTTTCATGTGTTTATGAATAAATCGGATTTTTTGTGTATCTTTGCATTTTAATCACGTTCACAAGAATGCGGATAAATGTTTTAAAATGTGTGCTGTGGCTTTTGGCGGTGCTGGCATTTGTGCCAGTGCAGGGGCAGAAACTCATCACCTATGAGGCCGGTATGGGTACCCGTGACCCCTTTGACCCTGATGTTTGGATTCTCTACCAACGCGTCAGGGCGGTTCATGAGGGCATGGTGCTTCATGCCGACTCGGCGTTGCTTAATACTGTACGCAACGATTTTGTTGCTTTTGGAAATATTAAAGTGGAGGTGACAGATACCACCACCATCTTCGGCGACCAGCTTTATTATGATGGCACGACCCGTGTCGTTGAGATTTGGGACGACACCGTACGCATGATTGACGGCAAGACCATCCTCAAGTCCGACCACCTCATTTACGACCGTTACTCTTCTATAGCGTCCTACGACTCCTGGGGCATCACCACCAATCAGCAACGCCGCCTAGTCAGCAAGGTGGGCTATTATAATTCCGACCTGAAGATCTTCGACATCTACGATTCGGTAGTCCTCACCGACACCAATATGCGGCTGGAGACCGACACGCTTACTTATGAAATGAATGCCCACACCGCCTACTTTTGGAGTCCAACCCACGTCTACACCGATTCCACTACTATCTATAGTGAAAGGGGAACCTATAACACCGAACAACGTGTGGCCCATTCGGTCAAAGCATCGCAGGTACACCGTGCTGAGCATCATCTTTTTAGCGATACGCTCGACTACTATGAGGAGACTGAGTTTGGCAAGGCGCAAGGTAATGTGCTCATCTACGACACCGTCAACGATGTCATCAGCACCAGCCGCTATGCCGAGACCAACCAGCAGACCCGTACCTCTTTTATTACCGATAGTGCCTTAGTGCGTTTCATCAACCGCAATGAGGATGACACCCTTGCTGCTCCCGACACGCTCTACCTGCATGCCGACAGCATTTTTGTCACCAACGACTCTTCCAAAGCATTAGAGTCTGTCACCGCTTACCATCATGTCAAGGTTTTTCGTGGCGACGCCCAAGCCATGAGCGACTCTATCTTTTATTCTGCTGCTGACTCTACGGTGCGTCTCTTCTACAATCCCGTGGTGTGGTATCATGACTATCAGGCAACGGCCGACACCATCGTCGTCAAGCATGACTCTTCTGGTGCCAAGCAGGCCTTTTTTAATAGTAGTAGTTTTTTTATCGAGTGTCTTGACCGTGAGAAATACAATCAGGTGAAGGGACGTAACACGGTGGTTTATTTTGTTGAAGGTGAGCCCCATCATGCCGACATTCGGGGCAATGCCGAGATGACTTACCATATCATCGACGAAGATGTGCATGGCAATAAGACGCTGGTGGGAGTCAATGCCGGCATAGGCTCTGACATGCGTGTCTATTTTGTCGACCGCGCTCCCGACCGTGTGGTCACTTTCGGCAATCCCGATATGCAGACCTACCCGTTGGAACAACTGCCCCAAGACAAGAAATTCCTCAACAATTTCCATTGGTTCGATGCCGAGCGTCCCAAGAAACCAATGGATGTGTTTAAGGTGGGTTCTATAAATTCCACATTAAAAAAACAATAATAAATATGAGTGTACTTAAATTTTTCAGCGCTTTTGCCCTTATTTCGGCATCTTTCCGATTGTCAGTCGGTTACAATGCACCGCGTTAGCTTCGCTGACGTTTCTTTGGCTCGACAAAAGACACAAGCATCTTTTGCGAAACGCTGCTCCCACCTTCCGCACGGAAATCTGCTCGAAATAAGAACAAAATCGATTGAAAGCAATTTATAGAACCTACCTTAAGTGGTGACAAATTGGCATATTCCTGTCAGTTGGCACAGAAAGTGAATGGCCACGCAACAATATTAATTGAAAATTATTTATCATGTCAGAAGAAAATAAAGAGCAACAGAAAGAAGAAATCAAAGATACTCAGGCCACAGCGGCCAATCAGGAACCATCAGCACAAAAGGCTGACTCTTCCGAGAAACCCGAAACCGAACAGCGTCAGAGTCGTCGCGAACGTCGTAAACATCGTGAGCATCATGACGACAATGAGCAGAAAGTGCAGGAGTTGGGGCAGAAACTCATTGAGGCCAACGATAAGTATGTCCGCATCTATTCGGAGTATGAGAACTACCGTAAGCGTACCACGATGGAGAAGGCCGACCTCATCCTGAATGGTGCCAAAGACACCATCAAGGCTATCCTCCCCGTTGTCGACGACTTTGAGCGTGCTTTGGCGCACATTGCTGATGACGATGCTTCCAAAGAAGGTGTACAACTGATTTATAATAAGATGATGAAGGTTCTCGAACAGAGGGGCCTCAAGCCAATGGAGGCCAAGGGTCAGAAGTTCGACGAGAATCTCCATGAGGCAGTCACCCAATTCCCAGCTGCTGACGAGAGCCAGAAAGGCATGGTTGTGGACGTGGTAGAGAAGGGCTACTACCTCAACGACAAGGTGCTCCGCTACGCCAAGGTGGTGGTGGCTATTTAAAATTGTTTTATGAAAGAGAGAGTGTTATATGGCAAAGAGAGATTATTATGAAGTATTAGGTGTCGGGCGCAACGCAACCCCCGATGAGTTAAAAAAGGCATACCGCAAGCTTGCCCTGAAGTACCACCCCGACCGCAATCCGGGAGACAAAGAGGCCGAGGAAAAATTCAAGGAGGCTGCCGAGGCTTATGATGTGCTGAGCAACCCAGAGAAGAAGACCAAGTATGATCAGTTTGGTCATGCTGCTTTTGAGGGTGGTGCCGGTGGCTATAGCGGAGGCATGGATATGAATGATATCTTCTCCCATTTCGGCGATATCTTTGGTGATATCTTTGGCAATGGTGGCGGTGGATTCAGCGGTTTTGGCGGTTTTGGCGGAAGTGCTTCCGGCCGTCGTGCCCGCACGGCTTCGCGCGGCAGCAACCTCCGCATCAAGGTCAAGCTGACTCTCGAGGAGATTGATAAGGGCTGCGAGAAGAAAATCAAGGTGGCCAAGTATGTGCCCTGTAAGACCTGTGGCGGTTCGGGCGCACGAAATAATAGTTTCGAGACCTGTCCTCATTGTCATGGACAAGGCGTGGTGACTGAGGTTCGTCGCACCATCTTGGGCCAGATGCAGACTCAGAGCGTTTGCCCCCATTGCGGTGGTCAGGGTCAGATAATCAAGGATAAGTGCCGCGACTGTAATGGCGAAGGCATCGTCCGTTCCGAGGAAATTATCAGCATCAACATACCTGCAGGTGTGGCCGACGGCATGCAGCTTTCCATGTCGGGCAAGGGCAATGCCGCTCCCCACGGTGGCATACCGGGCGACCTCATCGTACTCATCGAAGAGGTGCCCCATGATACTTTCGAGCGCCAGGAGTCGAACCTTTATTACAACGCCTTCATCACCTTTGCCCAGGCAGCCATGGGTGCCAGCATAGAAATACCCACACTCTCAGGCAAAGTGAAGGTGAAAATTGATGCCGGTACGCCTTCTGGCAAGGTGCTCCGTCTGCGTGGCAAAGGACTTCCCGAGGTCAACGGCTATGGCCGTGGCGATTTGTTGGTAAGTATCAATGTCTGGATTCCCAAAAGCCTCTCCCGCGAGGAGAAGGAATTACTCACTAAACTTGACAAATCCCCCAATTTCCAACCAAGTCCTTCCAAGCAGGAACGCGGCTTCTTTGACAGAATGAAGGATTTGTTCAACTAAGGTTGAATCAATTGGGGTGCTTGGCAATTGCTACCATTCCTCGAAAAGGATAAGGTCCACGTCAAGCCTTGACTTCAGTCAACAGTTAGCACTAAGTTAATATTTAGATAACAAAAAAAATGATTCGTCCTCCAGAGCCTTTTCTCCAATATATCTGGCAGCATCAACTACTGGAGGGCGAATTGCGTACTGTCGACGGGCTTCCTGTTGTTGTTGAACGGGCTGGTCTACTCAACCGCGATGCGGGGCCTGATTTTTTTGATGCGCGCGTGCGAATAGGAGAGACTCTCTGGGTGGGTAATGTCGAGGTACACGTCAAAGCATCTGACTGGAACCTCCACCACCATAGTACCGACCCTGCCTACGAAAATGTGGTGCTGCATGTGGTGTATGACTGCGACACCGCCATTACCCTGCAAGACTGTCATCAGCTTCCCACACTCTCCCTTGCCAACCACATACCCCAAGCCGTTTGGGACAACTATGACTCGCTCATGGCTCCACCCAAGTCGCTCGATATTCCCTGTAGCGACCACCTTCCTCAACTCTCATCATTCTTTATGCAGTCGGCCCTTGAGCGTCTCACTCTTGAGCGTTTGGAGTCGAAGTGCGACAATGTGCGCCGGATTCTTTCCGACACACATGGCAACTGGGAGCAGAGCTGCTATTGGATGCTGGCTCATTATTTTGGAGGCATGATCAACGGTTTCCCCTTTGAGCTGATGGCTCGGTCGACCGACCTGACACTTCTTGCCCGTTGGCGCGACAAGCCACAGCGTGTCGAGGCTCTCCTGATGGGGCAGGCAGGGCTATTGGAAGGCTATTTCGACGACGAGTATCCCCGACAGTTGCAGGCCGACTATGATGCCATCTGTCATGCTGCCCAACTCAAACCAATTGCGGGTTATCTGTGGAAGTTTTTCCGCATCCGTCCCAATGGGTTCCCCACTATCCGCATCAGTCAGTTTGCCCAGCTCATTTGTCGTTCGCGCAATCTCTTCAGCCGCTTGTTAGAAACGCCTTCGGCTGCCGAGCTGCAGCAACTTTTTAATGTGACTGCCTCCGACTATTGGACCCACCACTATCAGTTTGACCGTCCCTCGCCCGGCAAACCCAAACACCTGTCGCCCACTTTTGTCAATTTGCTCATTATCAATGCTTGGGTGCCCCTCCTTTTTGAGTATGGCAACCAACATGGCATGCAACTATACAAGGACCAGGCCGTCGCCATCCTAGAACAACTCAGTCCCGAAAGCAACCATATCATCCGCAAATGGGCCGCTGCCGGCATCCGTCCCGACAATGCTGCCCAGAGCCAGGCGTTGTTGCAACTGTATAATAATTACTGCCAGCAGCACGACTGTCTCCGTTGTCAAATTGGTTATAAAGTTATTGTCCCATGAAACCCAGTGAGATAACCACCATCTTTAAGGGCTCTTCTGCCCAAATCTGCGACCCCGCCAGCGAGGTCGACCAGCTCCTCACCGACAGTCGTCACACGGGTGATCTCAGCAGGAGCCTTTTTTTTGCCATCCCCACCAAACGTAATACGGGCTGTCGCTACGTCTTCGACCTCTACCAGCGTGGTGTGCGCAATTTTGTGGTGCCAGCTGCCGATGTGCCCGATGAGTTTCTACAGCAGTTTCAGCTCTGCACTACGGCTAACTTCTGGCAGGTTAAGGATGTGGTCCGTGCCCTTCAACAGATGGCAGCCTATCACCGTCGGCAATATGATATTCCGGTGGTCGGCATCACGGGTTCTAATGGCAAGACCATCGTCAAGGACTGGATTGTCCAGATGGTGGGCGAATCACGCCGCCTTGTCTTTTCTCCCCGTAGCTATAATTCTCAGATAGGTGTCCCCCTGTCGGTGTGGCAGATGAATGCCGAACATCAGCTGGCTGTCTTCGAGGCAGGTATCTCTCAGGCGGGTGAGATGGACTACCTTCGTGAAGTTATCCAACCTTCTATCGGAATTTTTACCAATATTGGTCAGGCCCATGACGAGAACTTCCTCACTCGTTCCCAAAAGATTGCTGAGAAGCTCCAGCTCTTCCTCCATTGTCAGGTGTTGATTTATTGCACCGACCATAAGGCTGTCCATTCTGCCATCGTCTCGCAGGAGGCATTTCGTCAAGTGCGCCGTTTTACATGGGGCATGGGAGAGGAAAACGACATCCAGCTCCTTGATACCCAGGTGCGTGAAAACGACACGGTGCTATCGGTCAGCTATCTGCAGAAAACGTATTCGTTCGTCATTCCTTTTGTTGACCGTGCTTCGGCCGAAAATGCCATGCATTGCATAGCCCTACTCTTTTACTTGGGCTTCGATGCCGATTTCATCGCCCAGGGCTGCACTCACTTGGCTCCTGTGGCCATGCGCCTGGAGATGAAGGAAGCACTCAACGACAGTCTATTGGTCAACGATAGCTACAGTCTCGACCTCAACTCGCTCACCATCGCCCTCGACTATGTGTTGCATGAAAGGCAGCATCATAACAAAACGCTCATCATGAGCGATATACTGCAAGCCGGCATTTCTGATGATGAACTCTATACGCAAGTGGCAGGTCTCATCCTGCAACACGGCATCACGCGGTTTATTGGTATCGGTAGCGCACTCCAGCGTCATGCAGCGCTCTTTTCTTCCGTTAATGCCATCTTTTATCCCTCCACCGAGGAGTTCCTTCACCAGTTCGATTTCGACACTTTCTCTCATGAGACCATCTTGTTGAAGGGTGCCCGCCTCTTCCATTTCGAGGACATCGCCAAGCTCCTCCAGCGTCGCAGCCACCAGACCGTCATGGAGGTCAACCTCAATAACTTAATCTCCAATCTCAATTACTATCGTTCGCTCATTCGTCCCACCACCAAACTTATGGCTATGGTCAAAGCCGCCAGCTATGGCGCTGGCAAGGTCGAGGTTGCCAATGCCCTGCAGTTCAACCATGTCGACTACCTCACCGTGGCCTATTCCGACGAGGGTGTGGACCTCCGCCGCAACGGCATCACATTGCCTATCATGGTCATGAACCCCGAAGAGGAAAGCTTCGACGATATTATCCGCTACCGTCTTGAGCCGGATATCTATTCCTTCCGCATCTTCGAGTCCTTCTCAGCTGCGGTACGCTCAATGGGCCAAGAGGGCCAGAAAGTACCTGTCCATGTCGAGTTCGATACAGGTATGCACCGACTGGGCTTCTCTGGTGATGATATTCCCATGTTGGTGGAGCGTTTCAGCAGCCCCGACTGTGTCTTGACGGTGCGCTCTATTTTCTCCCATTTTGCCTGTGCCGACAACCCGTCCGAGGATGCTTTCACACATCTTCAGATAGACCGTTTCACCAGTTGGAGTGCCCAACTCAAGTCATCTTTGGGCGACGAGGGTATACTCCGCCACATACTCAACTCCTCCGGAATCGCCCGTTTCCCCGAGGCACAGCTTGACATGGTGCGTCTCGGTATTGGTCTCTATGGTATCGCTCCCGAGCCCGAAGTACAGCAACAGCTGAAACCTGTCAGCCAGTTGAAAACCAAAATATCACAGATTAAGGAAATACCCGCAGGTGATTCGGTGGGTTACAACCGTCGTTGGATTGCCAAGCGCCCCTCGCGCATTGCCATCATCTCCATTGGTTATGCCGACGGCCTCAACCGCCATCTGGGGTATGAGAACGGGCGTGTGGTGGTCAATGGTTGCCAAGTGCCCATTATCGGCAGCATCTGCATGGATATGTGTTTTCTTGATGTCACCGATGTTCCTTGTGTCGAAGGCGATGATGTCATCATCTTTGGTGACTCCGACCTTCTCCAGCAAATTTCTCGTGCAGCAGGTACCATCCCCTACGAGATTCTCACCTCTGTCTCCCCCCGCGTCAAACGAGTCTACTACGAAGAGTAGCGCGCCGGTTTACGTTCCTTTTGTACACGTACACACCGAACATTACTAACTAATACGGTAACTAACATAATTATTAGCGTCTATGAAACAATATGCAAGATTTGTAGCATCCCTATTGCTACTTTTTGTTATGGTTTCTTTCTCGGTCAGCTGCGAGAGAGAAAAAGACCCGAGTACCAATGACTGGGTCGATCTCGGCTTACCGTCTGGCCTGATGTGGGCAACGCGCAATGTGGGCGCCACCTCGCCGGAGGACTACGGAGACTATTTTGCATGGGGCGAGACTAGCCACAAGAGTGTTTACGACTGGAGCACCTACCGCTATTGCAATGGGGACAGGGACCAGCTCACCAAATACTGCAACGATTCTAATGATGGCTACAATGGTTATACCGACAACCTAATCTACCTGCAGCCCGGCGACGATGCCGCCACTGCCAACTACGGTGGGCGCACCCCCACTAAGTATGAATGGAATGAGATGGTGGCCAACACCACCAGCCATTGGACTACGCAGAACGGTGTGAACGGTCTCCTTTTCAAAGGACAAAACGGCAACAGTCTATTTATACCTGCTGCCGGCAGCCGTTGGGACAGCACGCTCAGTCTCGACGGCAGCACCGGCAACTACTGGTCTAGTGCGCTCGTCACCACCTTTGCTCCGAGCAACGCGTGGGACTTCTGCTTCGATTCGGGCGGCCGTAGCATGAATCAAAGCAGCCGCAACAACGGTCACTCTGTCCGTGCCGTGCGTCAGCACTAAGACCTTTTCACCATCTCGCACGGGCAATGAAAAAGAGGGCTTGCGTGTGCAGCACTGCAGTGCGCTACACCGCCAGCCCTCTTTTCCTGTAACTGATTTGGCCAGCATAAATATAGCCTCTTTAAATACCTCATAGAGAGTATTCACTAACTATTTGGGAGTGCATTAAATGATTGCGGAAACACTATGATTCTGCAAAAAAAACAACTTCCAAAAAACGCCTTGAAAGGGCAAATACTGATACAGCTGTAGGCAACGCCTACAGAAAACCAGTAAGATACAAAAATGCCTTCTAAGGGCAAAACATAAAAACATTTTTTTGTACTCACCAAAAGATTTTGCGGTATCAATTTTTTGTCGTATTTTTGCACTCCTGCAAATAGATGATTTCTAGTTGATAATATTGGTTGTATCAGTTTATTACACTTGCCCTATGGAATACATTACAGAATCGAACCGAATCAGCCTCATAGTGGAGGGCGAGGAGGTGGCCGAGGTCACTTTCCCCGAGACATCCCGAGGGGTCTTTACCATCACCCACACCTACGTCGACGACCGTATGCGGGGGCGGGGCATCGCCTCCGAATTGGTGCGCCGCGCCGTGGAGGAGATCGAACGGCGGGGTGGGAGAGTGGAGGCCACCTGCAGCTATGCCTTGCTGTGGCTGGCCCGCAACCGCGGATGCGAAATCACCAGCCCGCTGAGCTGTCCAATCCCCTAGGCCCCAACTTCTTTCCGCCTACCAGTAAAGGCCCGCCAACCCCCTTCGCTGTAGTCCTATCCCTGCCCTTTGGCAAAAAAAATTTTGCCAAAGGAGGTGCCAATCCGTTTTTTTTGTGTATATTTGCAGCATGAAAAATGTTTTTTTTACTAGTCGGATGAAGATGGCCGACGTGATAGCCGCCAACCACAACCTCATACTTGTCATGCCTCGGCTTGGCATACCTCTGGGTTTTGGCGAACAGAGCGTTCAGGAGGTTTGCGACCATTATAAGATGCCTGTCGATTTTGTCCTTCTCATCTTTAATGTCTATACCTTCGACGACTATAATCCCGACGATAACATACTCAACCAGACATCGCTTCAGCATCTCGTGCCTTATCTTATGACCTCCCATCAGTACTATGTCAATGAGCGTCTTCCGCATATAGAACGCCATCTTATCCGTGTGGCACAACATGCCGGCGAGCGCTATGGTACGATACTCAAGACCTTCTTCTCCGACTATGAGAAAGAAGTCCTTGAACATTTTGCCGCTGAGGAACACGAGGTCTTCCCCTATCTCCACCAGCTCCTTGCAGGGAATCGTGATGACAGGATGGTGGTAGCGCACTTTGTTGACCATCACGCCGATTTGGTCGACAAGCTCACCGACCTTACGCAGATAGTATACAAGTATCTCCCGGGTGAGACAATGACCGAGGAACTCAACGAGCTGGTTTTTGGTATCCTGCAGCTTTCTTCTGATTTGCAGAAACATGCCAAGCTGGAAGAGAAAGTCCTCATGCCCTACATCATGCAGTTGGAAAGGAGTCTGACATGAAGCCCAAGCTCAATGTGCTCATTGCCGAGCCATCCGACATCATCCGCCAAGGGCTTATGTCGCTCATCGGCGACGAGGAGTTTGCCTTCTTAGCACCCCTACGTGACCTCTCTACGGACCTTCCCCAGCGTATTCCCCATCTGCAGCCAGACATCTTCATACTAAATCCGACTCTGCTGCAGTCGCCCGCCAAGATGCAACTTGCGGCTATCTCGCAGGCTCGCCCCCAGATGGCTATAGTGGCTTTGGTTTATCAGTATATTGAACCTCAACTCATGCAGTCTTTTAAGACCATTATCGACATCCGTGAGCAAGGCAGCAAGGTGCCTCAGTTGCTACGTGAATGCTGCCAAAATGTCGACGACACAACCGAGGAAAACTACGATCTCAGCGACCGCGAGTCGGAAGTGTTGGTACTGGTGGCCCAAGGCAACAGCAGTAAGGAGATTGCCGACAAACTCAATATTTCCATCCATACCGTTAACACCCACCGCAAAAACATTACCCACAAAACGGGCATCAAGTCGGTTGCGGGCTTGGCTGTCTATGCCATGCTGCATAATCTGGTATAACTAAATTATTGACTTATTTATATTAAAAGCTGATTTTTAAGAAATTCCACCAAAATCAAAATCTTGTCAAAATGACCGATCGCCTCTGGAACGCCAATTACACCAAAGTATGGATTGCCAACTTCATGATATTCTTCTCTTTCATGTTGTTGACGCCCCTGCTCCCCATTTATCTCAGCGAGCAGTTTGCTGCCAACAAAGACACCATTGGATGGGTCCTTTTTGGCTACTCTGTCATGGCGTTGGTGGCACGACTTTTTAGCGGTTTTATTGTTGACAGCTTTCCTCGTAAGATGGTGTTGCTAATCAGCTTCACCCTCTTCACCCTCTTTTTTGTAGGCTATGTGGCTGCCGGCACCCTCATGCTCTTTGCCATTGTCAGGACGCTGCATGGCTTACCCTTCGGTTCCACTACCGTGGCCAATAGTACGGTGGCCATCGACGTGTTGCCTTCCTCTCGTCGCACCGAGGGAATCGGTCTCTATGGCCTCAGCAACAATTTGGCTTCTGCCATCAGCCCCTCTATTGCCATCTGGATCTACATGACTACCCATAATTTCAATATAATCTTTTGGTTGGCAATGGGTGTTGCCACGGTTGGCTTGCTTATCGACAGCACCGTCAAAACGCGCCCACGAGCAAAGGTGGAAGGCAAACAACCCATCTCCCTCGACCGATTCTTCCTTATTAAGGGCTGGAGCGAGGCCCTCACGATGGTTTGTTTCGCTTTCTCTTACGGTGTTATGTCCACCTATGTTGCCATCTATGGCAAAGAACGTTTGGGCATCGGTGGGGGCTCCGGTCTTTTCTTTGCCCTTGTTTCCATTGGCCTGATTATCTCTCGTTTACAGGGAAATAAAGCCCTGCGTGAAGGCAGGATCGCCTACAATGCCTCCTTGGGCGTATGTGTTTCGTTGGTGGGGTATCTTGTTTTTGCCGCTGTGCCCAATATGGTGGGATATTATGGGGCTGCCCTGATTATTGGTTTGGGAAATGGACACATGTATCCTGCCTATCAGAATATGTTCATCAATTTGGCTCCCCATAGCCAGCGCGGCACCGCCAACAGTTCCATTTTGGTGGCTTGGGATATAGGAATGGGTATCGGCATCCTCTTGGGCGGCATCATAGCCGAGAACTATGGCTATACGATGGCCTTTTGGGTTGCTTGGCTGGTCAATCTTTTGGGGTTTCTTGGTTTTTGGCTTTATGTTAAGCACCACTATCTCAGCAACAGGCTGCGATAGGATTATCTTTTAGCCACTCTCTTACTATCAGTAACAATACGTGTGGGTACGACTCTGTTTGAGTCGGCCAGTTGGTGTGTGATTGATGGTTGGTTGGCTGTAGTCAGACTGATTACTATTTATTGTACACAGTACAAATATTGTTGTTTTGTTTTTTTTTTGTATTTTTGCAATGCATTAAATATAAATTTTAATTAATATATTAGAAACAAAAATATGAGTGCTAATGCATTAGGCGTGATAGCCGCAGTCATTTTGTTGGCATCGTTTGTCCTACGGGGTGAGAAGAATATCCGTTTGGTCAACCTGGTGGGTTGTGTTTTTCTCGTTCTTTGGGCAGTTCGGTCAAATCCCACCAATTTCATTCTGGTCTTCATGGGCATAGCTATCATTCTTGTCCATCTTGTCCAATTCTGGCACATGATCAAGGAGGCCAAGTCGAAGCGTGAACTTGCCAAGGCCGAGGCCAAAGTGGCCGATGCCGAAGCCAAGGCTGCCGATGCTGAAGCCAAGGCTGCCACGGCCCAGGCGCGCATGGCCGAAATCCAGTCTTATCACGAAAAACAATAGTTGCATACTTTGTTTCGGATGCTTGTCAAATTGTATTAGTCCTTCATACTCACATCAATATCAACCCAACGTTATGCTTAGAAAAATTCGCACCATTTTAGCTTGTCTCTTTTTTGCAGCCATCACTCTTTTGTTTTTGGACTTTACCGGCACCCTCCATCTCTATCTGGGATGGTTGGCCAAGATACAGTTCCTTCCTGCCGTGCTTGCGCTCAATGTGGGCGTAGTGCTGGCTTTGGTTGTCCTTACGTTGTTAGTCGGTCGTGTCTACTGTTCCGTCATCTGCCCCATGGGCGTTATGCAGGACTGTTTTAGCAGGCTGGGTGCCAAGGCCAAGAAAAACCGTTTCCATTATGCCAAAAACCATTGGATTCTGCGTGTTGTGGTGTTGGTGGTCTTTGTGTTGCTGATGGTTTTGGGCCTGAATGGGATTGCTATTCTCATCGCGCCTTATAGTGCATACGGCCGTATCGCCACCAACCTCTTTCAACCTGTTTATATGTGGATTAACAATCTATGCGCCTTTTTTGCCGAGCGGGCAGATAGCTATACCTTTTATAGCGTGGATGTGTGGGTGAAAAGTGGTCTGTTGCTCCTCATTGCGGCTGTGACTTTTGTGGTGATAGGGTTTCTCTCTTTCCGTTGGGGTCGTCTATGGTGCAACACCATCTGTCCTGTTGGTACGGTGCTGGGCTTCTTTTCGAAGTTTGCGCTGCTCAAACCCCGCATCGACCAAGACAAATGCATCAGCTGCAAGAAATGCGAGAAGAACTGCAAGTCTATGTGCATTGATATCAACAACCATAAGGTCGACTATTCGCGTTGTGTTGCATGCATGGATTGTATAGATAATTGTCCTGTGAAGGCTATCCGACTTGCTGCAGGTAAGAAAGGGGTCTCAGCTTCGGTTGCCGAAGGTGGTGCTCAGCCTGTTGGTGTCGAGAAGGAGCAAGGTGTTGACTCCAGCCGCCGCAAATTTGTTGTGACCACGGCTGCTGTGGGCGGAGCCATGTTGCTTCAGGCACAGGAGACGAAGGTAGACGGTGGTCTTGCCGTTTTAGAAGACAAGCAGCTGCCCGTTCGTCAGGTTCCTTTGAAACCATTCGGAGCAGTCAGCCTCAAACATTTCTCCAACCATTGTACCGCCTGTCAGCTCTGCGTGTCGGCATGTCCTGAGCAAGTCCTGCGTCCTTCAAAGGATCTCACCACCCTCATGCAACCCGAGATGCAGTTTGATCGTGGTTTCTGCCGTCCCGACTGCACCCGATGCAGCGAGGTGTGCCCCACGGCTGCCATCAAGAAAATAGACACGGCCCAGAAGAGTGCCATCAGTATCGGACATGCTGTTGCTGTCCATCAGAACTGTCTGTTGGCGCAGGGAGAGACCTGCAACGCATGTTCCCGCCATTGTCCTGCTGCTGCCCTCAGCATCGTGAGTGACCCCAGCACCGGACATAGCCGCATAGCTGTAAATGAGAGTCGCTGCATTGGGTGTGGTGCTTGTGAGCATTATTGTCCCGTGCGTCCCTTCTCGGCCATCTATGTTGAAGGCCGTCAAGCTCATACCGAGATTTAATCTGTTTTTTATAACCCCACTTCTTGAAACTTCAAAACAATACTAAAAATGAGTAAAATACTTGACACACTAAGTGTTGTAAAAACTGGCAAGTTTTGGAAAGAGCTTGTCATCATGACCCTAGGCATGGCAGTGGCTGCTGCGGCAGTCTATTATTTCTTGGTGCCCAGCAAACTCATCATCGGCACCATCTCGGGTCTTTCCATTGTTCTGAACAGTTTGTTTGAATTGGCAGGCATCCATATCGGCCTGTCGGTCATCATCATGGTCATCAATGCCATCCTGCTGATTTTGGCCTGGGTGCTTATCGGACACGAGTTTGGCGCCAAGACGGTCTACACCGCTATGATATTGGGTCCCTTGACCGACTTCTGGGATGCCATTCTCCCTTGGCAGACATTTGCGCACGACAATCCCATCACCGGTTCTCCCTCCGTCATGGGCGACCCCTGGCTCGATTTGTGTTGCTTTGTTCTGGTGCTGAGTGCTTCGCAGGCACTTATGTTCAGCATCAACGCCTCTACGGGTGGACTTGACATCCTGGCTAAGATTGTTAATAAATACCTCCACTTCGAGATTGGTACTTCGGTTAGCATTGCTGGTGCCGTTATCTGCTGCACCGCTTTCTTTATTAATGACTTCCGCATGGTTGTCATCGGTCTTATTGGTACTTGGATTAACGGCCTCGTGGTCGACTATTTCACAGCTTCCCTCAACAATCGCAAGCGCGTCTGCATCGTTTCGAAAGAGTATGATAGGTTGCGCCATTTCATCATCGAAGACCTCAGCCGAGGCTGCACCCTCTATGAGGTGATAGGCGGCTATAGCAACGAAAAGTCTATCGAGTTGGAAGCTCTCCTCACCAAAGATGAGTTCAGCAAGTTGATGGCTTATATCAAGGATAACGACATCCAAGCCTTTATGACAGCTGGCAATGTCAGCGAGGTCTATGGCCTTTGGACCAAACATAGCAAACGTCAGAAAATCCAGAAACAGATTGACCAGCGCTAAGACCTCTTTCGGTAACCCTTCCTTTCAGAAAAAATAGAATCAAATAGTTATTTGTTATGAGCAAACCCAAACGATACAACCGACGCTATCTTCCCATGTTATGGATAGGATTGGCTCTTTGGCTCCTTTCCATGCTGGTTTCCTACATCATGGAGAAGTCTGGCAATGCACCGGCCGGACAGGAATTCCTCATGGACATGGGCAAGTCAATCTTCCAAACCGTGCCATTTTTGTTGGTTCTACTATTTTGTTTCTTTCAGCCCATTTTGGAAGAACTTAGTTTCCGCCTGTGGGGTGTTGGCAAGAAATGGATGACTATCCTTTGTCTTGTCCTCATGACATTATTTGCTGTCAGCGAAATGGGTATGTGGGGACTGCTCTTCGTCGCCCTTTTCATTGTCGTGTGGGTTACCGTGAAAGACAAGGTCTTGCAGAATTGGCTCAACGCCCTCATCACCTCGGCATGCTTTGCCCTCTGCCACATCTCGGGCTTTGCTGGTTTCTCCATCGGCATGGTCTTGGGGCTGTTGGACATCTTTGGCATGGCATTGGTCATGTGCTGGTTGACCATCAATATCAGTTTTTGGCTCTCCTGCCTACTGCATGTGCTCAACAACAGTTTGGCCATTCTTGTTCCGCTGCTTTTCCTAACCAATCCTGTTACCGTTACCAACGATAATGCAACCCTTAGCATCGAGCCGCTGCGGCCTTTTGCTAATAATGACCAACTATTTGAAAATCAGGCTTACCTTTCGACGCTTGATTCCAATACGAATGCTTTCTATTTGGTGGGTGAGCCTGCCCGGATAGCATCTATGCTGGCCGATGTGGCTGATACTACCAGGGATGTACATTACGACTGGGAGTCGAAGAACGAATCTCTTGAGGAGCGTGTGGTCTTCCGTGTCGAGTACAACCAGCCCCAGCAGCCCAACTTCACCCAATTGCTGCATGCCTTCTGCGAGAGTGTCAAGAAGTATGACGAGGACCAGCTGTTGACTTTCGACACCTCAACGACACAGCTCAAAGAAATATGGTTACGTTACCCCGACCACGAGGAGATGCTGACCCCCGAGAGTGTGGATGCAAGTGTGGCAATCAGCCGCATCTTAAATCCACGTTTCTCAACCCGAGGCAACCTCCTGTGCGAAGAATACGAAAAGGCCCCTGACTCCTCAATGGTTCTCAAGTACTATTGTCTTGAACGTCAGAGTGCCCTGCCTGAACAATTCAAGGATCTTGGGACTATGTTCGACCAAATATACGGCTTTAGCATCGAACTCCGCCCTGCCAAAGAGATCCGTCTCATCACCATTCAATAACGCTGCCAATCAACGGCACTATCGCTTTTCAGCACCCCAATCACAAAAACAAATCACCTCATGAATAGAAGACAATTTCTCAAATCCCTTGGCGCAGGTGCCCTGGCCACCACAGCCTTGGCCGCCGGTTGCGACAATCCCAACCAGACTCAGGCCGAAGGCTTCGCTCTTGGCGAAGTACCCACCGACAAGATGACCTATCGCACCGGCACCCACGGCGAGAAGGTCTCCCTCCTTGGCTACGGTTTCATGCGGCTGCCAACCGTCGACCCTGACAATCGCGAGAGCGACTTGGACCAAGACACCATCAACGAGCTTACCGACTACGCCTTGGCCCATGGTCTTAACCTCTTCGATACCTCGCCCCGCTACTGCAAGGCCCGCTCAGAAAATTCCCTGGGCATAGCCCTCTCGCGCCACAAACGCGAGGACTATCTCATCAGCACCAAGCTCTCCAACCAGAGCTACGACATTTGGACTCGCGAGGGTAGTATACGCATGTTCGAGGAGTCTTTTGAGAAATTGCGTGTGGATTATATCGATTTCTATATGCTCCATTGCATAGGTCTTCCTGCCCGCGACAACCAAGGCAATACCATCGATCCCATGAAGGCTTTCTACGGTCGCTTCATCGACAACGGCATCCTCGATTTTCTCATCGAGCAACGTGCCAAAGGTCGCATCCGCAACCTCGGTTTCTCCTACCACGGCGATGTCAAGGTTTTCGACGAAGCCCTCTCCATGCACGACCGTGTCCATTGGGACCATGTCCTTATTCAGCATAACTATATCAACTGGCAGCATGCCGGTGCCCTTGCCGAGGATGGCCAAAGTGGCGATGCCAACTCCGAGTACCTCTATGGCGAGCTTGCCAAGCGTGACATACCGGTCTTCGTCATGGAGCCGCTCTTGGGTGGTCAGTTGGCCTCCATGCCCCAGTTTGCTGTCGACGAAATGAAACGGCGTGAGCCTGAGCAGAGCGTGGCTTCATGGGCATTCCGTTATGCAGGCAACTTGCCCCGCATCCTTACCGTGCTCAGCGGCATGACCTATATGGAGCACCTGCAGGACAATCTCCGCACCATGTCGCCCCACAAGCCCCTCACCGAAGATGAGCTGGCCATGCTCAAGGACATTGCTGTCCGCTATGCCGGCATCTCGCTCATTCCCTGTACCAGCTGCCAGTACTGCATGCCGTGTCCCTATGGTTTGGACATCCCCACCATTTTCGCCCATTACAACAAGATGGTCAACGAGGGCAATGTCATTGCCGACGACCTTGCTGAGGACGCCACCTGCGACGAACGCCGTGCCTATCGCAAAGCCCGCAAAGCTTTCTTGGTGGGTTACAACCGCGCCGTAGAGCCCGACCGGCAGGCCGACCGCTGCATTGGCTGTGGCAAATGTCTTCCCGAGTGTCCCCAGCAAATCGACATCCCCGGCAAGATGCGCATGATTGAGGAGCTGTAGCCACAATTAATAACAACCTTTTAAACACCTACACTTATGAATCTCTTATTTCTTGGCACTTGGGAAATCATTCTCATTGTGTTAGTCGTCCTCTTGCTCTTTGGTGGCAAAAAAATCCCCGAGCTGATGAAAGGCCTTGGCAAAGGAGTCAAAAGTTTTAAAGATGGTATGAACGGACTCGAAGACCCCCAGGGATCTCAGCCTACTGACAAGCCTTCAAATTCTGCCAAGGAAGATTCCTCCCGTGATAACACCAACCAAGAGTCTTAGTACGCTAACGTTCTCTTAGAAGGTGGATTTCTGGGATCATCTTGGTGAACTGCGCACCTGTCTCCTCAAGGCATTGGTGGCCGTGGTGCTGTGTGCCGTGGTGGCTTTTTGCTGCAAGGACCTTCTCTTTGCCATTGTGATGGCTCCCAGCAAGAGCAGTTTTGTCACCTACAGGCTTTTTACACGCTTGTCCGGTGTGGGCACCCATTTCGAGATATCTCTCTTCAATCCCGAACTGGCACAGCAATTTCTTGTCCACATGCGGGTGGCTCTTTGGATGGGTTTGTTGGTCGTGTCGCCCTATGTGTTGTATCTGCTGTTCCATTTTGTTGCCCCTGGCCTTTATGCCCATGAGCGTCGATATGCCGTGCAGGCTGTTGGAACGGGCTATCTGATGTTTCTTATAGGTGTGGCACTCAATTATTTTATTATATTCCCATTCACCTTCAGGTTTTTGGGTACCTATCAGGTCAGTCCCGACGTGCCCAATCAGATTGCCCTCACCTCCTACATCAGCATGCTGCTTATGCTTTGCCTTGTCATGGGTGTTGTCTTTGAGTTGCCGGTCCTCTGTTGGCTTTTGGCCAAAATAGGCGTTCTCAAGGCCCAATACATGACTCGTTACCGTCGTCATGCCATTGTGGTCATCGTCATCCTTTCTGCCATCATCACCCCCACAGGCGATGCCATCACCCTTTCTGTTGTGGCGCTCCCCATCTACATCCTTTATGAAATCAGCGTCGGTGTGGTCCGGAGGGTGGAAAAACACCCAAGGGCAGCAAGCGATGCCAACACCTAATCGTTCATCTTTTTATACCAATATCTATGAAAAAACTATCGCTCTTACTCCTTTCCTGTTGTCTCTTTTATACTGGGGTGGCTCAAGAGGCTGCCAATGCCTTAGCCTCCCGCATATTGGGTCAGCAGGCTTCGCATTTTCGTTTTGTAAAGCAGGATGCTGCCCATGATTACTTCACTCTCCAGCAACAAGGCAGCCTTATTGTCATCACCGCCAACAACGACAACTCCATGGCGGTCGGACTCAATTATTATCTCAGGGAGTACGCACACACCCATGTCTCTTGGCATGCTGGCGAACCTGTGGAGCTGCCTGAATTCTTGCCAAAGGTACCTGAGCCTGTCACCCAGTTGACTCGCATGCCTGTGCGTTTCTTCCTCAACTATTGTACCTATGGCTATACCATGGCATGGTGGCAGTGGCCTGAATGGGAGCGATTTATCGATTGGATGGCACTCAACGGGGTCAACATGCCCTTGGCACTTACGGGTCAGGAGGCCGTCTGGCAGGAGGTTTGGCGCGAGATGGGCATGACCGACGATGAAATCCGTGCCTATTTCAGCGGCCCGGCTCATCTGCCTTGGCACCGTATGGCCAATCTCGACGGTTTCGGAGGCCCTTTGCCCCAAAGTTGGATAGACGGACAGAAGGAATTGCAGAAGAAAATCCTTGCCCGCGAACGCCAACTGAACATGACTCCCGTGTTGCCAGCCTTTGCAGGACATGTGCCCAAACAGCTGGCCCTGCTCAATCCGCAGGCCGACATCAAACCCCTGAGTAGTTGGTGTGGTTTTGAGCCTACCTATTTTATGAACTCTACCGACAGCCTTTTTGGTGTCATTCAACGCAAATACTTGGAGAAACAAACCGCACTTTATGGAACCAACCATATCTATGGTATTGACCCTTTCAACGAGATGGACCCGCCCAGTTGGGAGCCTGACTATTTGGCCAGCGTTTCGCGCAACATCTATACCTCTCTCCAGCAGGTCGATGCCGATGCCCAATGGCTGCAAATGACGTGGGTCTTCTATTATAAACGCAAACAGTGGACACCCGACCGCCTCCGTGCCTACCTCACGGCTGTGCCAGAGGGAAAGATGCTCTTGCTCGACTATTTCTGCGAAAAGACCGAGGTGTGGCGACAAACCGAGGGTTTCTACGGTCAGCCTTACATCTGGTGCTATCTGGGCAATTTCGGTGGAAATACCATGCTGGTGGGTGACCTGCATCAGTTAGATGCCAAACTCTCTCAGGCCTATCTCGACCAAGGAGGCAATATGGTGGGCGTGGGCTCTACCTTGGAGGGCTTTGACTGCAGTCCTCAGATTTTCGAGTTCCTGTTGGAGCATCCGTGGCTTCCAAACCAGACTAACAGTAGGGTAGGGGAGTTCACCCGTCAATGGGCCGACCTACGCTATGGCAAACCTTGCGCCTCTCAACGTCAGGCATGGCAGCTATTGGTCGATTCGGTTTACAAGGATTGGTCATTTTACGGGCTCGGCACCCAAATGGTGGCTCGTCCCTCTTTGTCGGGTCATGGCACCTATTACACCAAGCCTTTCTATTCTTACGACAATGCCACCCTTCTGCGTGCCATCCGCCTGATGCTCAAGTCGCCCTCTTCGCGCCAGAGCTATCGTTATGATGTGGCCAACCTGCTTTCCCAGTGGTTGGGCAACCATTTCATGGAGGTGCGTGATGCTTATACCGATGCCTACCGCACCGGTAACATCGAGGCCATGCACCACTACCGTGCTTTGGCTGAACGTATGATTTTGGATGCCAATAGTTTGCTTGTCAATATAGGCTCCAGTTCTTTCTATCCATGGGTATCGGCAGCACGCTGTTGGGGCAGCAACGAGAGCGAGAAGCGCTACTATGAAACGCAGGCCCGCACCCTTCTCACCATTTGGGGTGGTCCCGTCCTCAACGATTATGCCAATCGCCTCTGGGGTGGGCTCTTAGAGCAGTATTATCTGCGCCGTTGGCAGCTTTTCTTCGACGAGGTTGAAAATGCTGTCCGGCAAGGCACTCCCTTTGATGAAAAAGCATTTGACGCTACCCTCCGTAAGTTTGAAACATTTTGGGCTACAGGTTCCTATCTCAAGAATCGACCCCAGATTGATGCCTCAAAACTCTTGCAGCAGGCCCAGTACATACTGCGCAATATCGATCAAGGGGTTTACAAGGTGCCCGACCGTGCCACTCAGGTGATGACAGAGTACATGCAACGCTATCCCGAGGCGCAGCTGCAGGATATCTACAAGACATGTTATCAGGATGTTTATGGCCCTGGCCATCTCATCAAGGATTCAGTTTCCTGTGCCCAGTATATCGTGTTGGAGATGCAGAAGATGCAGGATTCCACCCCTGTCGAGACGGCACGCACCTTCCCCGATTATGAGTATTGTGGCATAGAGGGAAATTATGTCCGAGTCAGCTTGCGCGTCATTATGGATGGGCGTGTCCCATTGGAGGAATATGTGCGTTTGTTCTTGCAGAGTGCCAATTCAGCCACGGGCACCAAGATGCCCTCCTATGATTGGCGCGGACTTTGGAGCCGCTTGGCTGTCAAGGCTGCCAATGTCACTCCCCAGCCCAAAAACTATCTTGCCGACAGGGATGCGCTCATGGCCCATCTTGAGGATGGAGGCGGAGCGGTACACCACAGCGACCGCTTCAACCGTCATTACAACCCCCATTATCGCATCTTCCGTCGCGATCTTTTTGAACAATTTATCCTGCCGAAGCTCTAACTGAGTGATTGAATCTTCTTTCCAGTCTTTTTGGTTAAAAATTTGCAAAAGATGGAGAAAAGTCGTATTTTTGCAATGTCCTATTGTTGGATTTTTTGATAAATAAAATGATATAATAATTTAAACTACAATATTATGGCACTTCACATAATCAATCATCCAATGGTTCAGCACAAGCTGACCATTATGCGCAAAAAAGAAACTGGCACCCGTGAATTTCGTGAACTCCTAAAGGAAATAGGCATGCTTATGGGTTATGAGGTAACCCGCGACTTCCCATTGGTGCCGGTGCAAATCGAAACGCCCATGCAGACCATGGTGGCCCACGAAATTGCCGGCAAGAAGGTGGTGGTGGTGCCCATCTTGCGTGCGGGTCTTGGCATGGTTGACGGCCTCCTTACCCTCATCCCGGCTGCCAAGGTCGGACATATCGGCATGTACCGCGACGAGACCACCCACCAGCCTGTCTTCTACTATTATAAGATGCCCGAAGGCAAGGATCGTATGGTAATTCTCACCGACCCCATGCTGGCAACTGGTGGAAGTGCCTGCGATGCTATCCGTCGCTTAAAGCAGGATGGCTACACCAACATCCGCATGATGTGCCTGGTGGCTGCTCCCGAAGGTCTCAAACGCGTCCAATCTGAGTTCCCCGAGGTGGACATCTACACCGCCTCTCTCGATGAGAAACTCAACGACGACTGCTATATCCTCCCTGGTTTAGGCGATGCCGGTGACCGCATTTTCGGCACCAAATAATCCCAGAGGCGACAATACTGGGGCAATTGCTTAAGCAAGAATCATTATAAATATAGTATTAATCAAAAACAATCACTTATGGCTAAGATTTCTACCAATGAAGCGGTCTACGATGCTCGCCAACTGGGCAAAGGCCGTATGCTGGTGCTGGGCTTCCAGCACATGTTTGCCATGTTCGGTGCAACCATCTTGGTGCCCACCATCACAGGGCTCTCAGTTTCCGCCACCCTTCTTTTTGCCGGTTTGGGCACGCTGCTGTTCCACTGGTTCACGAAGTTGAAGGTGCCTGCCTTCCTTGGCTCCAGTTTTGCCTTTTTGGGTGGCTATGCCACAGTAGTAGCCATGGGTGAAGGCTTAGGCATGACCCAGGCTCAGGCGTTGCCCTATGCCTGCATCGGCGTGGTAGCAGCAGGTCTGCTCTACTTTGTGCTGGCGGCATGTGTCAAAGCTTTTGGTGTCCACCGAGTCATGAAACTCTTTCCTCCGGTGGTCACAGGCCCTATCATTATTGCCATCGGACTTATCCTGGCGGGTAGTGCCATCAACAACATCCTCACCAATTGGTGGATAGCCATTATCGCTATTTTGGTAGTAATTGTTTGCAATATCTGGGGCAAAGGCATGATTAAGATTATTCCCATCCTGTTGGGTGTGCTGGTCTCCTATGTGGTGGCAGCCATTTTTGGACAATTGGAACCTGTCAAGGTGCAGGCCCTACATGATGCCGCCTGGGTGGGTGCCCCATTCCATTGGAGCAACACAGGCCTCTATGCCTTCAGCGAGGGCAACTGGAGCTTCCTCCTCACGGCCATCATTGCCATCATGCCAATTGCTCTGGCTACTATGATTGAGCATATTGGCGACATCCTTGCCATCGGCTCCACGACCAACCGCAATTACATCGAGGACCCCGGTCTCCACCGCACCCTCATGGGCGATGGTGCCGCCACCATTCTGGCCTCCCTTTTTGGTGCTCCAGCCAACACCACTTATGGCGAAAATACGGGCGTGCTCAACCTCACCCGTGTGTTCGACCCCCGTGTAATCCGTATTGCTGCGGTCATTGCTGTCATCTTCAGTTTCTCACCTAAGTTTGCCGCTTTGGTCTATGCCATGCCCACGGCCACCATTGGTGGTGTGTCGCTCATTCTCTACGGCATGATTTCCTCTGTGGGTATTCGCAGTTTGGTGGAGAATCATGTCGACCTGACCAATTCGCGCAACCTCATTATCACGGCGCTCACCCTCACCTTGGCCATCGGCATCAGCTATGGCTGTCCCAACGGTGCCATCCAGTTTGGCAAGGTGGCACTCTCTGGTCTTGCCATCGCTGCCATTATAGGCATCCTGGCAGCTGTGTTCCTGCCAACCGACAAGGTTGACGACCTGGATGTGAAAATTGTCACAGAGGACGAAAAAGAATTTGCCGAAGTAGATAAATAAAAAGCTTGTTAAACCCCGATAGGCCGTGTTGAAGTGCTTCTTCCACGGCCTATCTTAAATGATGTATTTGTACAGAATAAAAAAATGAAGAGAATCGTTCTACTGCTGATGCTCCTCCCTTTGCTCACTTATGCACAGGGGGGCAGAACTCACAAGAAACAACAACAGCCAAAAGAACCCCAAGTCCGCAACGTTATCTTTGTGGTGGGTGATGGCATGGGTGTGGCACAGGTCTACGCCTCTGTGGTGGCTCAGAGGGCCGACAACAGCGTCTTTCTGCGCTTCCCCTACTCTGGCTTCTCCCGCACCTACTCTCACAACCGTTACACCACCGACAGCGGTGCCGGTGGCTCGGCGTTGATGACTGGCCATAAAGTGGAGAACTACCACATTGCCCTTGGCCCCGACGGCACGGCCTATCCCTCTATCCTCAGTTACGCCAAACAACATTATGGCAAGGCTGCCGGCTTTGTTGTCACTAGTAGCGTTCTCGATGCTACCCCTGCTTCCACCTATGCCCATGTTACCAACCGCAAACTGTTTGACTCCATCAGCATGCAGATGGCACAATGCGACTTTGAGGTGATGATAGGTGGTGACCTCAATCACTTCAAACCCGAGAACCGTCGCGACGGCTTTGCGCCCCTCGATACCCTTCAGGCTCGTGGCTATGCAATGGCCTACAATACACTTGACCTGATGGCTCTCAAAGGTCGTCGCATCTGTGGCCTGCTCTCTCCCGATAATCCTCCTAAGGCAATGGAGCGTGGTCGCATGCTCACCCTGGGTACACTCAAAGCCATTGAAACGCTTAATGTGAGCGACAATGGCTTTGTGCTGATGGTCGAAGGCTCCCAAATCGACTGGGCTTGCCACAACAACGACAGCGCATACCTCATGGACGAATTGGCTGACTTTGAGGACATGCTTTCGGCTGTGTTGGATTTTGCCAAACACGACGGGCATACCCTTGTCGTGGTTACTGCCGATCATGAGACGGGCGGTCTCACCCTTCTCAACGGTAACATAGCCACTGGGCAAAGCAAACCCTCATGGGCCACCGGCAGCCACTCGGGCATCATGGTACCCGTCTTCGCTTTCGGCCCTGGTGCCGAAAACTTCACCGGCATCATGCAGAACAGCGATTTCTTTAATAAAATCATCCGTATTCTTGAGAAATAAAGTTTATTGTTTGCCTCTAATCATCGCCTTGAAAAGGTGACCCAACGGCAACGCCATGGGTAATTCAACGAAGGCGTTCTGGTTTTAATAATTGCTTATGATAAAATTCTGTGTCAAGTTGGTGCAACGTTGGCTGCCCGAACCTTTTATCTTTGCCATCATCCTTACCTTGGTGGCTGCCTGTCTGGCTATGCCCATCTGCCATCAAACCCCCATCGAGGTCATCGAGCATTGGGGTGGTGGTGTTTGGAACCTGCTGGCCTTTGCCATGCAGATGGCTTTGGTGTTGGTATGCGGCTCTACTCTGGCTGCGGCTCCTGCCATCAAGCGGGCCATCAGCTCTCTGGCTGGCATCCCCAAAAGTCCTGCGGCTGCCATAGCCCTCGTTACGGGAGTTTCTGCCATCGCTTGCTGGCTCAACTGGGGTTTTGGCTTAATCGTGGGTGTCATTTTTGCCAAAGAGATTGCTCGCCGTATGCAGGGTGTCGACTATCGTCTACTTATTGCTTCTGCCTATAGTGGCTTCGTGGTTTGGCATGCCGGTTTGTCGGGCTCTATACCCCTCACCATGGCCACCCCCGGCGAAGCTCTCACCAAGGCTACCAATGGGGTTCTTACCAGCCCTATTCCTGTCTCGCGTACCATCCTCGATCCCCACAACTTGGTCATCGTTGCGCTGGTTATTGTGGCCATCGTGGTCACCAACACCCTCATGCACCCCAAGAAGGATGTGGTTACAGTCGACCCCGCCCTTTTGGAGGAAGAGAACGTGGCCGTTGTCAAACCCGACAAAGCCAATATCACACCGGCTCAGCGCATGGAGCATTCCAAGTTGCTGGCGTGGATTGTGTCGTTGATAGGTTTCACCTATCTGGTTATTCATTTGGGATTCCGTGGAGGCTCTTTCGACTTGGGTAGTGTCATCATGCTGTTCCTTTTTCTGGGTGTCCTGCTGCATGGCACCCCGCTGGCATACGTGCGCGCCTTTACCAAGGCTGCCACAGGTGCTTCGGGCATCATCTTGCAGTTCCCGTTCTATGCAGGCATCATGGGTATCATCACCGGCATTGGTGCCAGCGGCATCTGCTTCGGCACAGTCATCAGCAATGCCTGCATCTCCATTTCCACACCTACCACCTATCCTTTGCTGACCTTTATCTGTGCTGCCGTGCTGAATATGTTTGTACCTTCGGGTGGTGGCCACTGGGCCATCCAGGCCCCCATCATGTTTGCTGCCGGTGCCGACCTTGGTGTTGATCCGGGTCTGACAGGCACAGCCATCGCATGGGGCGACGCATGGACCAATCTTATCCAGCCCTTCTGGGCCATCCCTGCCCTTGCCATTGCCAAACTCGATGCCAAAGACATTATGGGCTTCTGTCTCATCGACCTCCTCATTACGGGCATTATCATCTGCTCCGGCTTAGTGATATGGGCGTTGTAGAGAGCTAGTATTGTAATCTATATTGAGAGGGGATAGAAACGATAGAATAATAAATCTGTCGAATCTATCCCCTCTAACAATTCAATTGCAACGATTGGGTGAATAATCCCAAATCGGTCATAAGGGTTTGTGCCAGATTAGTATTTATTTCGAGCAGATTGGCCACATCGCTGGCGACGGCGTGAAGAAAGCATCCAGTGGATGGTTTCGATAGCGAAGCGGAGAACAAAGCTACGACGAGACAGGGATATGGTCGAGATGCCGGAAGAAATGCTGAGATGGCCAAAAAGACTTTAAAAACCTAAAATTAATAAAGAAGTCAGCCTAATGACCGATTTGGGATAATGCTTTACAGTTTCATCGAGAGCGATATCCGGTGTCTCCTCAGGTCTACCTCTATCACTTTCACTTTCACGTGCTGATGCAGGTGAACCACTTCGTTGGGGTCAGCCACGCGGCGGTTGGCCAGTTGGCTGATATGCACCAGCCCGTCCTGATGCACGCCCACATCCACAAAGGCGCCAAAGGCAGTAATATTGGTGACGATACCCGGTAGTATCATACCCTCCTTCAAGTCTTCGAGACGGGTTACATTCTTGTCAAACTCAAAGACCTCAAAACGGGCGCGGGGGTCCAGTCCTGGCTTGTCCAGCTCTTTCATGATATCCTGCAGGGTGGGCAGGCCGCAATCGGCGGTAACGTATTTCTCTATCTTTATTTTCTGTCGCAACTCCTTGCTGGCCATCAGCTGCTCGACGGTGGTGCCGGCATCTTTGGCCATTCTCTCCACCAAGGCATAGCGTTCGGGGTGAACGGCGCTGCGGTCCAACGGATTGTCGCTTTCGCGCACACGCAGGAAGCCCGCACATTGCTCAAAGGCTTTGTCGCCCAAACGCTCCACCTTTTTGAGTTCGCTGCGCGACTCGAAAGGGCCCTCTTGGTTGCGGTATTCCACAATCTTGTCGGCCAAAGCCGGACCAATGCCGCTGACGTAGCTCAGCAGCTCGCGGCTGGCGGTGTTCAGTTCCACGCCCACGCTGTTGACGCAGCTCACCACCACGTCTTCAAGGCTTTCTTGCAGCATCTTCTGGTTGACATCGTGCTGATACTGACCCACTCCGATGCTCTTGGGGTCAATCTTCACCAGCTCGCTCAGCGGGTCCATCAACCGACGGCCGATACTAACGGCACCACGCACGGTGACATCATAGTCGGGAAACTCGCGGCGTGCCACGTCTGAGGCGCTGTAAACCGAGGCCCCGTTCTCGCTCACCATGACGGCAATAAGTTTACCTTTGAAATGGCATCGTTTCACCACCTCTTCGGTTTCGCGGCCTGCCGTGCCGTTGCCGATGGCGATGGCCTCGATGTGGAAGGCTTCCACTAGGGCCTCCAGCTTGGCAATGGCGGCACGCTCTTCGCGCACAGAGGTGAACGGGTAGATGGTCTCATTGTGCAACAGCTGTCCTTGAGCATCCAGGCAGACCGTCTTGCAGCCTGTGCGGAAGCCGGGGTCGATGGCCAGGATGCGTTTCTGCCCAAAAGGGGGTGCCAGTAGCAGTTGGCGCAGGTTCTCGGCAAAGACGCGGATGGCCTCTTTGTCGGCCTTTTCTTTCAGCAGATTGTAAAATTCGGTCTCTATGGAAGGAGCCAGAAGCCGTTTATAGCCATCGCGGACGGCCATACGAACCTGTTCGGAAGAGTCGTAGCGACCACTCACGAATTGGCGTTCCAGCGTCTCGTAGGCGGGGTCGTCGCTCTCGGGCATCACATGCACACGCAGCACGCCCTCTTCCTCACCCCTAAAGAGGGCAAGGATGCGGTGCGACGGGGCCCGCATGGCGTTCTCTTTCCAGTCAAACCACGACTCGAATTTGCCGCCTTCCTCCTCTTTGTTTTTCACCACCTTGGAGGAGAGCATGGCACTCCGGCGGAAGAGGTTGCGCACTTTGTTGCGGGCCTGAGCGTTCTCGCTGACACGCTCAGCTATGATGTCGCGGGCACCTGCCAAGGCATCGTCGATGGTGTTCACCCCCTTCTCGGGGTTGATGTATTTCTCGGCCAACTGGTCGAGGTGGCAGGAGTATTGTTTCTGTATCTCATTGGCCAGCGGCTCCAATCCTCGCTCCACGGCCATGGTGGCACGGGTGCGGCGTTTGGGTTTATAGGGGAGATATAGGTCTTCCAACTCCGTCATATTGGTAGCGGCAAGGATTTGTTTCTCCAACTCGGGAGTCAGCTTGCCTTGCTCGTTGACAGAGGAGAGGATGGCCTCACGCCGTTTGTCCAACTCTTTGAGACGGAGCAGCAGGTCGCGGATGGTGGTAATCTGCACCTCGTTCAAACTGCCTGTGGCCTCTTTGCGGTAACGGGCTATGAAAGGCACCGTTGCCCCTTGTTCAAGTAGTTCGATGGTTTTCTCGACCTGACGAGTGCCGAGGTTGAGTTGCTCGGCGATGGTGGAAGCGTAGGACATTATTGTTTATAGTTTATTGTTTATAGTTTATTGAAAGTTTAGAGTTTAAAGTTTAGAGTTTAGAGTTTAAAGTTTAGAGTTTAAAGTTTAAAGTTTATAGTTTATTGACATGATGTGTGTGTGTGGGCTCATTTAGTTTTTTTTTGAAATGCAAAGATACAATTTTTCTGTCATTAACCAACAAAAAAAACGGAACCCAACAAAAAAAAAGAGCCCGCTTGCGCAGGCTCTTCATGCTATGACTTGCAAGAAAAGTTATTTCTTGACAATCTTCTGAGAGGAGACACCGTTGTTGGTGATCACGCGGACGTAGTAGATGCCATTAGCGAGGTTGCTCATGTTGATAGCATTCACGTTCTTCTCGGTCATAACGGTGCGGCCGTTGATGTCGATAACGCTGACTTCCTGAACGCCCTCAGCTTCAATGTTCAGAACACTGGTGGTGGGGTTAGGATAGAGGTCAACAGAAATCTCGTTAGCGTTGTTGATACCAGCGTGGTTGCCAGCAATCACCTCAACGTCGTCAATGAGCATCCAGTACACATCGGTGCTGTTGTGGTGACGGAAGGCGATGCGGATGGTCTGACCAGCGAAAGCTGAGAGGCTCATGCTCTTCAGGGTGTAATGATGAGAGGTGAGGGTGCCGGTGAAAAGGGTGTTGGTGAAGTCGGCGGGGCTGCTGCCAGTGGTGGAAACGAGCACGCTGTAGTTCTCGGTGTAGTAGTTACTGTCGACAGCACCCACATAGTAGTTGAGGGTAGCACCTTCAGCGGGGATAATAATTTCAGGAGAAATCAGGTAGTTGTCGGGGTTGAGAACACCAATGTTGTTGATGTAGGAAGCAGAACCCATAGCGCCAGAGCCAGTGTGGCCGCTCACTCCTGAGAAGACATCGGAGATATTGTACCAACCGTAACCGTCGCCATCGTTGTCGATGTTGCTCCAGCAACCCATGTCATCGTTGGCTTCGAAGCCGCAGGTGAAGGGCAGGCTCTGAGCATTGCAGTTGAAAATGTTGATGGTGGTGGTGGCGGTGGTGGTACCGGTGGTGTTGGTGACAGCCAGGGTCACAGTATAGGTACCATCATTATTCCAGGTGCTGGAAGCGGTCTCTGAGGAAGCGGAAGCGGGGTTGCCGCCTTCGAAAGTCCAGCTGTAACCGGTGATAGCGTCAACGCTGGTCACATTGCAGGTGAAGTTCACCTGGGTGCCGGCGATGGCGGAAGCGGGGCCATTGATGCTGACAATGGGAGCCTGGCCGGAACGGGGATAGCGGGAGAGGAGGGCCTGGATGTTGGCCATGGAACCAGCGACATTGCTGTAAGCGACTAATTCGTTAGCGATATTGAGGTCGCAGAAGTAACCTTCAGGAGTGATGAAGAAAAGGGTGGGGACATAGCCCTGGTAGAGGCTGAGGCAGGTGTTCATGCAGGTTCCATCAGCGTCATCGTCGATGATGGGGTACTCAATGGAGTCGCCGTTTGCGGTGTGAGTCCAGTCGCCATAGGTTAAATCGCCGTAGGTGCTGCCACCCGCGGGTCCGAAGATCTGAGCGGTGGTGTTGCTGCTTTCGCACTCAACCCAGATTACCTGGATGTCTTCGAGGGCGTCAATCTGCTCCAGAAGGCCGCTGTTGTGCATGTTCCAGCAGGGACCGCACCAGGTGCAGCTGTAGTCGATGACGACGCATTTGCCGGCATCGAGGTAGCTCTGCAGGCTAACGGTGTTGCCATAGACGTCGGTAGCGGTGAAAGGAGTGCTGATGTGACCCCATTGAATATTGTCAATAGCATCCTTAGCGGTGAGGTCGACAATGCTTTTGTTTTCCTTTACAAGGCGCTCATATTTGTTCTGAGCGGAAACAACGGTGCCCAAAAGCAGAGCCAATGCAACGAATAAAATTTTTTTCATCTATTTTTTTGTCTCGTTATTAGCCATCAGACCCATCGGCTTTGATTATTAATTAGTTAGAACTTTATTTTGTATTCTTTTTTTATCATTACAAGTTGCAAAAATACATTTTTTTTTTGATTTGAACGTATTTATTTGTCTAAAAGATTTTAAATTTTTATTCACACCCTTTGCTCCTCAGTCACAAAATCCACATCTTGCTGGTACTAAAAGACATGTGCGACCCTTTCGCCCCGATGCCCCCTATTCTGTGAGTACCTAATAGTTGTATTGAATTATTGCATCACGACCTCACTTGGAAAGATGTTTAGGAAGGAAAGGCTCAAAAAAGTAAAGTGACCAATGACCCGAGCGTTTCTGTTGTTTCAGTTTCAGTTCGATTTCAGAGGGTCAGATTTTTTTCAATCCCCTTTTTTCTTATTATTAGGAGGATAGAAATTGGATCCCTCCCAAAAACAACAGAAACAACTGAAACTGAAACGCTCGGCTCTCTATAAATTCACCTAAAAAGCAGAATGTCAATATGTACGACATTGCAACAACAACAGCTCCCAAGATGCTGACCTTTCGGAAGAGGGACAGAATGCATCCAAATTCTCTTCTCACAGGCCTCAAAAGACATGCCTGAACCCCTCGTTATGATGCTTTTCTCGGTCGATGGCACTCACATAAGCGGTTCTGAATTTCAGCATCCGTACCTTTGTGGAAGGGACCTTGTGGTCAAATGGCCACTTGGATGGCCGATTCCTGCGGCAACAAGGGCCAATTGACCAATCTTGATAAAGGCTATCTGTTACTAATGTCATGCACACAGCTATGTCATGTACACGACATGGGGCTGAAGAAACCCGTCCTGGGGCAACGAACCCTTCTGAGCGCTCACGGGCCTCATAGGGGAAATAGGTCAAGTAAGATGCCCCGTTCTTCCAATAGACAGTTCTTCCAATTAAAAAATGGCATACCAAATCCCCTTTATATTATATATAACTAATTAATATATAATTAATTATATAGATAATTAGAGAAGTTGGAATACCCAAAAAATGAATTGTCTAAACTGTCTTTTGGAAGATAATGTTAAAATTTATGTTTCATTATTCTCCTAAAAAGCAAAAACACAATAAAATACTATATTAACAATAAGACCGCTCCCAAGATGCCGACCCTCGGCAAAGGGACAGAATGCATTCGAATTATCCCCTCCCAGGCCTCAAAAACTATGCTTTTTCTCCTTATTACGATATTTTTTACCCTATTTGGCAACCATGTGGGTGTTTTTTAAATTCAGCATCTCGACCTCATTAGATAGAACTTTGTGGCCAAATGGCCATTTTTGTCGCCAAAATGGGCGGTAACCAGGGCCAATTATCCATTCTTGTTAAGGCTATCTGACGCAAATGTCGTGCTCACGACAAGAGGCTGAAGAAACCCGTCCTGGGGCAACGACCCCTTCAGGGCGCTCAAGGGCCTCATAGGGGAAAAAACAAGTGGAAATAATCGCACCCCCTGTCGACCGAAATTAGGGTAAAGATGCCCCAAGCGTGTGACAGTTACAGTTGTGACAGATAAAAATAAGGGGTATCAAAAACGCCTCTTATAATATATAACTAATTAATAATTAATACTATATATAAGAAAAATGAAAAAACATACCCCTCAAAAAATCAACTGTCACAACTGTAACTGTCACAAAAAGGCAGAAAAAAGATTCTTATTATTTTCCTAAAAAGCAATAAAACAATAAAATACGATATAATCAAGAACAAGTCCCCTGAGATGCCTAACCTCGAAAAGAGGACAGAATGCATCCAAATTCTCCTTTCATAGACCCCAAAAGACGGGCAAAAACCCCTTGTTCCGATGCTTTTTCCCGTCTTAGGAGCACATTTTAGCGGCGTTGAGTTTCAATATTCCACCCTCATTTGGAAGGAATCTTGTGGCCAAATGGCCATTTTTGTCGCCCAAATGGGCGGTAACCAGGGCCAATTATCCATTCTTGTTAAGGCTATCTGACGCAAATGTCGTGCACACGACGAGAACTCAAGATGTATGTCGTGCGACAACGAAGGGGTAGGATGGGGGTGGGCTGTAGCCTGTAGATAAGTTCGCTCTTTGTTCGCTCGCCCATGAACAAACAACGAAGGAATGACGGAGAAACGGTTGTCTCCGGGCGAATCAACTTATCAAAAAAATGCTCTTGAGCGCGCGTGTTTCAGTTTTTTTCTTAAAAAAACTTTCAGAGCTTTTGTATTGGGAAAAGAAAATGTATTTTTGCACCATAGATATGATATTTTTTTTGTTGGTTTATATTTATAAGTAATTCAAATACAATATTTAATATGAAAAATAAACAAATAGTCATTTTAGTATTGGCCTTTTTTGCGATGCAATCTTGGGCTCAGGACAGCAAGCAGACTTTCACCCGCAAGGTCGTGTTGGAACAGTTTACCACAGGTGCCTGCCAGTATTGTCCTATTGGCACAGAACACATCCAGAATGCTGTTGATAATGCGAACAACTTGATTTGGATCAAGTACCATGCCGGCTTTGGCACCGACAACCTCACCAACGAGGTGGCTACGGCTTATCTGGCTTTCTACGGGGGAAGTACCTATGCACCCGCCTTGATGGTGGACCGCACGCGCTTCGATACCAGCAAACCAGGTCCCGTGACTGGTGTGGGGCAGGCTTCGGAGATACGCCGTTGGGTGGGTCAGGCCCGCGAGGTGGAGACCACCTGCAAGGTATATACGCCCGAAGTGGCCTATAATGCCGACACCCGTCATCTTTCGGGTGTTGTTGAGGGTCGTTTTGGCGATGAGTCCTTCGGCCCCAACACCCGCATCAACGTCTATGTGGTGGAGGATAGCATATATATGTATCAGTCTGATGCATACGGTGTTAGTGGTAATATTTATCATCTGGATGCCGTGCGTGCCGCCATTACCGACATCTGGGGCGACCCCCTCACCGTGGAGGGCAGCAACCACAATTTTTCCTACACCATCGACTACACCCTTCCCGAGGACTTTGTTTATAAGAACTGCCGCATTGTTGCCTTGGTCACCAACTACGATGAGGGCGACATCAACAACCGCAAAGTGCTGAATGGTGCCGAAAGTGACTACTTGAATAAACTCCTGTCGATTGGCGAAACGGATGCCGGCTGCCAGATGAGGGTCTATCCCAACCCTGCTTCCAACCGCCTCTTTGTGCAGGCCGACCATTCCATCAAGTCGGTGGTGATGCTTAACAGTCTCGGTCAGGTGGTGCGCCAGCAACAGGGTGTCGACAAGACCGTTGTTGTGGAGCTGGGCGACCTTGCCAAGGGTGTCTATCTGGTGAAGGTGCTGACGGATGCAGGCATGGCCACTCGCCAGGTGGTGGTTAGATAGCGCAGGGCACATAAGGGTTGAATCTACTACAATTAAAAATAATGGCAGGCACAATATTTTTTTGTTGTGCACGTTATTATCCTTTGCATGAAAAAAATTGTGCTCATAATGCTGTTTTGCTGGGTGGGACTGATGCCGTCGTATGCCAGCTACCTGTTAATCCCCATGGATGATGCTCAGAAGAATCATCTCAAGGCCTATGGCGTTGCCTTCTGGGCGTTGCAACGCGAGGTGGAGGTGACTTGGTTGCTCAACTACCGAGGGGGCAGCTTTATGATGAAATATGCCGATGTATTGGAACGTGAATGTCGGCTGAGGGGTGTGACTGCCGAGGCCATTGCCGATGGGCAGTCGTCGGCCATTCTTTCCCAGATTGCTGACCCTGGGGTGAACATGGATGCCGTGAGGCTGCAGAAGGCCCCCAAGGTGGCTGTCTATTCTCCCAAGAACAAATTGCCGTGGGACGATGCCGTCACGCTGGTGCTCACCTACGCCGAGATACCCTACGATGTGGTTTATGACGAGGAGGTCATGGCTGGCGTGTTGCCCACCTATGACTGGCTGCATCTGCACCATGAGGACTTCACGGGGCAGTATGGCAAATTCTGGGCCAATTATCGTAACCAGCAATGGTACATTGAGGACGTTCGCGCTCAGGAGTCTATGGCCAACAAGTTGGGTTTTAGCAAAGTCAGTCAGCTCAAGCTGGCTGTGGCCCACAAGATACGCGACTTTGTGATGGGCGGAGGCTTTCTTTTTGCCATGTGCTCGGCTCCGGACAGCTACGACGTGGCGTTGGCCGCCGAGGGAGTGGACATCTGCGACGTGATGTTCGATGGCGACCCCATGCAGCCCGACGCACAGAGCCAGCTTGATTACGGCAAGACTTTTGCCTTCAAGGACTTCCGAATCAGTACCAATCCCAACGAATACGAAATTTCTACCATCGATGTCGACGACCGTGCCCGCATGAAGCATGTGAACGAGAAGAATGACTTCTTCACCCTCTTTGACTTTTCCGCCAAATGGGATTGGGTGCCCACGATGCTCACGCAGAACCACAGCCGCATCATCCATGGTTTCATGGGGCAGACAACCGCTTTCCGCCGCGAGTGCGTCAAGAGTTCTGCCGTCATCCTGGCAGAAAACAAAGCCTTGGGCGAGGTGCGCTATCTGCATGGAGAGTATGGCAAGGGCACTTGGACCTTCCTGGGAGGTCACGACCCCGAAGACTACCGCCATTTTGTGGGTGACCCACCCACCGACCTCTCGCTCTATCCCAATTCGCCTGGCTACCGCCTCATCCTCAACAATATCCTGTTCCCTGCTGCCAAGAAAGAAAAACACAAGACCTGATTATGAAGAAACCTATCCTATATACCCTCCTCCTGCTGCTGTCGATTCCGCTGATGGCACAGAAATGGACCTACTACAACCCCAAGAACTCGAACATCAACGGCGACAACATATTGGCTGTGGCCTCCGACAACCGTGGCAACCTCTGGGTAGGTACCACCCAGGGTCTCAACCGCTTCAAGGATGGGGTGTGGACCGACTTTGCCGACTTCAACGAGAAACTCAAAGACCAGTTTGTCAACTGCTTGGTGGCTGATGGCAACACCCTCTGGATTGGCACCGACGACTATGGCGTTATTGAGTTTAACGACGGCAAGTGGTACGAACATGCCGAGGAGACAAGGCGACTGAACATGAAATATATACGCGACATCGCAATTGACCACACCGGTACCAAGTGGATTGGCGTTACGCTGAGCGGGTTGGTGCAGTATGATGGCTACAATTGGTACAAGTTCACCGCCTCGGAGAGCGAGCTCCTCTCCGATTTCATCCTCCGCGTGGTCATCGACAACCGCGACCGCAAATGGGTGGGAACCAACGACGGTCTCTGCGTCTATGACGGTCGCCGCTGGACCTCTTATACCACTAAGAATTCAAAGCTTCCCCACAATATCTGCCTCTCGCTGGCCATCGACAAAGATAACGTCAAGTGGATTGGCACCCTCAACGGCTTGGCCCGTTTTGATGGCGAGCAATGGAAAATATTCAATATCGACAACTGCCCCATTCCCGGCAACCAAATCAACGACCTGGTTTTCGACCGCGAAGGGCATCTATGGATGGCCACCGAGGGCGGTGTGGCGGTGTTCGACTGCAAGGACCGCTGGGACACCTTTCGTGCGGGTGACAAACTGCCGCAATGTATGTTCCAGAACATCACCATCGACCGGCGTGGCGACATCTGGATAGGCACCGACGAGCGGGGACTCTACTGCCTTTCGGGCTATACCATGCCTGACCCGTCGGCAGCGGTCGACTCCACCCTGCTGGCCGACAGCCAACTGTCCGATGCCGACAATCCCGACGCATCTCCCAAAGCCAAGGGCAAGAGTGGCAAGAAAGGTGTTGACATCAACAGCGACGAAGTTGCTGAGGAACGCATCAAGCTCACTCCCAACCTCGAGGAAGGAACCCTCACTATCTCCATGACCAGCGAGATGGCCGAGGTGACCTTCATCAACAGCAAAGGCGACAAAGTGCGCACCGTGCCCAAGTATCGCAACAACACCCATATCAATATTTCTAAGATGAAAAAAGGCACCTACACCGTCCGCGTCAAGACGGCTCTGGGCACCCGCAACGTTAAATTCACGCTGAAATAATAAACAATACAATATCGATACCAAGATGAAAAAACTTGCTACTCTTTTGCTCCTTTTGAGCATGACCCTGGCGGGCTTTGCCCAAATTATCGACCCCGTTAAGTGGACTTTTAAAGTCAACGACCTCAGCGAGACCGAGTCGGAGTTGGTTTTCACCGCCCAGTTAGAGAATGGCTGGCACCTCTATTCGCAGCACACCGACCCGAACGGGCCGTTGGCTATCTATTTTGATTTTAAGGAGTCTGCCGACTACAAGCTGGTGGGAGGCGTAAAGGAACCCAAACCCCACGAGGAGATGGACGATGTCTTCAACTGCATCGTGCGCTCTTTTAGTGGCAAGGTGACTTTCCGTCAGAAGATTGTGCGTCTCTCGAAGAAAGATTTCAAAGTCAGCGGCATTTTTGGCTATCAGCTCTGCAACGACGGTAGCTGCATTGCCCCTGAGGACCGCGATTTTACTTTCTCGGTGAAGGGTGCTGCCGCCCCTGTCGACGAGACTGCCGTGGCTGCCGCCGTGCAGCAGGAACAGGACTCTGAAGAGGCTGTCGCTGCCCTTGAGACCCCCGTTGCCGCTCCCGACACCACCGTGGCTGCCGCTGCCCCCGAGGCTACCAAAAGCGAGAAAAAAGACCGTTCGCTCTTGGTCATCTTCCTCTGGGCCCTTTCGGGTGGCATCGTCACCATGTTCACCCCCTGTGTCTTCCCCATGATACCCATGACGGTGAATTTCTTTATGAACTCAACCGACGACAAGCGCAAGTCGCGCCGTCAGGCCTGGGCTTTTGGCTTCTCCATCGTCTTCCTTTTTGCCATATTGGGTGCCATCCTGGCCCTTGCCTTTGGACCTGAAGCTCTCTATTTCATTGGTACTCATTGGCTGCCCAACCTCATTTTCTTTATCATATTCTTCATCTTCTCCCTTAGCTTCTTTGGCCTCTTCGAGATCAAGATGCCCGAAAAGTGGATCAACAAGTCTGACGAACAGGCCGACAAAGGCGGCTTCTTTGCCCCCTTCTTCATTGCCCTCACCACTGTGTTGGTCTCTTTCAGCTGCACCGGTCCTATCTTGGGTGCCGCCCTCGTTGAGCTCACCACCAGCAGCACCAACCGCATGGTGTCGCTCCTTACCATGCTGGGCTTCGGCATTGGTTTTGCCCTGCCCTTCACTTTGTTGGCCATGTTCCCCTCGGTGCTCAAGAACATGAAATCAGGCAGTTGGCTCAATACCGTAAAGGTGGTCTTTGCCTTCTTGGAGCTGGCTTTCGGCCTCAAGTTCCTCTCGATGGCTGACCAATACTGCCACTGGGGTCTGCTCGACCGCGAGACCTATTTGGCTCTTTGGATTGTCATCTTCGGCCTGCTGGGCTTTTACCTGCTGGGCAAGCTCAAATTCAAGGGCGACGACGACATGCAGCATGTCGGCGTGATCCGCCTTTTCTTGGCCATACTCGACTTGGCCTTCGTGGTGTATATGATTCCGGGCCTGTGGGGTGCTCCCCTCAAGGCCATCAGCGGTTTATTGCCTCCCATGACCACTCAGGACTTCAATATTGAGCGCAGCATAGAGGAAAATGCCTCCACGGTGGTGTATGATGGTAGTGCCCAAGGCATGTCCTCCATACCGGCCGACCGCAAGTATGCCGACAAGCTCCATTCACCCGTTGGCTACCAGGGCTTCTATGACCTGGAGGAGGCCAAGGCCTATGCCAAGCAGGTGGGCAAGCCGGTTTTCATCGACTTTACCGGCCACACCTGCGCCAACTGCCGCGAGATGGAACACTATGTTTGGGCAGACAAGGAGGTGAAAGACATCCTTACGCAGAAATATGTGCTGTGTGAGCTGTTTGTTGACGAGCGTACCATTGAGTTGCCCGAGGACGAATGGGTTACCGACGACCGTGGCAAAGTGCTGAAGACTTTGGGCCAGCGCAACCTCTATTACGAGAAGAGCATGTACAACATGAATGCACAGCCCTACTATGTCATCATCGATGGCGACGGCAACACCCTCACCAAGGAGAATTACAAGTATGACCGCGACGTGCAGCAGTTTATCAATTATTTAAACGAGGGCTTGAGCAATATGCGTTAGCCCCTAATAAGGAAAAAGTGATGAATTATCTTGACGTTATAAACCATTTCCCCGACTTTCCCAAGAAGGGAATCGACTTCATCGACGTGTTGCCTTTCCTTACCAACAAGGAGGCTTTCAATCAGCTGATTGCCGATATCGATGCCCACGCCCATTGCCCCAATATCATCACCGTTGAGGCCCGTGGTTTTCTTTTCGCAGCGCCCCTGCTTACTCGCTCCACCATGGTGCAGAAGCTGGTGGCCATCCGCAAGAAAGGCAAGCTCCCGTTCAGTCAGGGCGACCTCCGCGGAGTGGAAATCATGAAGGAGTATGGTCCTGACCATGTCTATTACCGCCTTTCTGACCTGGCCAGCTGTGTGCCCGAGGGCGACACCATCAATCTCACTTTCTTCGATGACATCCTGGCTACGGGTGGCACGGCCTGCGGCATTGCCGAGCAGCTCAACCGCGAGGTGGTGACAGTTGGCGACAAGCAGTATAAGGTCAAGGTTAAGGAGTTCCTCTTCCTTGTGGAGTTTCCCAACCTCTACGATCACGACCGCATCAACGCTATTGCACCTGTACATTCCTTCATCCAGATAGATGGAGAATGATTTTTGTAAAACCCCAAAAACAGCATACCCTTATGAAGAAAATGATTCTCGCCCTTGTGGCTATCTGCTCCCTGGCATTCGCTTCCTGCACCAAGGAGTCAACGTATGTCATCACCTATTATGACGACCTCACCTCTTTTGCCAACCTTACCGTCTTTGAGTATTCCTACTCCAACACCCTGATGGGCAGACAGGAAATAAAGGACATCCGTGACGGTGAAACCATCGAACTGGTCTCCCGTGCCGGCACCGACTTCGTCATCATTGGCTGCGAAGGCATGGTGGGCAACCGTATCATAGAATGGTACACCGCCGACCCTATTGGCCTTGATGAGGATGAGACCACCTATATCGATGTCGACTACATCAACATGCACACGACCAACTACAATCCCATCAATCCTGATGATGTCATTTCCCGCTACTTGACCAAGTAGTGTCAGGAAAGGCAGTTGTCAGTTGATTTTATATGTCTTACAATAGAAATTACGGTAGTCCTATGGGGCTACCGTAATTTATTTAGGGAGTATTTAACCCAAATCGGTAATTAGACCGACTTTATATATTTTCTCCATTTCTTTTGTCTGTTTTTGCCATATCAGCATTTTTTTCGGCATCTTGTCCACATCCCTGTCTCGCCATAGCCCGCTATGTCTTCGCCAGCGATGTGACCAACCTGTTCGAAACAAATACTAATCTGCCATAAACCCTAATGACCGATTTGGGTTTGATGACTTGTCGTTTGACTATTGGAAGAAATGAGTTGAGGCCCTTTCGGGGCGTTTCAGTCAAGTTCCCTCCGAAACAACTAACGATTAACTGATTAGGTCTTTTACCACGAAGAAGGCGCAGACAAGGGCGTATGCCAGCTTGAGGCCGGTGCCACAGAGAAACCCTACGAAGGCACCCCAGGCGGCGCGGAGGGCCTCGCGACTTTTCTTACCCCCTAGGAGCTCGCCCACCAAGGCTCCCACAAAGGGCCAGAAGATCACTCCTATGATTCCTTGGGGACCAAAAGGAAGTCCGACGATGGAGATGATGAGCCCGATATTGCAGCCCCACACGCCGGCTTTGCTGCCGCCGTGTTTCTTGGTGCTTAGGGAGGGCACCACATAATCCATGATGGTGATGATAACGGCCACCACCGCCGTGATGATGAGGAAGGTAAGGGAGTAGTCGGCCGCCGTGGAGAGTCCCAGCAACAGCAGTCCTGCCCAACTGAAGGGAGGTCCGGCAAGCCCGGGTACGACAGAACCCACGATGCCGATGAGGATGAGGATGATGGCTCCGATGATAAGTACTGTGTTCATGATAGGGTATGTTTAATAATAATAGAGTTTAGTTATTATGTTTGTTGGGGCTGCACTCTTGCTGATAGATTTTCTCGAAAGTCTCCCTCAGCAGGGTGGGGTCCTCCATGAGTTGCCAGAGACGCTCCATTTGGGCGCGGTTGCGCGACTCGGGGATGTAGAACTTAAGGTAACCGTTGCGGCCGTATTTTTCGCCCAGGTGCTGCAGGGTGCGTTGCCAATGGCCCTCCTTGTCCAATTGGGGGTAGTGGGAGAGGCCGTATTGGACGGTGCGGCGGATGATGTTGAGCGGCTGGATGTCGCGGTCGGCCTCGGCGACCAGTTTGCCGTAAAGGCTGCGCGGTTGGCTTGTGGCGGAGGCGCGGTGGTCTTCCACAGCTTGTGCCATGGTTTCGATTTGGTCGGGGGTGAACCATTGGGGCAGCTCGGGGTCTTGGCGCATGATGCGGCCCGACACCAGGTGGTGGCGTTCGCGTCCCTCAACGATGCCGGTGTCGTGATAGGCGGCGATGGTGTATACCATGTCGGGGTTGAGCTCGGGATAGTGGTGCGCAAGTTCCATGCTTTGCGCCATCACGGTGAGGATATGGTCGAGCTGGTGGGCGGAGTCGAAATGATGGTAGCAGGGCAGGATTTCGCGCTCAATATATGCTTTCAACTCGGCATTTACCATGGGGTACATCATCTTTTGGAAAGCCTCGCGGGGCGATCCGTCGCGCATATATACCACTCCGCAGCGGCAGTAGCCCAACTGGTTCACCAGGTGTAGCATGATGAGGTTGTCGCGATGGGTGTCAACTCGGATAGAGGGGAACTGTTGTTCGCTCCAGGCGAAGGCGGTGAGAGCGATGCCGTGCACACCGGGGGCACATGCCAGGCGGTGGATGGTGCCATAGGGGGTGGTGTCGTCGAGCCAATGGCCATCCTCTATGTATTCGTAGGTAGGCTCTTGTGTCCGCAATAGGGCAAAATAGCCCACGGGGGTCTCTTCTGCGACAATCACATGTCCGATGCCGTGCTGGATGTCCTCACCAATCAAGTCGGCACCCGGATAGCCCACCCATTGGGAGTGGTTGCCGTTTTGTCGCATGATGGAGCGGGAATGGTCGATGAGCTCCAGTATGCGGGGAATCTCATCCATCTGGGCCTGACGCACGGTCATGCCATGGGCGTTGGAAGGGGTGTTCAAGGCCATTGATGAGTGATGTTAGAGCAGACTTTCAATGGCTGCGGATATCTCTTCGATTTTTGCGGTGGGCTCAAAGCGACATACCACGTTGCCTTGGCGGTCGATAAGGAATTTGGTGAAGTTCCATTTGATGTCGGGGTTCTGGGCATAGAGGCTGTCCTGCGCCAAGAAGGCGGCATGCAGGTAGGCTCCACGAGGGTCGGTGGTGTCGAAGCCGCCAAAAGGAGCTTTCTCCTTGAGCCAGCAGTATAGGGGGATGGCCTGCTCGCCGTTCACCTCAATCTTAGCCATCTGGGGGAAGGTGGTGCCGAACGTGCCGGTGCAGAAAGCGTGAATCTCCTGGATGGTGCCGGGGGCCTGTTCGCCAAACTGGTTGCAGGGGAAGTCGAGGATTTCCAATCCACGGTCGCGGTAGGTGTCGTAGAGATTCTGGAGGTCGGCATATTGGGGCGTGAAGCCACATTGGGTAGCGGTATTGACAACCAGCAGCACTTTGTTTTCGAAAGCTGAAAGGCTAACGGTGTCGCCATTGCCGTCGACTACGTTGAATTGGTAGATGTTGTCGGTGTTGGCGGTGGTGTCGGTTGGGGTGTTCGACTGGTTGCATGCGGTGAGCATTAGGATGGCAGCCACAAAGAAAGCGAGGAATCTAAATTGTTTCATTTCTTTTTAAATTATTGATAATAAAATAAATGCACGTATTTTGAGACATATTGTCGTAACTGCAAATATACGAATTATTTGTATATTTGCAGTTACGACAATAAGTGTGGCTTAAAAAATGAGGATGATTAAAAATTCAGGCTGATGCCCATCTGGTGGAAACCGTCCATGCCGATGCCGCGCTTGTAGGTGGGCAGAAGGTCGACATAGAGGTCAACGCTGTAGCGGCCTAACAGAGGAATGTAGGGGCTGAATTTGAACAGGGCACGGACCTGAAAGGGGTTGAGCACGTCGACCTTCTCGCGGCCGATTTTCCAATGGTTGTTGTCGTCGAGGGTGCGGGTGATGAGCTTGTTTTCAGTGACGTACATGGGCATGAGACCGAAGCCAACCTTCAGGTTCTTAATCCATTTGCCGCTTTGGGGAATGGCATCGGGTAGGGGAGAGGCAGGCCGGCGACCGATGAGGGAGTAGTTGAGCATGAATTTGAGGCCGATGGAGGTGGACCGCATGTGCTGCACCACGGACTGTCCTGGGTAGAAAGCCTGTTGCAGGGTGCCGTTTTCGGCCTTGACAGAGCTCAGCAGGTCGGCCCATTGCACGTTTACATTCAGTGCGCGATGGAGGCTCCAGTGGTTGGCTAAAGGAATGTCTTTTAATTGTGCATTCATCTGAATGCCGTATGTTTGACCAATATTGTAGGGCGAGCCGTGGCGGGCACTATTGAATAAAGGAATATTGCCGAAGGAGACGCCGAAATTGATTGACAACTGGTTGTGGTTCTCGAAATAATTGACGTATCCATTCATCTTTTTCACTTTGATGTGACGGCTTTCGTCGCTGGTGAGGGGGCCGCCTTCTGCCGTGGCGTGGCGGTGGAAGAGGGCGTCCTGACTCTCAAGGTGGTTGTAGCTGATGTGGCTGTGGTCGAACATTCGTACCTCTAATTTCTTGGTCAGCAATGAGTCTAGCTCTAGCCGAGCGTAGGGAGAAAGATTGACGAAAAGTCCGTCGCCAGTTTTACTATTGTTGTTTTGCCGCCAGGTGCCACCCTTCACCAGGGCGTCCTGTTCGATGAATATCTCGCAGTCGGCAGCAAATTCGATGTGCTCGATGGTCAGCTGAGCCGAGTCGTTCACATAGATGGAGTGGAGTTTATCGGGGTGGGCAAGACGGACCTCCACCACTGTTGACTTTAAGAGATTTGTGTTACGTTTGATTTTCAGCCAGTTGTTTTCGCGCTCGAAAACATGCAGGGTGTTTTGCTCTTGAATCAATTCGGTGCAGTAATAGATAAGGTTGACGTAGTTGCTGTCGTTGCCCGAAGGCAGGATGCGCACGTCGTAGCCGGGTTCGACGGTCAGGTAGGTGATGGGCTGCGTGAATTCCATCACATGTTCCAACTTTATCTGGGCTTGAGCTGTGCTGCCCAAGGTGGCCAAAAAGGTCAAGCCAGTGAGTAGGGTTCTTATTTTTTTCATGGTCTATAAGTTATTTACTATTAAAGGTTTGAATTTTGAATTCTGAGACATTTCTTCCTCCTCTTTTGGGCCCAATGCGAGGTTGAAGGCGAAGGTCTCATTTTTGATGCGTAGTGATTCTGTGCTTTGGCTTTCAGTTCCTAATGTTGCCCGTACGGTTTTTATCACGGGGCGGTCGGAAGTTGGAGCCGTAATGTCTGTGGGGATGTCGGCAAGGTTGTCGGCGAATAGCTCTACTGAGGAAGGAGTGGTAACTATCATGCTATCAGTAGGCTCCGACAATAATTCAGCGTTGCTTTCGGGCATCGTTTGCGGACCATTTGCGGCGGGGAGTTGAGTCATGCTGACTCTGGCTTGTGCAGAAACCGAGGGTGCGGAAGAGGCTAGGGAAGAGGGGGTATTGACTTTAATTGCCATGGAATCAGTTTGCTGTATTCTCAAAGGCTGACTTGTGTTATTATGGGCAACGAGTGGCTGTTGTTGAGGCTTAATGGTTAACACAAGTAGCATACTGGCGGCAATGCCCGTTGTGGCAACCCACCAGAGAGGACGGCGTTTTTTTTGAAGACGCATTTCTTCAGCTTCCATCTTGTCTATTTGAGCCAGGAGTTTTTGCTGACGGCGCTGATTGCGGCCATGTTCGGTCACAGAGGCCAGGAGGTCTTGCAGTTCGGGGTCTATCGGGTTGTCTTTCATTTTCTTTTGGGTATTAATCGTTATTTTTCGTTTTTCATCATCTCACGGAGGGCTGCGTAGGCACGCGAGAGGATGGTGTAGAGGTTTGTCGAGCTTATGTTCAACTCGCGGGTGATTTCTTCGGTGTTTTTCTCTTCCTCATATTTCATCAGCAGCGCCTTTTGCTGAATGGAGGGTAGCCTTTCAATAATCTTCATCGCCTTTTGATACCGCTCTTCGATGTTGTTGGGGGTAGGCTCAGGTATTTCCAATGCCTCTTCGTCGATGAGTTGGAAGGGACGCTGTTTGCGCAGCAGGTCGATACTCCTTCTTTTTGCCATGGTGACGCACAAGGCTCTCAGGTTTCGCTCAGAGTCCAACCGGTTCCGCTGCTGCCAGAGTTGAATCATGGCCTCCTGCACGGCATCTTCGGACAGGTAAGGGTCATGCAGGACAGATTCTGCCATCCGTTGCATGTCGGGCTGATAGGTCACTATCATCTTTTTGAACACTTCTGAGGTCATCTTTGTCTCTTCTGTTTCGAACTACCTTACATAGGGTATTCGTTTCCCAAACGAAAATCTTACACGAAAAGTATTATTTTTCTCTAAAAAAAAGTTATCCCATTTGAGGAAACTGTTAAAAAAATGAATGATATAAACAATAATATAGAAAAAGAATCGTTATAAAAAACGATTTTTGACAGCCTTGGCGGTCGCTCATTTTAACTGCATCGCATGAAGAATACAATATTACAATACCTACGCGCTCCTTCTCTCTCCAGAGGGGGTGCTATGTTGCTTCTACTTTTGCCCCTAACTGCCAGCGCGCAGCATGATACCACAGGATTGGGCAACGTTCGCACCCTGCCCCAAGTCCGTGTGCGCAGTCACCACGAGCGCAGTTTTCAGAAACTCAGTTCGGTGGAACAGAGCGAGGTGATTACCGCCGACGGACTGAAAGGGTTGGCGTGCTGCAACCTTGGCGAGAGCTTTGAGAATTCAGCCAGTGTGGAGGTGGGCTATAGCGATGCCGTTTCAGGCAGCAAACAGATACAGTTGCTCGGCCTCACGGGCATTTACTCCCAGATGATGCTGGAGAATATCCCCATGCTGAGGGGCATAGCGGCCCCCTATGGCTTGGGGTTTGTGCCGGGACAATGGTTGGAGAGTATTGCGGTGAGCAAGGGGGCAGGGACGGTGAAGAACGGCTATGAAAGTATCACCGGTACCATCAACCTGGAGTATGAAAAGCCCCATCGTGGCAACCGCCTGACGGTGAATCTCTACGGCAACAGCGACGGCAAGGGCGAATTGACGGCCAAGACCAATTGGCAGCTCTCCGACCGCCTCTCTACGGGTCTATACCTCTATGGTGCCCACCATTTCCTCTCGGCCGACCATCTGCCACACGACGGCCATGGCGGCCGCGACGGATACAGGGATTTCCCCTTGCAGACACAACTGAACCTGGTGAACCGTTGGTACTATGAGGGCGACAATGGTTTCCGTTCGATTACGCTCTTCAACTACATACATGATGAACGCTTGGGGGGCGACATGCGCTTTGTCAAGGAGATGCGTGGCAACGATAGCATCTACGGCTTTGGCGGCACGATTGACCGCATCCATGTCTTCACCAAGAATGGCAAGTCGCTGAGCGACAAGGTGAGCATTGGCACACAGCTGTCGGCATCGCATACGCAGCAGGAGTCTTTCTATGGCCTTAATACCTACCGTTCACGTGAGGGCGACCTTTATGCCAACGTGCTGGTGGATGCCGAGGTGGGTGCTTTCTCCAACATCAGCAGCGGTGCCTCCATGCGCTACAGCGATATGCGGGAAGACCTTTACTCCCAACCTTATTTGGGCAGTCAGCCTTTCAGCAACGACACGCTGGGTTGGGGAAGCCTGACGGAACTGCTGCCTGGCCTCTTTGGCGAATACACGCTGAAGCTGGGCACCATTTTCACCACCACGGTGGGGCTCCGTTACGACTACAACAGCGCCTTCCACCGCCATTTGCTGACCCCCCGCCTGCATTTGCGTTGGGAACCCATAGAGACTTTCATCATTCGAGCTTCTTTGGGACGAGGCTTTCGTGCCGCTAACGTGGTGGCAGACAACATAGGCATGCTGGCCTCGAGCCGTACCATCCATGTTGCAGGGCCCATCGACCTGGAGGAGTCGTGGAATGGGGGCATCAACTTCAACAAGACTTTTGAGATTGGCGACGAGCGCAAGCTGCGCATCACCGCCGACATTTACCATACCGAGTTTGTCAGCCAGCTGGTGGCCGACTACGACCAAGACCCCAATCAGGTGTGGCTGTATAACCTTCAGGGACGCAGTTTTTCGGATGTGGCACAGGTGGATTTGAACGTGGAGCCCATCCGTAACTTTGAGATTACCCTGGCAGGTAAGCTCAACAATGTCAAGTCGACCTACCACGGCGTGCTGATGGACAAGCCCTATACCAGCAAGTGGCGCGCCTTGTTGGTGCTCACCTATCATACCGCCTTCGAGAAGTGGCGTTTCGACCTCACCACCCAGCTCAACGGCCCTCAAAGGCTGCCCCTGAATGTGAGTAGTCACAACGGCTATACGACACCCTATATCTATATGTTGGGACAGATTACCCGCAAGATGAAGCGCAGCGAGATTTATGTGGGAGTGGAAAATCTCACCAACTACACCCAGCAACACCCCATAGCTGGCTACGACCAGCCGTTCACAACCCACTTTGATGCCTCGGTGGTGTATGCTCCGCTGATGGGACGGCTTTTTTATGTTGGGTTTAGATACAACGTGAGGTAGCGATGTGGAATGATGATAAATATTTGAAAAATAAGATATAAAATAATTGAGGAAATGAAAAGATTTATTCTATTGACCCTTCTGTTGGCTGCTATTGGTGGCAGCGTGAGTGCTCAAAATAAAGCGCAGGAAAAGAAACTGCCTGCCGATGCCAAGACAGTACAGTTAACTATCCCTGGCTATTGTTGCAAAGGGTTGAATGCCACCATTGAAAACACCTTGGCATACGAGAAAGGGGTGGTGAGTTGGACCCTCAACCAAGAGCAGAAGCAGGTCACCGTGGTTTACCGTAGCAAGAAGACCACTCCCGAAAAGATAGAAAAGGCTCTGTCGGATAATGGTGTCCGCACCGAGCATTACGCCGCCAATCCCCGAGCTATCAAGGACCTGCCCAAATGTTGTCAGCCTGCGGCACGCGGGGAGGAGGGAAACTGCAAGCATTAGGGCTTCATTCCCCCATTGTCAAAAATTGATTTTGAGAGGCAATAAAAGGTGAGTAAAAGCGTTATTTTCAGATGAGAGGCAATGAACTGAAACCCCATATAGGTATTTTTGGCCGTCGCAACTATGGCAAAAGCTCGCTGGTGAACTATCTCACAGGTCAGCAGATAGCCATCGTGTCGGACCTTGCCGGGACCACTACCGACCCTGTGAAAAAGACCATGGAGATTGGCGGTGTGGGCCCTGTAGTTTGGATAGACACGGCGGGTATTGACGATGAGGGCACCGTGGGACGCATGCGTATAGAAAAAAGCTTGGAGATGCTGATGCAGGCCGACTTGGCTCTGATACTGTTTACCGACAACCGATTTGAGGCAGAGGAAGTGATGTTGGTGGAGTCTTGTCGCAAGCGCAATATTCCCTATATTCTTATCTATTCACAGGCCGATAGGTTCCGTCCTGACCCTCATTTGTTGGAGCAGCTGGAGGCCGACTATGAGACAAAAGTCTTTGTGCTTACGGTGAAAGATCCCTCTTTGCGGGAAACTCTCACCAGCCGTATCCGCGAGGCTTTGCCCGAGACCGCCTACATGCAAAGGACTCTTCTGGGCGACGTGATAGGGGAGGGCGACACCGTGGTGATGGTCACCCCGATAGATGACTCGGCGCCCGAGGGACGCATGATTCTGCCTCAGGTGCAGGTGCTGCGCGACATCTTGGATCAGCATGCCAAGGCGGTGGTTTGCCGTGAGACCGAGTTGGAGCAAACCTTGCAGCAACTGAGCCAACCGCCTCAACTGGTGGTGACCGACAGTCAGGTCTATGCCATGGTGGCCAAGATTGTGCCTGACGAGGTGGCTTTGACCAGCTTCAGCGTGGTGTTGGCCAGGGCCAAAGGACTTTTTGCCGACTATGTGAAAGGAACTCCCTTTATCGACCAGTTGCAGGAGAACGACCGAGTGCTGATGCTGGAGAGCTGCACACACAACGTTACTTGCGAGGATATCGGCCGCGTGAAACTGCCTAAGTTGCTGGCAAAATACACGGGGAAGAATCTCAAGTGTGAGGCTGTGGCCGGACTCTCGTCGTTGCCCAGACCGATAGGGGAGTATGCCCTTGTGATTCAATGTGGCGGATGTGTACTCACCGCCAAACAACTGGCTGCGCGGCTGGCCCCTGCCATTGAGGCCGGCATTCCCGTGAGCAATTACGGCCTCGCCATCGCCTACATGAATGGCATCTTCCAGCGTTCGATGAGGATTTTCGAAAGATAGTTTTTAATAGATATAAGATGATAGACATCCACCCCACACCCAACCTGTCCATAATAGTGGCTTGTGCGCAAAATATGGCCATAGGCAAGGACAACGACCTCTTGTGGCATATTAGCGACGACCTGAAACGTTTTAAGGCCCTTACCAGCGGTCACACCGTGATTATGGGGCGCCGCACTTTTGAGTCGTTACCTAAGAAGCCTTTGCCCAAACGCCGCAATATCGTGCTTACCCACGACCCCGAATTCCACTACGACATACCATTAGGCTCCTCGGGCACTTTGCAAGTGGCCCATAGCATCGCTGAGGTGATGAAGATGGTGGAAGACGAGGAGGAGTCTTTCATCATAGGGGGTGCTGCCATATACAAGGCTTTCCTTCCATGGGTGAAGAACCTTTATCTCACCTGGGTCTATCGCGATTTTGAGGCAGATGTCTATTTCCCTGTCATCGATGAGTCGGTGTTCCGTCAAGTCCATATCAGCGAACATTTTGTAGACCCAGAGAGTGGCCTCGAATATGCTTATGCTGAGTATGTGAGGCGCGACATAGGCTTTCATTAGGATTGAATATGCCGTGGAAGAAAGATGGGTCAAGTGGGCGAGGATGCAAATAAAATAATGTTATTATATACGTTTTTTTTTGTATATTTGCATTGGAAAAAGTTGGTTCGGTGTTGTAGAAACAATTGATATACATAATGTTATGATTGTTTTTCTGCCGAATTGTTGTGAATTGTAAATTAATAGAAACGATGAAAAATAGACTATTCTTACTTTTGGCCGTTGCCTCTTTGGCTTTTGTGGGTTGCGAAAAGGAAATTACCCCTGCACCTGGTTGTTTTACCATCAGCAAAACCAAGCAGGTCAAATTTGCGCCTGGTAATCTTCAGGTTATGTATTCCATCAATCCTACTACCAAGGTCAAAGAATATACTTTCGCTTTTGCCAATAACCAATGGGATTGCGCCTCTAACGCCAAGATGGAACCCAATAGTATCTTTGACCTCTTTGGCTGGGGTACTGGCGACGAACCCGATCGTTCTTCTGACTCAGCTGCTCTCTATGCCCATTTTGTCGACTGGGGGCAGAACACCATCCTTGAAAGTTGGGCCAATCCTACCCCTACCAGTGGCGGTTGGCGCACTCTTACTTTCGAGGAGTGGAATTACATTCTCAACGAGCGTCCCAATGCCAGCAAGTTGCGTTGCTTGGCTCAGATTGACGGTAATCCCGGTATGCTTTTGCTCCCCGACACTTGGTCGTTGGGAGAAGTGAGACATACTTGCAGCCCAAACTATTCCGACACGGTCTTCATCACTACCGATCCTAATAATACCGACTGGAAAAAGTTTGAAGAAGCGGGTGCAGTCTTCCTGCCTGCTGCCGGTGTGCGCGATAAAGACAGAATAAAAGGGTACGATTTGGGTCGCTATTGGACTAGCACCGAGAATCTTTTTAATGGTGCTTTCTTCATCGGCTTCGTTGATCGCACTCAATATAACGATGGTCTTCGCCAGTACGGTTTTTCTGTCCGCTTGGCTAAGGAGCAATAATTACAGAAGACTCTGTAATTAGGTCTGGCAGATTTGATTACTGCTTTATTTCACCCGAACTTTTTTGCCAATCTGTAATGTGGCATTTCGGGACATTCCATTCAGTTTACACAATTTGCTGACGCTGGTACCATACCTGTGTGCGATGCCGCTCAGGGTGTCGCCTTTGCGGATGGTGTGGTATTTGGTGTCGCTTTGTGAAGAGGCGTATGTTTCACTTTCTTGGCTGTCAGTTGATTTGTCTGATTTGCCGTTGCGCACGATGAGGTGATTGGCCTTGCGGTCGATATCCTTGTATGCGTGGCGCAGCCGTTCGGGAGTGATGTCGTATCCGGTGTTGACGGGACGGTCGGGGGTGTCTAACCGATGCTGGAAGAGCCAGTCATAGGTTTCGCTGATGTAGAATGCCCGAGCCAAACCGCCGTGGTCAACACCCGCAAGCTTGGTGAATCGCAGGCGAGGACTGTCGCCACATTTTGACATGGCGTTGATGACTTTCTGCGACTGAGCCACGGTGACCGCCCTATCGGCAGTACCATGCAGAATCCACAGAGGCAGGTCGTTGAGTCCGCAGTATGATTTTGGATTTCCACCTCCGCACATGGCTATGGCGGCTGCAATACGGTTAGAATAGGCAGCCGAGTAGTCGATGGTGCCATAGCCCCCCAAACTCATGCCGATGACATAGAACCGATTGGTGTCGCATGCGTAACGTTGGAACACCCAATCGACTATCCGATTGATGCGGTCAGGATTCCAAGCCCCACCCGGATTTTGGGGCGCGATGATAAGGGCATCAATTTGTCGGCCCATCTTCAAGGCATCCAATGGCCCATAACGGCGTACGCGATCGAGGTTGTGACCACAGAGGCTGGCACCATGCAGGAAGAGGATGACGGGCGTGTCTGAGCTGAGGGAGTCGTAATCCTTGGGCGTACTTATCCAAAAATTATAGCTGTTGGACACTACGCCACGGAAGGCTGTGAGGGTTTGAGCAAACGTTAAAGTTGGTAGTAATATCAGTAATAATGATAGTATTCTTTTCATGATATGAGTAATAAAAATGTGAGTGCAAAATTACAAAAAATGAGTGGAATAATGAAAAAATGAGTTGATAATTTGATTTGTTTTTGATTGATATTTCTTATGGAGATAAGAAAAATATATCCTAGGTGAAGAAAAAATATTATTTTTGCACCATGAAAAAAGTGAGAATAACAGCCCTGCGCAAAGCTGACTACAAGGACTTGCAGGCACGCTATGAGAACCCCATTGAGCATACTTGCGACATCTGTGAGGGCATGACATGGGTGTGCGTTGATGCACAAAAACCGGCCGGCCTCTGCGATGAGGCATGGAAGAGTATGAAGGAGTTTGTGGAGGAGTTGGCACGTGGAGGTGGCAATTTCTTCGATGGCTGGATGAAAAACCCTTATAGTGCTATGGTGAGTTGCAACGATGGGTTCCGTCCCGTGAGTTTCCTTCTGGAGGCGGAGCCTTGGCAGTAGGCTTTTGGAGGCGTAGCCTTGGTAGTGGGCTTTTGGAGGCGGAGCCTTGGCGGTAGGCCATTCGTATACACTAAGTTATGCTCTTGCGAGGATTGTTTTTAGGCAGACTTATATCTAGGTCCCATAATGATGATTAAAAATGAACGAACTTTTTTCTCAAATCTACGCCTTGCGCGATGAACGGCAGGCCGAAGCACTTTCCTATTTCTTCAAGACAGGACCCGGCCAGTATGGCGAGGGTGATGTCTTCCTTGGCCTAAAAGTACCTCAAACACGCCAAGTGGTGAAACGCCTCTGGCGGCAATGCTCCTTTGACGAATTGGAGGAATGCATCCGATCGGAGTATCACGAGGTGCGTCTGGCCGCTCTGTTGGTACTCGTTCAGATTTTTCAGCATGCAAAGAAAGAGCCTCAACAGCAGCAACGTTGCGTCGATTTCTATTTATCTCATACATCCTTTATTAATAATTGGGATTTAGTTGACCTTTCTTGCTATGAGGTGCTTGGGGCTTGGCTCTTGGATAAGTCCGACCGCCACCTGCTATACGATTTGGCTTCCCGAGAAGGCTCTCTTTGGGAGCAGCGTATCGCCATGGTTAGCTGCATGAAGTTTGTCCGCAACGACCAGTTCGAAGACTGCCTGGCCATTGCCGATATGCTCCTTCACCACCCACACGACTTGATTCACAAGGCTGTTGGGTGGCTACTCCGTGAGGTGGGTAAACGCAACCAAAAGGTTCTGGTTGATTATCTTGCACCACGTTACCGCACGATGCCCCGCACCACTCTTCGCTACGCCATCGAGCGTTTCGACTTCGACACCCGCCAGGCTTACCTGAAGGGGAATGTGTAACACCCCCCCGCAATAAATCGATTGTGTAGCACCTCGCAATAAATCATTACAAAATTACTTGTTTCGCAACTCTCACATCATAGGGTTAAATCCAATAGTGTGTTGTTGATAATTCATTATTTAGATTACTTTTATATTAGATTTGTATTATATTTTATTTAGATTTTGTTTATCTATAATAATATAAGTATAATATAAACCTAAATGAAATGTAATATAAATTGTTGAGGTACATACAACTTACAACGTAGTTAGGGCCTCGGTAAGGTGCTGATGACTTGTCGTAATAGGATGTCACAACCTAGGAGAGCTACTATCTTTCTATAGGTTTTATTGTATTCTATGTATATAAAAAGACATAGTATATGATAGGATAGTATTGGTGTTTCTATGCACATGAAAGTGAATAACTGCTTATTTTTCTCTTCTTTCTTTTATATGGAATTCGGTATAACTATTTGTAAAACATGTTGATATGTATTATTTGGGAAAAGTACTGAAAAATATAACTATCCAAAGATGAGTAACTTACATCGTTATCAACAATGGTAGTGCCTCTTCTGCATGAAAATTGCTGAATTTTTTGTCTGTTTTTGGGTTTTTGCAGCTTGTTTTTCTCTCATATCAAAAAAAAATTGAAAAAATTTTATGCTGAATGTTAGTCGTTTAAAATAAATCTGACAGGAAAAATGAAAAAAAAATTTGGCAGTTTAAAAAAAGGTCGTATCTTTGCACTCGCTTTCAAGGAAACAACAACGGTTGATAAATCGAAAGCAAGAGAACATTGAAATTCTTGGAACATGAGATAGCGTGTGTCTCAAATGCCTTCAACAGGGTTGAAGGTTGATGACACGGACGAGTCAAAGGTTAAAAAAATACAAGCAATTCTTACAATGAAGAGTTTGATCCTGGCTCAGGATGAACGCTAGCGGCAGGCTTAACACATGCAAGTCGAGGGGCAGCGGGGTGTAGCAATACACTGCCGGCGACCGGCGCACGGGTGCGTAACGC
>JAEEHQ010000037.1 GCA_016280915.1 Bacteroidales bacterium
CAAGCAAGTCGGCATAGCCCCACACACCACCGCAGTCCTCGGGCGGGCATTCTCCGTGCCCGTTGACAAACGTGATGCTCGGCTTCTCCCCTTTATCATACTCGCGGATGCCCTTCACCCACACATCGTGCTCCCAGCTGTCGCCATAGTCATATTCCAACTTCATTCGCACACCTTTCTCCGTGAGTAGGTCAGACAGCGCAACTTTCGCGAAGTCCTTATCATCTGACGGAAACAATGAATCTTTTATTTGTTCTTTCGAACAATAATACTCACTCTTAAAACGATATTGGTACAAGTGCTCCATCATCCATCCCATCACCTCAAGCAGCAACTCGGCAAGGGCCTGCAACGTAATATTCGATGGCACCTTCACCTCACGCCATATCTTGAGGTCGGTGTTGTTTAACTTAATGCGTACATGGTACTCCTTAATGTCTCGGCGTGGGAGAACCATAGGGCACTTCCTACCCATATTATCATATTTTTCATCACCATCGGAATCGTCGTCATCATCACCAAAAATATCGAACATTTCTCTATGCTGCTCATAGAAATCAAGGAATTCTGTAACCACCTTTTTTGCATGTTCATCACCGTTGATTGCCGCACGAATAAGTGGGGCTATATTATCCATAGTTATCTCATCCAATGGGTCATTCCCTTCTTTTTTTGGAAACATGTCTATTGTCTTTGCCATAAAAAGAGTTTTTATTTGTTGCGAAAAAAAATTTATATAATTGTATATCAATTGATAATAATCTACTAATTTCTCTTACTAATCAAACCAATAGCTCGCCTTTTGCCACAATGCGACATTTCCCGCCTACATATATAGCACCATCAGGTCGCAATAAGGTTTCAACCACAGAAGGACGACCCATCTTCTCGCCTTGCAGAAAGGAGCACTCGCCACCTTGCTGTATCAATCCCTGACGCTGCAAATAGTGCGTCAAAGCCGCATTGGCGGTGCCTGTGGCAGACTCCTCGTCCACCCCATATAGGGGAGCAAAGTTGCGCACATGGGCGGTATAGCCGTCGCCTGCTTGTACAAAGGCATGCACCCCTACCACCTCCAACTCACGGCTCAATTCTGCCAAAGTAGCCATATCAGGATTGAGTGCAGCCAGTTCTTCCAGGCTTTGCACTGGCAACATGATGTCGGGCAATCCCGTTGAAATAATCTCTACCGGCATTAACGGCACAACGCATTGCATGATGCGACACAGACGCTCCACATCCACCACTGCACCTACCATCTTCGGTGCCGCCATCTGCATCATCACCCGTTCGCCAGCCATCACCTCTAAGTCGCCAGCCAAGGTATGGTTCAGACATACCCAATCCCCCACTTTGCCCAACTGCCACAACAAACCAAAGGTGGCTATCGTGGCATGTCCGCAGAGGTCCACCTCGCTGAGGGGTGTGAAGTAGCGCACGGTGAACTCGTCTGCGCCATCCTGACGGACAAAAGCCGTCTCGGAATAGCGTAACTCAGCCGCCACCTGCTGCATCAGGCGGTCGGGTGGGAAATCATTGTCTAACAGCACCACCCCGGGCGGGATTGCCGCCAAAGAGTTTTTTAGTAAAAGCATCAACGATATAGTATTGCATGATGATTATGGGGTTTTAGGGGTTAGAAAAATAAAGGTTCGCTTCACTTAAAAGGATTAAAGGTTATCACAACTCCGTTTTTGCCTCCATGGCATCGGCTATCTTGTCCACGTTCATACTGCGGGCGGATGCATCGAAAATCTCCTTGTATAATCCACCTTGCTGGTAGACCTCTGTGGGTGTGCCGTGCTGCACAGCGTGTCCAGTATCAAGTACATAGAGGGCATCGGAGTCGATTATCTGGCCGATGTTGTGGCTGATGACTATCACCGTGCGTCCCTGCTTGATGGCATCGATGGAGTTCTTGATCTGCTCGGTGGCAATGGCATCAAGGCTGGCAGTGGGTTCGTCGAGGAATATGATGGGCGGGTTCTTCAAGAACATGCGGGCTATAGCAATACGTTGCTGCTGTCCACCACTTAGCTGCAGGGCATTGGAATTGAAGCCATCAGGCAGCGCCACTATTTGGTCGTAGATATACGCCTGTCGTGCTGCCTGTTCCACCTCCTCGCGCGTGGCAGAAGGGTTACCGTAACGGATATTCTCAGCAATGGTGCCACTGAAGATATGGTTTTTCTGCAACACAAGACCAATATTATCGCGCAACACCTGCGTGTCCCACTCGGCAAGAGGAACCCCATCCAACGTGATGCTGCCGCTGTTGGGGGCATAGAACTTGTCGAGCAGATTGACAATGGTGGTCTTGCCCGCTCCACTCAACCCTACCAAAGCAGTGGTCTTGCCCGGTTCGATGGTCATGCTGAGGTTTCGGATGGCGTGAGTTCCATTAGAATAGGTGAATTCCACGTTTTTTAACTCAAAACGTCCTTTGACAGCCGAAGGCCTATAGGAGCCAGTACTCTCCACCTCGTTGTCGGCTTCCAATATGCCGAAGAAGCCCTCGGCATAGATAAGCGCGTCGTTGAGGTCGTCGTAGATGCGATGCAACTGGCGGATGGGTGCGCTTACGTTACTGAACAGCAACACGTGGTACATAATCTTACCGATGGTCATGCCGGGATAGTCAATCAGCACCAAGTAGGCCGTGAGGATAATAATCAGCACCGTGCCTATCTGCTCCACGAAGGTCTTCAATCCTTCGAAGAGAAAACTGATACGCCGAGTGGCCATCTGCTGGTCGGTGGAGTCGTTCTGCAACCGTGCCTGTCGGTCGGCCTCCAGCCGCTCGCGATTGAAGGACTTGATAACACCCATGCTCTCAATGATATTCATAATACCATTGTTAAGTGCCTGGTGAGTGCCAAACACACGTCGCCGCCAACCTTTCATGCGCACCCCTTGGCGTGCGGTAATGAAGAAATAGATGGGGATAATGGCCAACGCCACAAGTCCCACATACACATTGGCGGCAAACATCAGCACTAACGCCATCACCGCACTGGTAAAGAGGGGCAGGATGTCGATAAAGAAATTCTTGACCGTATTGCTCAGGCTCATAATTCCGCGATCGATACGTGTTTGCAGCTTGCCTGGTTCATTACCCTCATTGCTAAAGAACGCCATGCGGAACTGCAAAATACGGTCCACCACCCGCAGCGACAGGTCTCGGCTGACGTTAATCCGAATCTTCTCACCAAAGAAGCGCTGTCCAAAGGTAATCACTGCTGCCAGCAACTCTTTACCCAACAGCACAACACTGACGATGAGGAGTAGCCGTGCCGCCTCACCCCACTCAAATCCACCCTCAACATGCAGCAATCCATTGATGGCATCCACCGCACGGTCGAGCACCACGGCATTCACCTGCGCCATCAGCGACCCCACAAACGTGAGGACCAAGGTCAAAAACAACAGCCACCTATACGGCAGCACAAAAGGCAACAACTTCTTCAGCAAGCCGCCCACACCCATCTTTGAAGTCGAATCGTCCATCGGTTGAAACTAAAAGGTTACATATGCGATGCAAAAGTACAAAAAAAAACTCAATCCGAAACAATCATTGAATTAATTAGCAGTTGCCCATCTTAATAAAACACAACAACAAGCATTATAATTATCGGCCAGACACCCTATGCGTAGGCTACTCCAACAACCACGGCTATCGCTTCGGTCTCGGCATGCCGCCCGCACAACGTGCAGAACTCACCTCGAAGAACAACGTCCCAATAAAGCCCTAGACGGTATGGAAAGCCCTAAGTACAGCAGCTGCATGGAAACCGCCGTTCTGATAGTTTTATCAAAAGCAAAATAGTCTTGAGTCATTTATTCTTTGGGAAGATAGAAAAACGAATAATTTCTTGCCAATCCAGAAATAATGCGTATTTTTGCAAAACTATCACGATAGAATAACAAAAAGCCTTTTCTACTGAGTATAAAGAACAATTATACATCTATACATCTTCAAATTATAAAAAAACAATGATACATAGGATTTGGATATTGACAATTGGAATATTGGCACTCCTATTAACCACAGGATGCCAGAAAAGAGAGGACACTGTAAACTGCAAGGTTTTTTGGCAGTTATATCAGGAACAGAAATATTCTACCCCAGAGAGCATAGAAAAGGCCTTCCACGACACTTTCACCGACTTCTGGAAAAATTCCCCCACGTACAATTCGGTGACGGTGAACGACATCAGCCGAAGCGATGTGCGATCCCTTACCTTAAAACTATCCCAAATGGCCGACCAAAAAGTCACTGAGGAACTTGACCCGACCCTCGAATATGATGTGAGGGTGAAAGTGTTTATTGATTTCAACGGCTCTTATATTGAGGAGATTTGGGACAAGACTTATCGCCGACAATTATAGACAGTTCTTTCCTCCCCTATCATTGAGGCTTTCACCTAATCAAAAGCAACCTACTCCGAGCCATTGCAATCTAACCCACGTGACATGAGTAAATATCTTGTAAGATACCGCTATCTGATGCTTGGCCTGACGCTAGCTCTGGCTGCTATTTGCGGGGTATTGGTGTTCCGTGTGAATGTCAATACCGACTTGACGAAATATTTGCCCGATGACTCCCGCATGAAAGCAGGTCTGGAACTGCTGACCAGCGAGTTCGACCTAAGTCCCGACATGGCAGGTGGCGACGTGAGGGTGATGGCCGACAGCCTGAGTGCGGAGGAGAAGGTAGACCTCAAATACCAGCTACACACCTTGCCCGAGGTGGGCAACGTGAGAGTGCAAGAGAACGGCATCCACACACTCTATGAACTTAGCGTAGACAAAAGCATCGACCAAGTGGCTTTAGGCAGGGAAATCCATGAAAGTCACCCTAAGATAGCCGCCGTAGAAACCGCCCAGGACGGCACCACTGCCGATCCCTCCATGCTGATGGGCGGCGTTGCCCTGCTACTGATCGTACTCTTTGCCATGTGTGCCTCGTGGTTGGAGCCGGTACTCTTCCTCGCCTCGACAGGCATTGCCGTGCTTCTGAACATCGGCACCAACGCTTTACTGCCCAGCGTGTCGGTTACAACTAACTCATTGGTAGGCATCCTTCAACTGGTGCTCTCCATGGATTACAGCATCGTGCTCATCAACCGTTTCCGTCAGGAGAGACAGCAGCATGATAACAGCCAAGTGGCCATGCATCGAGCCATCCAACGTGCCTCGGGCACTATCGTTAGTAGTGCGCTTACCACCATCGTTGGGTTGATGATGCTGGTGTTCATGAAGTTGAAAATCGGAGCAGACTTGGGCATTGTGCTCAGCAAGGGAGTTCTTTGCAGCCTCATCTGCACCTTCACCGTACTGCCCACCCTTATCCTGCAGTTTGAAAAAGGAATCGAGCGGTCGCACAAAAAAACACCCCGTTTCCACACCGACCGACTGGCGCGGTTCAGTCAAAAATTCCGCATCCCCTTAACACTACTATTTGTGGCACTCTTGGTGGGTTCCTATATCTTACATAACCAAACGCCTATTTCGTTCCAATACACTCAAGCATCACAAATCAACCCCTTTTTCCCCAAGAAAAATCCCCTCGTGCTCATTTACGACAATGCCGACGAAGCCCATGTGTCAACACTTATAGACTCATTGACAGCATGTCAAGGGGTAGAGACAGCGCTTTCCTACCCCTCGCTGATGCAGAAAGAATACCGCGCATCAGAAATGGTCACCACCATACAGGGAATGAGCCAAATGATGGCTGGAACCGACAGTTTGATGAGCGGAGCCAAGATGGATGTATTATCAGAAGATGTGTTGCGGTTGGTTTACTATGCTGCCCATGGTCAAAAGGTACAACGGTTGGGGTTTAACGAGTTGGCCAACTTTATTCTGGAGCAAGCCAGCAATCCGCAATCTGTTATCGCCAGCCAAATGAGTCCCGACATGCGGCAGAAGATGGCCATTCTGAACGACTTCCGCCAACTGAACAACATGGCTGAGGAAGAACGTACCATCGACAGTACCGAGATGGATGTGGCTGCAATGGCAGAAGGACTGGATATTATGCCAGAAGAAATAACAGATGTGACTGGGGTTTCTGACCATCAAGAATCTGTAACGACCATCTCTCATGATGAATCTCATGAAAATGGTATTCAAGAAACAACTGAAATTGCTAAGCCACAGGTCTATTCACCCTACACCGACACGGCCTTATTGCAGAAAACCATGAGCAGCAATGATATGGCCAGCTACCTAAAGATGGATCCAGGACAGGCCAAAATGGTCTATCGGCTAGCCAAGAAACATAATGAGGGGATGACTCCTCTGGAGTTTGTTCATTTTCTCACTCAAGACATCCTCAAGCGGAAAGCATTGGCCTCGATGATTGAACCAAGGCAAAAAGAGCAGTTGATTGCGTTGGAAGCAACTATGGACGAAGCAATGAGCAAACATCAATCATTGCCAACAGAAGGACTAACCTCAACCCATAGTGGCATCGCAGCATCCCATGATAACAACCCATCAGACCTCCCGTCAAAACTAAGTATTGACAATCCTGCCTCAGAGAGAACAGATGGCAATGATTCCGTGCTATCTTTCTCACCAGAGACCAGCACGATAGCTTCAGGCGGAGATGTGCTTGCAGACTCCACAGAAGACCCGTTGACCCTGTTAGACGAAATGATGAACGGCACCAAACGCTACACTGCAGCAGAGATGGCAGAGAACTTCAACGCCATGGGTGAGCCTGTGGGGCGCGAGTTAATGGAATTGCTCTACCTCTACTATGGTGGAAGCAAAAAATACAATGAATGCTGGACCCTTTCGTTGGGCGGGATGGTGACTTTTCTGAGTGACTCGGTGATAAACGACCCTCGTTTTGCCAACTTCGTCACGCCAGACATGAAAAATGGCTTCAACAAAATACGCATTGCCTTGGATGAGGGAGTCGGCATGCTACGCTCGAACAACCATTCCATAGCTATTGTAGTGACCGGGCTACCCGAAGAGAGCGACGAGACATACGCTTTCCTTGACAACTACAAACGGCTCTGCGACCAGTCGCTACCTCATGGCTATTACTCAGTGGGCGAGTCGGTCATGCTGGCCGAGATGAAGGCTGGCTTCCAACGCGAGATGACTTTGGTGACATTGCTGACCATTGCGGCCATTTTCTTGATAGTCTTCTTTACCTTCCGGTCGCTATTGGTGGCTCTGTTACTGGTAGCTACGGTGATGACAGGGGTGTTTGTGGATGTGTCGGTAAGTGCCATCGGAGGCGGTTCGCTGCTCTATCTTGCCTATCTGATAGTCCAAAGCATACTGATGGGAGCCGCCATAGATTACGGCATTCTCTTTGCCAACTACTACCGTGAGAAGCGCACGACACTTGACATCGGAGCCTCTCTGAAAGAGGCCTACCGTGGAACCATCCACACCATCTTGACCTCCGGCTTGATACTGATATTGGTGCCTGGTGCCATGGCCGTGCTAGTGGATGACCCAACAGTCTCTTCCATTGTGCAGGCAATCTCTATCGGCGCACTTGCCACAGTGATACTTGTGCTACTGGTGTTGCCAGGAATGCTGGCAGCATGCGACCGTATAGAACGAAGGCGCAAATAAACATTCCTAAACACTAACGACTTATCGAATCAACCTCCAATCAAAATATCCTTCCCGTCCAATTTGGCCGCGAAGAGGTCCTCACCGTGGTAGACAAGTTTGAGAGAGAAGAAAGGTTGGTCAGGATTCATCAGTAGGTGGAGGAAGATTCTGTCGCCTTCCCAAAGAGTGAGGTCAAACAAACGCTGCTTTTCAATCCATTGGAGGTCTCCCTCGTTACAAACAATCTCTTCACCACTCCAGTCAGAAGCGGTGAAGAGATGCATATATTCGCATGGCCATACATCACTAATAAAAGTAACTATGCCCCGATAGCGCCATTGGAGAACGTCCAATCCTGTCTCCTCTTTCACCTCCCGAATCATGCACTCGTCGGGACTCTCATCCTTTTCACATTTACCGCCCACGCCTATCCATTTGTCATGGCTGGCATCGTTTTCTTTTTTCACACGGTGGAGCATCAGATATTGGTTTCCGCGCTCAAGGTAACAGAGTGTGGTTTGTTTCATGCTTTTGGAGTTAAGGAATGACTATGCATTAGGGTAAGCTAGTATGATTATCTATTTATTGGATTGCTTTTTCGCTTGCCAAGAATGGTACCATTCGTAGACTATGGGGACCACTATGATATTGAGCAGCGTAGAGGTGACCAAACCTCCCAAGACAACAACAGCCATAGGGGCTTGGATTTCGTTGCCAGGATGATCGGCAGCCAATATCATGGGCACCAATGAGAGGGCAGTCGTGAGAGCCGTCATGAGAATGGGATTGAATCGGTCTAAAGAGCCCTGTATGATGAGGTCGCGGGGCTTCATATCCGAACAATGATACTGAGCAAAAAGGTTTTGAAATCTCGAAACCAGCAAGATACCGTTGCGCGTAGCGATACCAAAAAGGGTGATAAAACCTATGAGGGCGGGTGTACTTAGGGAGTTAGCTCCTAACTTGACCGCCAGCACACCACCTATGAGTGCCAAGGGAAGATTGATAAGAACGATGAGCGAAAGTGAGAGATTTTTGAACTCAGTATAGAGCAACAAATAGATAACGATGAGAGCCACTATAAATACCAAGATGAGTGTGCGGGTAGCACTCTTGGCGCTCTCGAACTGGCCTCCATACTCAATACGATATCCTTCTGGGAGAGTGATCTGACTTTCAATAGTCTTTTGAATATCCTCAACCACGCCGATAGCATCGCGTCCACTAACATTGGCAGAAACGACTAACTTGCGTTGGACATTCTCGCGTGAAATGGTGTTGGGGCCACCCACTGAAACCACATCGGCCACTACTCCAAGGGGTACTTTACCCCCGTCGTAAGTGTCGATTAGGGCATCTTTGACATCCTCGATAGTGAGGGTGTCGTGAGCAAAACGTTGCTTCAGAACCAGGTCGAAACTGCGCTGGCCTTCATAAACGTCGCCAATCTTCTTGCCGTTGAAGGCGGTCTCGACAAAGTCATTGAACTGCTGCATGGTGATGCCATACTGTGCCAGCATCGTACGGTTGGCACGCACCTGCAATTGAGGTGTCTCGGTCTGCTGCTCAACATTGACATCCACCAATCCCTCAATGTCAGATACAGAGTTCTTGATTTGATTGCCCAACATATAGAGTTGGCTAAGGTCTGTGCCAAAAATCTTGATGGCGATGGTGGCCTGAGTGCCGCTGACCATGTGGTCGATACGGTGACCCAACGGCTGTCCTACGCTGGTAACGACACCGGGAATGGAACCCAATCGAGCACGTATATCGGCCATAACCTCTTCCTTGCTTCGGTCAGCGAGTTTGAAATTGACATCAATCTCAGCACCATTGGTTGCCTGAGAGTGTTCGTCAAGCTCGCCACGACCCGTACGACGCGAGGTGGAACTCACCTCCGGAATAGAAAGTAACTCCTCCTCCAACAGCCGGCCTATTTTATTACTTTCCTCTAAGGAAATACCTGGCTTAGCAACCGCAGCAATGGTGAGGGAACCCTCATTGAATGGAGGAAGAAAGTCGCGACCAACGGTGAAGAGCAGACCCACAGCCACGAAAAGGAGGGCGACAGTGATGAGAATAACCGGACGACGATGGCCGAAAGTCCATAGGAGCACCCTCTTATAACCTTTGGATAGCCATGAGGCAAGCCAGCTGTCTTTCTCGCGACGGTTGAGGTAATTCTCGTTGGAAAGGAGTAGTTTGCATAGGAGAGGCGTAACCGTCATTGCCACCAACAGCGACATGAAAAGAGAGATGAGGTAAGCCACACCCAGTGGCTTGAGCATACGTCCCTCGAGGCCGTTGAGGAAGAAAAGCGGCACAAAGGTAATCATTACAATAAGGGTAGCGTGGATGATAGAACTGCGGATTTCGGAAGAGCCGTGGAAGACTACATTATAGGAAGTATCGCGCTCAGCGGGAGGTAGTTTATGGTTTTGGCGGAGTCGTTTGTAGACATTCTCCACGTCGATGATGGCATCGTCGACCAAGGAACCGATGGCGATACACATACCGCCAAGGGTCATCGTATTGATCTCATAACCTAACAGATAGAGACAGAGCACCGTACCCAAAAGTGAGATTGGTATGGAAATGATAGAAATAAGAGTCGTACGGAAACTGCCTAAGAAAAGGAAGAGCACGATGATAACAAAAAGGGCTCCTTCGAGTAGTGCCTTGCCCACATTGCCAACAGACGACTCAATAAAATCGGCTTGACGGAAGATGTGGGTGTTCATCTTCACATCGGCAGGAAGGGTCTTGGCAATGTTCTGCAAGTTAGCCTCAATATTCTCAGTAACACGTAACGTATTAATATTGGGTTGTTTGGATATAGAGAGAATAATGGCGGGTTGGGCGTTGCAAGAGGCGTATCCCATTTTGGGGGCATTGCCCACACGCACTTCAGCCACATCGCTCAAGCGTACAGGATGGCCCTCGTGCATCTTGACAAAAGAGGCACCCAGCTCGTCAACATCGCAGGAACGCCCCATGCCGCGGAGGGCATACTCATTGGCGTAGTCGCGGATGACACCACCAATGGAGTTGTCGCTGATGCTGCCACCAAGAGCCTCAATATCGGCCATGGTGACACCGTAGGCCTGCATGCGGAATGGGTCGGCAAGAATCTGATATTGCTTGTAATCACCGCCCAAGATGGTGACTTGGGAGACACCACCAGTACCAAGAATAGCGGGTTTGACCACCCATTCGGCAAGGGTGCGGAGCTCCTGCTGTGAAGTCGGCTTGGCAACTTGAACAGAATCGTCAATCTGCAAGCCCACAAACAATATCTCACCCATGACGCTGCTCTGGGGTGCCATGACGGGGGTGATACCCTCAGGGAGTTGGTCGGCAAGGGTGGACATCTTTTCGCTGACTATCTGACGGGCACGGAAGACATCCATGCCCCAGTCGAATTCTACGAACACAAAACTAGCACCAGGCAAGGAGGTGGAACGGACACGCCGGACATTGGTGGCACCATTTACAGCCGTTTCGATGGGAAAAGTAACGAGGCGTTCAACCTCTTCGGAAGCCATGCCGTGGGCATCGGTCATCACCACCACCTGAGGTGCGGTGATATCGGGAAAGACATCAATGTCGGTACGGTTGGCCGACCACAAACCAGCTACCACCAAAAGGATGGCCGCCACGAGGATAAAAAGTTTGTGGTCTAAGCTGAATCTGATTATTTTATTAAGCATTGCTTTGTTCTTTATTACAATAATCTCTGCAAAGAGAAAGGTTAGAGTTCAACGGAATAGAGGATGAGATGGATGCGTTCCAGCTCGCGGGCCGTTTTCCATATCTCCAGCTCAATTTCATTATAATAGTTCACTTGCTGAAGATATTGCTCCAGATTGATTTCACCAGCCTCCAAGGCTTTGTCGAGCAAGACCACACTATTGCTCTGGCGGAAGGCGGTCTTGAGATTGTGGACATTGCGGATGAGAGATTCGTGGCGGTGAAACATACAACGAAGCTGGTTGAAGAGCTCGGTACGCTTGGCGATGAAGGCCTCCTGCGAGGCAATGGTCTGCAATTTGGCTGCTTTGACAGCCCGTTGCTGGCTCCAAAGAGGCAACGATAGTCCCAC
>JAEEHQ010000005.1 GCA_016280915.1 Bacteroidales bacterium
CCTCCTGCCCATCTGCACCCCATACTTGAAGCTCCACGCAATAACGTTGTCTTTGTAGCTCAGTTGGTAGAGCAATGGATTCGTAATGAGTGGGTCCAGGGTTCGAGTCCGCAAAGTGGCTCGTTTTTTTGTTGTAGAACCTTTTAATAATTAACTATTTTATAAATTAAACAACATGGTAAACCGTTACGAAACCGTTTTCATTGTAACTCCCGTTTTGTCTGAAGAACAGATGAAGGAAACGGTAGAGAAGTACACCAACTTCTTAAAAGAGCACGGTGCAGAAATCGTCTACACCAACAATTGGGGTATGCGTAAGCTCGCTTATCCTATTAAAAAGAAAACCACTGGATTCTACTACCTCATCGAGTTCAACGCTGAGGGTAGCCTGATTGCCGACCTGGAAGTCGCCTACAAACGCGACGAGCGTCTGCTCCGCTTCCTCACCGTCTCCCTCGACAAGTATGCCGTGGCATACAACGAGAAGAAGCGCAACGCTAAGAAAGCTGCCGAGGCCGAGGCTCCTGTAGCTGCCGAAGAGGAGAAATAAAAATTGATAGATTAAATCTAAAAATTAAAGAATCATGGCTAACGAAACCGAAATCAAATATCTCACCCCGATTGCCGTAGAGACCCAGCGTAAGAAATACTGCCGTTTCAAGAAACTTGGCATCAAATACATTGATTACAAAGACGCTGACTTCCTGCTGAAGTTCGTCAACGAGCAGGGTAAAATTCTGCCCCGCCGCATCACCGGTACTTCCAACAAGTATCAGAAAAAAGTGTCTAAAGCTATCAAGCGCGCTCGCCACTTGGCCCTGCTGCCCTATGTAGCCGATTGTTTAAAATAATAATGGAGGAAGAATAGAATGGAAATTATACTTTTAGAGGATGTAACCAACCTCGGTTACAAAGACGATATCGTCAACGTTAAGAACGGCTACGCCAACAACTATCTTCTCCCCCAAGGCAAGGCCATCATCGCCACCCCTTCCAACCGTAAGGTTCATGCTGAGAACATGCGTCAGCGTGCCTTTAAAGAGGAAAAACTGCGCAAGGATGCTGAGACCCTGAAGGCTGCTGTGAATGAGAAGACCATCCGTCTGGTTGCCAAGGTTGGTGAGAACGGTCATCTCTTTGGTTCCATCACCAGCGACCAGATTGCTGAGGCTCTGAAGGAACAGCACAACTACGATGTCGACCGCAAGAAAATCGTCGTCGACGGCGCTAAGCTGAAAGAGGTCGGTACCCACACCGCTCAGATCAATATCTACAAAGAAATCAAGGCTCAGATCAACGTCGAAATCGTTGCTGAATAATTGTAACGCTATCAGAATGACTCATCAAACCAACCGTTTGGTGAGTCATTTTTTATTTCTATAACAGTAGGCAGTTGTGTATGATGTTGGGCGTTAGCGATAAACCCAAATGACCGATTGGAGCTTACAGACCGTTTTATACTTGACAAATAAAAACCGTCCCATTCGAAAGGACGGTTTTTTGTACTTTGACTCTTTGTTTTTGACCAAGAGTCAGCTATCTGTCGACATATTATTTTGCCTTTGGCTTGGCTTTGCTTTTGCCTTTCGAGGCTTTGGCTTTGGCATTCTTGGCTTTTGTGCTTTTTGCTTTCGGGGCTTTGTCGTTGGCTTTGGCTCTGGAAGAACGAGAAGCTTTCTTCTCTGAAGGACTCTCTTTTCGACTGCTGCGCCGAGAACCACCATGGTGGGGTTGGGGGGCAGCGAGGTCGTCGAAGGTGTCCTCCTCCACAAGGTCGAAGTCGATTAGTTTCTTGAGCATATCCACTCCTTTGACACGGATGCGGATGGAGTCACCCAACTTGTAGCACTTGCCGTAGCGGCGGCCAATCACCTGGTAGTTGTCCTCGTCGAGCATGTAGTAGTCGCCGCGAAGACTGCCAATGGGAATCATGCCTTCGCATTTATTGCCTTCGATTTCAGCATAAAGACCCCATTTGCTCACACCGGAGATGTTGGCGTCGAAGGTTTGGCCAATCTTGTCGCTGAGGTATTCCGCCTGTTTGTACTTCACGCTGGCACGTTCGGCATCTGCGGCGCGTTTCTCCATGACCGAGCAATGTTTGCAGTATTCCTCATACTCGTCGGCATTTGCCGAGGGTCCTCCTTCGAGATAGCGTTGTAGGAGTCGGTGCACCATCAGGTCGGGGTAGCGGCGGATGGGGGAGGTAAAGTGGGTGTAGAAGGCAAAACCAAGGCCGTAGTGTCCGATGTTGTGGGTGCTGTAGTAGGCTTTGGCCATGGTGCGGATGGCGATATTGTCAATCATATATTCTTCGCCACGGCCAGCGATGGACGCGAAGAGGTTGTTGTAGCTGGTGGCTAAAGCCTTGCGGGAGCCTACCTTCATCGTGAAACCCAATTTGGAGACAAACTCTACGAAAGTGTTCAGCTTCTCGGGGTTGGGCTCGTCGTGGACACGATAGACGAAGGCTTTGGCCGGCGTTGACTTTTTCTCACCTTTGTTTTTCTTCACGGCGCCCACATGCTCGGCAACACGTTTGTTGGCCAGCAGCATGAATTCTTCTATCAGCCAGTTGGCTTCCTTGGCCTCTTTGATGTATACCCCGATGGGCTTGGCGTTTTCGTCAAGTTGGAATTTCACCTCCTGACTCTCAAAGTTGATGGCACCATCTTTGTAACGCTGGTTTCGGAGGATGGTGGCCAACTGGTGTAATTCGAGAATGGCATTGCCGGTCACTTTGTTGCCTTTTTGGTTGCTGTCGGGCAGCACGGCGGCGGCATCGTTGCTATCGATAATCTGCTGTGCCTCTTCATAGGCATAGCGCATGTCGCTGTTGATGATAGTTTTGCCGAACCATGTTTTCAGCACCTCGGCTTTGTCGTTCATCTCCATGACCACGCTGAAACAGAGTTTGTCCTCGTGGGGACGGAGGGAGCAGACCCCGTTGCAGAGTTTCTCAGGGAGCATGGGGATGGTGCGGTCGACAAGGTAGATGCTGGTGCCGCGGGTGTAGGCCTCCTGGTCGATGTGGGAGCCGGGTTTGACATAATGGCTCACATCGGCAATATGTACGCCCACCTCGCAGTTTCCATTCTCAAGGCGGCGGAAGGAGAGGGCGTCGTCGTAGTCCTTGGCATCGGCAGGGTCGATGGTGAAGGTGGTGATGGAGCGGAAATCTTTTCGGCCCTCATAATCTTTGCTGGAGGGTGGCTGGATGGTATCGGCTTCCCGTTCCACCTCGTCGGGGAAATCAAGAGGGAAGTCGTATTCGGCCAGGATGGATTGCATCTCGACATTGTTGTCGCCAGGTCGGCCTAACCGTTTGATTACCTTGCCGACGGGGTTGTTCATGCGTTCGGGCCAGTCGGTCATTTCAACAAGCACCTTGTCGCCATCCTGTGCCCCTCCCAAGTCGCTGAGAGGGATGAAGATGTCCACCACCATGGTCTTGTTGTCGCTGACCATGAAGGCAAAGCGGTCTTGTTTCTGCAGGATGCCTACAAAGCGGTTTCGGGCCCGTTGTAGGATTTCCACGACCTGTCCCTCGGGTTTGTGCATCTTGCGTTGAGGGAACATCAGCACCTTCACGGTGTCGCCATGGAGGGCATGGTGGGTGTTGTTGGGCGATATTTGCACATCTTCGCGGCCTTCCTCCTGTGGAATCACATAGGCTTTGCCACCGTTCTTCATGTCGATGGTGCCAATCAGGTAGTTCTTGGGCAGCAGGTCGTCGTTGATGTTCTTGGGATTGATTTTGTATTTGCCACGGGCGTTCTCGTCTTCCACCAGGATTTTGGCTTCGGCAAGCTCCTGCATGGTGGCCAGTACCAGCTGGCGGGTGCCCTTGTCATGGGCACCTACTTTGGAGGAGACCTGTTTGTGGTTGAAAGAGTCGAAAGGATTGTTGGCAAAGACTTTCAGTATTTGTTTGGCGTAAATGTCGTTCATGGTTGTTTGTTCAGTTGGTGTAGTCGTCTACTGGGGGTAGATGACATGATTAGTGATGGGTGAATTAGTTGGCTGACCCGCTTTTGTTTTTTATTTTCTGTGGTAGGGATAGGGTTGCGTGTTGCTGAAGCTTGTTTTAAAATAGAATCCATGGAAAAAGTGGGATTCCATGGATTCTATTGTGTTGTGCTTTTTAGTTGTTGAAGCCACAGCGCTGGAGGAGGGCATCGATTTTTGGGTCGCGGCCCATGAAGTTGCGGAAGAGGACGGCAGGATGTTCGGTGCCGCCTTTGCTGAGGATTTCGTTGCGGAAGGATTCAGCCGTGGCCTTGTTGAAGATGCCCTCTTTCTTGAACTTGGCAAAGACATCGGCATCGAGCACCTCGGCCCACTTGTAGCCATAGTAGCCCGACGCATAGCCTCCGGCAAAGATATGGGTGAAGGCGGTGCTGGTGTTGGCGCCAGGGACAGCGGGGAGCAGCTCCTTCATGTGGAGGCGCTCGAAATCCTCAATGGGACCTTCGATGGGCTTGGTGATGGTGTGGAAGCCGAAGTCGGCCAGACCCAGGCTCAGCTGACGGACACAGAGCCATCCGGCGAGGTATTTCTCAGCAGCCCGGATTTTCTGGATATAATCCAATGGGATGGTGGCTCCGGTTTGGTAGTGGCGGGCGAAGGTGTTGAGAAACTCGGGCTCGTAGCACCAGTTCTCCATCACCTGTGAGGGCAGTTCCACAAAGTCGCGTTTCACGCTGGTGCCGCTGATGCTGGGATAAGTGCAGTCGCTGAGCATGCCGTGCATGGCGTGGCCAAACTCGTGCATGAAGGTTTCCACCTCGTCGAAGCTGAGCAGGGCAGGTTTGTCGCCCACAGGCTTAGAGAAATTGCACACAACCTGGATGAGGGGACGTATTTCGTTGCCTCCGATGTTGCTCTGTCCGCGGAATTCGGTCATCCAGGCACCGCTGCGCTTGCTGGCGCGGGGATGCATGTCGAGGTAGAGGACAGCCATGAAACGGTTGCCATCGAAGACTTCATAGACTTTCACGTCGGGGTGGTAGACATCGATGTCGTGAGCCTCCTTGAAGGTCAGGCCATAGAGCCGTCCATAGAGTTCGAAGATGCCTTGGCGCACGTTCTCCAACTGGAAATAGGGACGCAGCAGCTCCTCGTCGAAGTCGTATTTGTCCTGCTTCATTTTCTCGCTCCAGTAGGAGAAGTCCCAACGCTGCAAAGGCAGTTTGGCACCATGGCGCGAAGCATAGCTGCTCACCTCTTTCAGATCTTGGATGGCGAAGGGCATGGAGGCGTCCAGCAGTTGGTTGAAGAACTTCGACAGTTGGGCGGGAGTCTCGCACATGCGGTTGCTCAGCACATACTCGCTGTAGTTGGCATAGCCCAGCAGGTGGGCCTGCTGATAGCGGAGGTAGGTCATCTCGCGGATGATTTCGTTGTTGTCGTTCTCGTTGCCTCTGTTGCCTCGGCTGTTGTAGGCGCGCCAGATTTCCTCACGAAGGTTGCGGTTGTCGGCATAGGTGATGAAAGGGCCAAAGGAGGGATAGGCCAAGGTGAAGACCCATCCGTCCAGCTCGCGCTCCTCGGCTTCTTGGCGGGCAGCGGCTATCACATTCTCCGGCAGGCCGTTGAGGTCGCGTTTCTTGGTGATGTGAAGGATGTAGTTGTTGTTGTCGGCCAGCACGTTCTGGTTCATCTTTTGCGAGAGCTCTGCCAGCCGTTCGCTGTTCTTGGCAAAAATCTTCTTGTCTTTGCTAGAAAGGTTGACACCATTGCGGACGAAGCCCTTGTAGGTGTCTTCCAGCAGGGTGCGTTGCTCGGTGGTGAGCTCAAGTTTGTCGCGCTGCTCGTAGACGGCTTTCACGCGGGCAAACAGCTGCTCGTTCATGCTGACGCTGTTTTCGTAGCGGGTGAGCTCGGGGGTGAGCTCCATGACAATCTGCTGCATGGCAGAGTCGGTGTTGCACTCGTTGAGGTTGAAGAGCACGCTGCTGATGCGGTCGAGGCTCTGGCTGGCCGTCTGCAGGGCAACAATGGTGTTGTCGAAGGTGGCTTCTTCCTTCTGCTTGATGATGTTGTTGATGTTGTTCTCGGCCTCTTTGATAGCTGCCCGCATGGCGGGGGCATAGTGTTCATTGCGTATCTGGCTGAAAGGCGGGGTCTGGTAAGGGGTGTTCCAAGGCTCCAGCAGTGGGTTGTCCGATTGGCCCAAGGCAGGTACGGCAGTACTAACAATAGTCATAAGTAGTAGTATTTTTGTGATTCTTGTCATAAGATTTAAGGTTTATTATGAATGTTTCAAAGAATATGTGCAATAAAAAAATATGTTCTCCGTTTTAACAATAACGAAAAGTAGAGAATTTATTGTACGAAAATTAAAAAATAGTATTAATATATTGTAGGAGGTGGCGCAGAATCGTTTGCCGGCCTACAATTTAAAAAATGAAAAAACGTCTATGAAGAAAATTGTATTGGGTTTAAGTGTGGCATTTGTGGCCATGTTTTTTGCTTCTTGCAACAACCAAAACAATCCCGAACTCGATGCCGCTATCAAGGCTAACGACTCCCTGCAACAGATAATTAGCACCAAGGATGCTGAGTTGGACTCTATGTTTGCCACCCTGAATGAGATTGAGGAAAATCTGGCAGCTGTCAACTCTCGCTACAACACCATCCAAGAGCTTCGCCGTGCCAATCTGGAGGGTCAACCCAATGTGAAGAACCAAATTAATGAGCAAATCAAGAACATCGAAAGCCTGATGGCTTCCAACAAACAGAAACTGGCCAATCTGCAGGCTAAGATTAAGACCGAGGGCAACGAAAGCACCCGTCTTCAGGAGCTTGTCAGCCGTCAGGAAGAGCGTATCGCCGCTCAGGAATCACAGATTGCCGAGCTGCTGACCGAGTTGGAGAGCAACAAGGTGCTCATCAAGAAACTCAACGACGATGTTTCTCAGCTTACCGCCGCCAATGAGGAGAAAGAGCAATACATCCAGCGTCAGACCAATGAGGCCAACCGCGCCTACTATGTTGTCGGAAGCTACAGCGACCTCAGCGAGGCCGGTATCGTCAGCAAGTCGGGTGGTTTCATCGGCATCGGCCGCCACCAAGGCACCAACGCTGAACTGCCTATGGACCGTTTCACCCAGATTGACCGTACCAAGGTGACCACCATTCCTATCAACATGAAGAGAGCTGTGGTTGTCTCCAAGCATGCCGAGAACAGCTATGAGCTGGTGATGGATGAGAACGACCCCAAACTGGTCTCCTATCTCCGCATCCTCAATCCCGCCAAATTCTGGGAGCAGACCCGCTTCCTGGTTATCTCCACCAAGTAAAGGTGGCCGTGTGAGTCTTGACTGACACACCATCGCGATAAAGAATTTACAGATTCAATCCTACTGGCATCCAAGCCGCGCAGCGTACCTTGGATGCCAGTTTTCTTTATGCAGTTTTTTGTAGTTCGCGGGGGAACAGACAAAAATGGGTATTGGAGGATATGGGCTTATTGCAGCGAGTTGATATAGGTGCGGACGGACTCGCGGTCGGAGCTGAAGGTAAGGACGGCAAGGGCGCGCTCGTAGTTCTGGGGGTCAATGCAATGGGTATAGGCTGATTTGAGAAATTCCACCGTGGCGGAGGAAAAGGTAAAGGTGCCGGCGATGCGGGCAATCTGGTTTGAGGTGAAGGGCAGGCCGTTGTTGAGCAGCCCTTGGGCAGTCGCACTTTTTTCAGAATCGAAGGATTGGCTTTTGAGAATGCCAACCATCTCGTTGACCCATTCGTCGGAAGCGGTTTGGGGTTCTTCAATAACCACAACGGGCTGTGTGATTGTAGGCTGTTGGGGGTGGTGTGCTCTTGGGTGGTGGGTGTTGTGCCTTGGCAACTGAGTGGGTGGGGGTGTAATAAGGAGTTGGTCGGTTGGACGGTTGTATTCCACATAGACGGTACTGCCGGCTATTTCGGGGTAGACATCAACTGCTGCGGCTTTGCGTACGGGATGATTGAGTACGATGATGACTTCTTGTGGGTTGTTGTCCAGTCGGTCTATTACAACCTGCGTGCGAGGAACCTCGTTGACAAGGTCGCCATTGAGGTAGACGTAAAAGCTCTCGGCGTTTTGTGCTTGTACGATGATGGTTGGAGTAGGCAATGGCTTGATGTCGGGTTTGTGTTTGTGGAATGGATTTGGTTTTCCGTGGGGTTGGGCATAAAGCATGCATGCCACCGTCAGAGAGAGGAATAACAATGCAATTCGTTTCATTGGGCTAATGTGTTTGGGGTTATACTTTTTTCTAACAGTTGCAAAGATACTCCTTTTTTTTGAAGAAAATTGCGGAGTGGGGACTTATTTTTCCCAAATCTTGTTTTTACACTATGGATTGAAAGAAAGGGGGGGACTGATTATGAATAGCAATTGGCTATTGGGCCAACTCGTAGAGCTTATACTGATGGGTGGGAAGCTCCACTTCGTGGTATCGGGGGTCAGGGTTTTCTTGGTCGGAGAGGGTGAGTAGGTGAATCGGCAAGGACTCTGTGGGCAGGTCGAAGGAGGTGGGACGCATGTCTATCTGTTTGGCGCGATAGGCGTAGTTGATGAGGCTGTATTGGTCGTAGAGGGATTCGGGTATGGCAATATGCTCGCCTTGTTGTAATTGGCTGGTGATGAGTGCTACATCGTGCTGAATTTCGACATCACGGCCAGGCTTGCCAACATGGATGATGTTGGTTGTGAGGGCGATGAGTACCATTAGGATGGCCGCGGTGGTTATGATACTTTGAAAGCGCTTGCCTGTTTTGGTTAGCCATTCTTCCACCTTATCGTTGAGCAGGGCTCCTATAGCTACTGCGATGAAGGGGAAGACGGTGAGGATGTAGAAGTCGCTTTGCTTGGTACTAATCATCATGGGAATGACTCCCGAAAGGGTCAGCAGGGTGAAGGTGAGAAATGTCTTTGCGTTGTGTTTGGATATAAAAGTGCTGTCCCCCTTGTGCTTGGAGAGATAGGTTATGCCAAGGATGAAGATGGTGAGAACCCAGAGTATGGCAGTACGCTCGAAAAATTTGATTACAATATACCAGCGGCTGCTGACGGTGACAACCCCAATGCCTGAAACAATCTGCTCGGACAGGTATGCTTTGAAGTAGGTGAATGCCGCTGGTTGAGCCAATCCAACAATCACGATGCAAAGCGTTAGTGAGACGAGGGGTACAAGGCTAAGGATAAGTGATTTGAGAAAAGTATAATGCTTTTCCTCGTTGTGGAAAAGGAGCTCTACCAGCCATATTATCACGGGTAGGCAGATAGGGTAGAGGCCGGTGAAGCCTTTGGTAAGGAAGGCAAGGTAAAGGAAAAGTCCGGACAAGAAGTGCCAACCCACTTTTTTGATAATGCTGACAGGGTAGTGCAACAGGCAGAGGACTGAGGCGAGAACAAAAACACCCATGGTGCCCTCAAGCATGTTGTCGCAGGCATATTGTGGCACCAGTGGTACTAATGCCCACAGAAGGAGGGGCAACCAGCCCATCTCTCTTTTGAACCCCAAGCGGACCCATAGTCGCAACAGCAGTATTCCGGATAGGAGAAACATGAACAGAGAATAGGCTTTGGCAACCCAGATGTGGACCCCGAGAATTTTGTAACACAAGGCCAGTAGGCCGAATGCCAGTGGTGGATGGCCTACGAATGTGCTCATGAATGATTCGCTAATGGATGGATGCCAAAAGGTGCAGATTCCTTGAGCCATGTTGGCGGCCAAATTGCTGTATACAAGTCCGTCCAAGAACATCCCCGTGGTAGTTAGTTCGTTGCTGATTTCAATCAAGAAGAGGGAAATTGCTATCAGTATCAAAGGCCAGTTTTTTTTCATCTTTTGTTGTGTATAATGGGTGTTTATCGGGCATCTTCGAGGGCTTTCTGCATTTCGCGGATTTGGTCGCGGTATTTCGCGGCCGCCAAGAAGTCCATCTCCTTGGCCGCTTGTTGCATCTTGCGTTGGGTGTCACGGATTTCTTTGCGCAACTGAGCCTGCGTTTTGTTGACCCATTGTGGGTCAGGTTCGCTGACAGCAGATGAAGCAGCTTCCTCTGATTCGGCCACAGCGGGCAACGGCTGGTTGTTGTGTGGGTTGTACCGACTCTTGCCGCCACTGTGTGCGGGAGTGTTGAGGGCATAGGGCGAGGCGGCTATGTTGGGGATGTTGGGCCCCTCGGGGGCCTTCTCTTCCGAATGTTCTTCGGCAGCACGCTCGATGACACTAGTGGAGCCCATGATGGCATCCACGCTTTTGACAATTTGGCGTGGCACGATGCCATGTTCCATGTTGTAGCGTATCTGTTTCTCGCGGTGGCGGTTGGTCTCATCGATGGCACGCTGCATGCTGCCCGTGATGGTGTCGCCATAGAGAATGGCCTTGCTGTGGACGTTACGGGCAGCGCGTCCGATGGTTTGGATAAGAGCCCTGTCGCTGCGTAGGAATCCTTCTTTATCGGCATCGAGGATGGCGACCAGAGAGACTTCGGGGAGGTCAAGACCTTCGCGAAGCAGATTGACCCCCACCAGCACGTCGAAGACCCCCATACGGAGGTCGCGCATAATCTCCACGCGTTCCAAGGTGTCAACATCGCTGTGGATGTATTTGCTGCGGATGCCCAGGTTGATAAGATAGGTGGTCATCTCCTCGGCCATGCGTTTGGTAAGGGTGGTGACAAGGACACGTTCGCCTTTGTAGACGGTTTTTTCAATCTCATCCAGCAGGTCGTCGACCTGGCTGACGGCGGGACGTACCTCTACTACGGGGTCGAGCAGTCCTGTTGGACGTATCACCTGCTCCACCACAACGCCTTCGGCCTCCTGCAATTCATACTGGGCGGGGGTGGCACTAATGTAGATGGTCTGTCCGGTGATGTTGTAGAACTCGTCGTAGGTGAGGGGGCGGTTGTCCAGCGCTGAGGGGAGCCGGAAACCATACTCTACCAACGATTTCTTGCGGGAGCGGTCGCCGCCATACATGGCACCAATCTGAGGGATGGTGACATGGCTTTCATCCACCACAAGCAGAAAATCGTCGGGGAAATAGTCGATAAGGCAGAAAGGACGTTCGCCCTCCTTGCGGCCGTCGAAATAGCGCGAATAGTTCTCGATGCCGCTGCAATAGCCTAACTCTTGAATCATCTCGAGGTCATAGTTGACACGTTCTTCCAGACGTTTGGCCTCCAGGGGTTTGTCGATGGAATAGAAGTAGTCGCGCTGGGCGAACATGTCGTCCTGAATCTGGTGGAGGGCATCGGCCATATTTTCCTTGGAGGTGAGGAAGTTGCTGGCAGGGTAGATGGTGATGTCTTGAAAAGTTTCTAGCTTCTGCCCGCTGATGGGGTCGAAACTCTCCAAGGTTTCAATCTCATCGTCCCAGAAGGAGATGCGGAAACAGAAGTCGGCAAAGGAGGGGAATACGTCAACAGTCTCGCCCTTGACACGAAAACGGCCATTGATGAATTCTATCTCATTACGAACATATTGGGCATCGAGTAGCATCAGCAGTAGGTTGTCGCGCGTGAGCCGTTGTCCCACTTTGATATTGATGGTGCTGCGCTTGAATTCGGCGGGGTTGCCGATGCCGTAGATGCAGCTTACCGAGCAGACCACTATCACGTCTCGGCGGCCGCTGAGTAGGGCCGAAGAGGCACGTAGGCGTAGTTTGTCGAGGTCGTCGTTGATGGCCAGGTCTTTCTCAATATAGGTGTTGGTGGCCGCAATGTAGGCTTCTGGTTGGTAGTAATCGTAGTAGGAAACAAAGTATTCGACAGCGTTGTTAGGGAAAAACTGCTTGAACTCGCCGTAGAGCTGGGCGGCAAGGGTTTTGTTGTGACTCATCACCAAGGTGGGACGGTTGAGTTGGGCGATCACGTTGGCCACGGTAAAGGTTTTTCCACTACCCGTGACGCCTTGCAACACCTGTGCCCGTTGGCCGCTCTTGATGCCCGCCACCAATTCTTTGATGGCTTCTATTTGGTCGCCCATGGGGGCGAAGTCGGATTTCAAGTCAAAATTCATAGTTTTTGGGTCTGGATTGAAAAGTTATGTGAGAGGATGTAGTTGTTGGAGGAAACTTAAGTGATGGTTGCGTGGATGGCCTCAATGGCTTTCACTCCGTCGAGAGCCGAAGAAACGATGCCGCCGGCATAACCGGCACCCTCGCCACAGGGGTAGAGGCGGCGTAGCTGTGGGTGTTGCAGGGTGGCGTCGCGTGGAATGCGGACAGGGGAGGAGGTGCGGCTCTCCACGGCAAGCACACTTGCTTGGTTGGTGTAAAAGCCATGCATCTTGCGCCCAAAGTCTTGCAGCCCTAATTGCAACCCTTTGACAATGAAAGGTGGAAGTATCTCGTAGAGGGGATAATTGAGGATCTTGCCCAGATAGTTGCTTTTGTTGTTGCTCTGGCTGGGGCGGCCTTTGCAGAAGTCGGTGAGGCGTTGGATGGGGGCGGTGATGCTGCCTCCCACGGCATCGAAAATGGCTCTTTCGACATCCTGTTGGAAATGCAGGAGAGCCAAAGGACCATGGCTTGCGTATGCTGGTACGTCTGCGAGGGAAACGGTGACAGCGATACCGCTATTGGCGAAAGGCGAATTGCGAAGAGAGTTGCTCATGCCGTTGACAACCTGCTGGTTGGCATCGGTGGCAGCTGGCACTATCACACCGCCGGGACACATGCAGAAAGAGAAAACACCGTGCCCATCGACCTGAGTGGTCAGGCTGTATGCGGCAGGCGGAAGGTAGGATAACTGCGAACGGTTGTTGGGGGTGATGTGGTATTGGATCTCGTTGATTAGGCTCTGCGGGTGCTCCACACGAATGCCCATGGCAAAGGGTTTGGCCTCCAGCAACCACCCCCGTTGGTCGAAAAGGTAGTAGATGTCTCTGGCGGAATGTCCGGTGGAAAGGATGACGGACACCCCTTTGTATTCGTTGCCATCAGCATCTTTGACGCCTCGGACGATGGTTTCGCCTGCAGTATGCTCCAGGATGAGGTCGGTGACCTGTGTGGAGAAATGATACTCGCCACCATGATCGAGGATGGTTTTGCGCATGTTGGCGATGATGCCGCTGAGTTTGTCGGTACCAATATGGGCGTGGGCATCGATGGCAATAGCGGGGTCTGCGCCATGCTCTATGAAGCGGTGCATGATGTCCTCGACATTGCCGCGCTTGGTGCTGCGGGTGTAGAGTTTGCCGTCGGAATAGGTGCCGGACCCTCCTTCGCCAAAGCACCAGTTGCTGTTGGGGTTGACCACCTGGGTGCGGGCTAGCTGGGCAATGTCGGTGCGACGTTCTTCCACCGGTTTGCCCCGCTCTAAAAGTATCGGTTTCACCCCCAACTCAAGGGCGCGGAGAGCGGCGAAAAGTCCAGCAGGACCTGCGCCAACGATGATCACGGAAGGCCGATGGTGGCAGTCTTGGTAGTTGCCGTGGTAGTCGGGTGCTATGTATTCCTCGCCGCAATAGAGCTCGACCGTGGCATGGTAGAGAATGTGCCCTCTACGGGAGTCGAGACTCCGACGAAGGACCTCCACGTGGGCAATGTCGCTGACGGGTATGCCTGTTTTGCGAGCCACGGCCCGAAGGAGTAGGGCAGGGGTGCCGTACTCTTGGGGGGTGAGGTCGATGGCGAGTTGTTGTTTCATGGCAGTTACTTGTGAAGACCAATGGATTGCCCTTCGAAGGTAAAGGATAGCATAAAGGTGCGTGAAAGTAGCTGGGTGGCTGATTGGGTATAGTAGTCGTTGTCCTCCACGCGCAGGTCTATCACGCCGAAAGCCATCTTGAACTCGATGGCAAACTTCACATAGCGCAGAAACACGTCGAAACCTACCCCAGAGGTATAGCGCAAGTCGATGGGATTGAGCCGGATGATGGATTCGTCGTTGTTGTTTTTGTTTTTGCGCAAAGAAGCGAAGTCGAACCCCCACACGCCACCGGCTGTGAGGTAAGGACGGAAGTTGCCATAACGTTTGGCACGGAACTTCAACTCGAGGGGTATTTCGCCATAGACAGACTCCACGGTGCGTCGGGTGTCGTATTTCCAGTGGGTGGAGGTGTAGTCTTCGGACCACACATACGACATGTCGCGACTGATAAGGGTGATGCCTGGCAGCAGGCGCAGGTTGAAATAGTCACTCAGTCGCAAATCGCCTATCACATTGATGTGGAAGCCGGGGCTATAATAGGAGGTAGTGCCAAGGATGGTTTGGCGAAGGGTGTCCTGCTCAGAGAATTGGAGGTCGAATTTGGATTGGGTATAACCCACCTGAATGCCATAATGGAGCGTTTGGCTGTCGAAGGTGTTCAGGTGTCCGGGTCGGTCTTGTGCCCAACTGACTATGGCGGGGAGCAGCAGTAGTATGAAGGTTATTCTTTTCAATTGTGGGGATTTTCGTTAGGAATGGTCATCTCGCCGCGGAGCGAGTAGGTCAAACTACGGCGTACATGGTCGTGGTCGTTGGGGTAGGTGCCCAGCAGGTACATCATCTTGGTGACAGCTGCCTCCAAGGTGATGTCGTTGCCCCCAATCACACCGATGCGGCTCAGGTCGCAACTGGCTTCGTATTGGTCCAGAATGACGGAACCTGCCTTGCATTGGGTGACATCGAGAATGATGATGTCGCGCTTGATGGCATCTTCCAAGGCATGGATAAACCAAGGTTCGGTGGGTGCATTGCCGGAGCCAAAAGTCTCGATAATCACGCCATGCAGGTCTTTGGTGTGCAAAATGGCATCTACGGCATTGGGAGTGATGCCGGGGAAGAGCTTCAAGACGGCAATGTTGCGGTCGAAATTCTTGCGTACCTCCAGCGGTTTATCCGGACGCTTGAGGAAGAGGTGTTTCTTAAAACTGAAACGGATGCCGGCAAGGGCCAAAGAGGGATAGTTGTAGCTGGTGAAGGCATCGAAATTTTCGGCGCTCACCTTGGTGCTGCGGTTGCCGCGGTAGAGACGGTTCTCGAAGAAGAGGCAGACCTCGGGAATGTAGGCTTCGCGGCAAGAGGCCAGCTCAAGGGCACAGATAATGTTCTCACGTCCGTCAGTTCGCAGCACGCCCATTGGCAATTGGCTGCCCGTGAGGATGATGGGTTTGGTGAGATTCTTGAACATAAAACTCAGCGCAGAGGCTGTGTAGGCCATGGTGTCGGTTCCATGCAGGATGACAAACCCATCATAATCCTCGTAATTACGTTCTATTATCTCAGCCAACTCTATCCAGTTGGAGGGTGTCATGTTGGAAGAATCGATGATATTCTCCATCTGGCAGGTGTCTATCTGGTAGGCACAACTGCGCAGCTCGGGAACCACATCGTAGATGTGTCTCATGGGATAAGGCTTCAAGGATCCGTTGGCGTCCTGTACCATACCAATGGTACCGCCGGTGTAAACAATCAGGACTTTGTTCTTCATAGTTTCAGATTTAGAGAAAGTATGTCTGTTGTTGTGTTTTTTCAGTCTTTGTGCTCCTCTTCGTAGTGCTTGATGGATTTGCGGAGGGAGTCGGGGATGGGTGCACTCGTCTGGGTGAGGCGACTATAGCCGGAGAGGATAGTATGGCAAGTAGCGCAGATGTCGCCCGTGTCGGTGTTGACAACCTGCTGGATGACGGAAACACTACGGTTGCCGATTTTTTCGGTGTGAGTGGTGATATGGATGTGGTCGTGGAAACGTATCTGTGACAGGAAGTCCACCTCGAGGTGGACGATAACCACCGTGAACTCACCTGTCTCGGGCGGGACCCCCACGGCCGAGAAATACTCCGACTTGCCTAAGTCGAAATATTCCATGATGACGGCATTGTTGATGTGTCCCATCTGGTCCACGTCGTTGAATCTGATTTGTATGGGTAGGATCATGCAGTATAATTTATAAGTGTATTTATTAACCGCTAAAAATGCGGTAACTATAGGTGGGTTCTATAAATTGCTTTCAATCGATTTTGTTCTTATTTCGAGCAGATTTCCGTGCGGAAGGAGGGAGCAATGCGGTGCATTGTAACCGACTGACAATCGGAAAGATGCCGAAATAAGGGCAAAAGCGCTGAAAAA
>JAEEHQ010000038.1 GCA_016280915.1 Bacteroidales bacterium
GGTTGCCCCCTGCATCGTGGTTACTGGCTGATGGTGGATTGTCCCCGATACCGAGGACTGATTGCCCCTGCATCATACTTACTGGCTAATGGTGGGTTGTTCTCTACAACGAGGACTGGTTGCCCCTGCATCGTGCTTACTGGCTGATGGTAGGTTGCACCCCACACCGAGGACAGATTGCCCCCAGTCGTGCCGTTGTTTGCCCTGCATCGTGGTTGTTGGCTGATGGTGGGTGATACCCTCACACCGAGGACAGATTGCCCCCAGTCGTGCCGTTGGTTGCCCCTGCATCGTGGTTGTTGGCTGATGGTGGGTTGCTCTCCACAGCGAGGGCAGGTTGCCCCCTGCATCGTGGTTACTGGCTGATGGTGGGTTGCTCTCCGATACCGAGGACTGGTTGCCCCTGCATCGTGGTTACTGGCTGATGGTGGGTTGCACCCCACACCGAGGACGGAATGCCCCCAGTCGTGCCGTTGGTGGTGATTGGATTGTGCAAAATGCCTATACCCCCCTATTGTCCTTTTGCAAGGGGGCGAGAAAGAGGGTTACAATACAGAAAGTTTTTTTTGAGATTGAGGTAAAGCACCAATTTAGACTGCGAAATTTGTAGTCCAAATTGGGCAAAGCCACATATTAATATATAAATATATATAAACATTCTTTGTGTGTGTCTTTAAGGACACACACAAGAAGAATAATAAAAGGTTTTCTTTTTATTTTAGCCAAGGGAAAAGGGCGAAATATGGATGTTATTATATGGGCATTGTATTTGAGAAAAAATAGGGTTGAGGATGGCTGCAGGCAGGGGAATTCCGTTTTTCGTGCTGCGGTGGTTTTGTGGCTGCGGTGGTGGGGAGGCTGCAATGACAAATGGCAGATAAGATTATTTAACACTTTGTACAATAGGCTAAAAACAAGCGAAATGTATAAATATGGCAGGGAAAGTTTGTCGGTTATATAATTGATTTTGTGTAATTTATATTCTAATTTAGAAAAATTGGTGTATCTTTGCATCGAAAATTGAACATGACTGACCTTGTAAAATTAGAAATAAGTGTATAAGAAACAACAACAACAAGGATTGGGGCGAGGGAAACCCCGACCAACAACGGCAATAGGGACGTTGCCAAAAATCATTAATTTAGTTGTTAAAGTAGCCTCTAAAGGGTTACAAGTGTTGAATGGCAATGGCTACTATAATAGTATGCCAAAACTTAAAATGTAAACAAATGAGAAAAACGAAATCTCTAACATTGATTGATTTGGGCAATAATCCCGATATGTTGCTAACAACGGGGCAGGTTAAACAAGTGTTGGGTGTGAGTGACCCCACATTGTACCGTTGGAGAAAATTGCACCTTATACCCTGTTTTAAGGTGGGCGGAGTATTCAAATACAAATCCAGTGAAATTATTAACTTTTTAAAAAATAATGAGATATGAGCACATTAATAAAAAATGAACTTAATGAAATGGAACTGGCTATATATAACACTTTGCTTTCCGAACTTGGTTTTACTGGCAAGCAGTTAAGCGAGAAACAAGAAGATGACTTAATCTTTTTAACACGTCATGTGTATAGAGATGTAGATGATTTTGCAAATTATCGTGCTAAAGATATGTATGATTTGGTAAGGAGATTAGAGGGTGGCGATATTCCGTGGCTGAAATTATGGAAAAGATATTATGAAAACGAGCAGGATGAGAGTGAAAAATTTTCAATGTTGAAATGGGGTGTATGTTCCTTAGTATATGAGGATATGCGAACAATACCATTTTCGTGTGTTTTCTCCAATTCCAGGCATAGTTTTTCGGAAATACATGAAGATTATGCGCGTGTACTTGGTATTGGCATTGAAGATGTATCTTCGGCAATTGAGGCATTAATAAGTGGGCGTTTCTTGGAGAAGAAAGAGAGTGTGTTAGGTGTTGTTTATGTTGGAGTGAGAATGTACGATAAATTAGATATGAGATGGCGGTATGAATAAGGAACAGAAAGAACACAAAAAGAAATTCAATCATATCCGGCTTGACTTTGAACAAATGCGGGTATTTTACAATAAATACAACAGAACCAAAGTCAAAAGTGATAACGTTGGATGGCTTAAAGCTTACTTGGTTTACTTATGGATTTTCACTTGGCAGTTGCTTACAAAAGAGGGGTACGGGCGAGTGAGGAAACAAGATGTTTTCAAGCAGATTGAACAAGATTTACTCGAACCAAAACCACATATTGTTGTGGCTGCGTTGATACGGGCGAAAATGGTGACTTGGGGACGGAGTGAGTATGAGGGCAAAGCGAATTATTGTTTGCAATGTACCTATCTAAATGAAAAGTTGGGAAACAATAGCTCTAATGCTGTCGAAGTGCCTACAACCGTTATAGAGTCCGTTTTGCCTTATACTGAAAACCCGTCACCAAAGGAAACAGAGAGCCGAGCCGAAAAAGAAAACCTAAATGGTGTTTATTGCTACGGTGGCCAATACTACTATACAGATGCAAAAGGCAATATTTGCAGAGATTATGACGGAAATATAATCTATATCCCTAAGAGTGCAGCATATTGCCGACCGTCTATCGAACACGTATTTGATTTTGAGGTTTGCCAATGGCGTTTGCCCGATGAAGTGACCGTGCGTGAACTTGAATTTTGATATTCTCGTAACTCTATAAGATTTTTGACTGTCTGTTGTAACCTTTTTTATGTGGCCACACCGTGCGCGGTGTGGCCTTTTTTGATTGGGGGAGGACGGATTGCCCCCAGTCGTGCCGTTGGTTGCCCCCTGCATCGTGGTTGTTGGCTGATGGTGGGTGATACCCCGATACCGAGGACAGATTGCCCCAGTCGTGCCGTTGGTTGCCCCCTGCATCGTGGTTGTTGGCTGATGGTGGATGATACCCCCACACCGAGGACGGAATGCCCCCAGTCGTGCCGTTGGTTGCCCCCTGCATCGTGGGTGTTGGCTGATGGTGGGTGATACCCCCACACCGAGGGCAGATTGCCCCCTGCATTGTGCTTACTGGCTGATGGTGGATTGTCCCCGATACCGAGGACAGATTGCCCCTGCATCGTGATTACTGGCTGATGGTGGGTTGCTCCCTACACCGAGGGCAGGTTGCCCCCTGCATCGTGATTACTGGCTGATGGTGGATTGTCCCCGATACCGAGGACTGATTGCCCCTGCACCGTGCTTACTGGCTGATGATGGGTTGCACCCCACACCGAGGGCAGGTTGCCCCCTGCATCGTGCTTACTGGCTGATGGTGGATTGTCCCCGATAACGAGGACTGATTGCCCCTGCATCGTGCTTACTGGCTGATGATGGGTTGCACCCCACACCGAGGGCAGGTTGCCCCCTGCATCGTGCTTACTGGCTGATGGTGGGTTGCTCCCTACACCGAGGACAGATTGCCCCCAGTCGTGCCGTTGGTTGCCCCCTGCATCGTGGTTACTGGCCAATGGTGGGTTGGTACCCCGATACCGAGGACAGATTGCCCCCAGTCGTGCTGTTGGTTGCCCCTGCATCGTGGTTGTTGGCCAATGGTGGGTTGGTACCCCGATACCGAGGACAGGTTGCCCCCAGTCGTGCCGTTGGTGGTGTTTTTTTGGGGGAAAATGGCAGTTTGATGAATTATATTGCTGATAATTAGTGGATAATTGTAATTTGTGACGTAATGGCAGACAAAGAATGTTGATTTTTGCGAAATCGAATAGATAATTATGGAAAAAAGTGCTGTGTGCTGCGGTGATGAAGTATTAAATATTGTTAAATATGGTGTAATTTTCTGTTTTGTGACTAAAATGTGACCAAAAAACAGACTTTTGATTTATAACTAATTGATTGTCAAATATGGTTTGTTGTTCTGGTTGGACAACAAAGGCTTTTGCGAACAATTGTTTCACAAAAGCCTTTTTTTTGACATATTCTCTCATGTCTTGAACGAGATTAACTAGACACTTTTTTGGGGCAAAAAATTAGCGTCCAAAGAAGAACAGTCTTTTCCTCAAGGGTAAGTAGTACAGGAATCCGGCTATAGGGAATTCTTGTCTCTGAATTAGATTCTATTTCATGCCGCGGGCAGTTTTGATTTGCTCGTAAGCTTCGTTGATTTCTCGGAATTGGGCTTCGGCGTTCTTTTTGATCTCTTCACCCATGTTGGCCACTTTGTCGGGATGGTATTTCATGGCCAGCCTGCGGTAGGCTTTCTTCACCTCTTCATCGGTGGCGGTAGAGGTGAGACCGAGGACAGTATAGGGGTCTTTCTTGTAAGAGTTGGAATTAGAGTAGCTGCCATTGGAACGACGATAGTTCGAGTAGCTTGAGGAGGAACGACTGCCGTAGTCGTAGCTACTGCCATAGCTGTTTCCCCATCGAGAGCTGACGTGGCGGGCGTGGATGGAGGTGTAGTCGCCAGAATTAATGCCGAGGTTGCGTGCAATATTACGTAGCAGGTTGTTCTCAGCTTGGCAAAAACTGCTATCGGCTGCAGCAATGCCAAAGAGGAAGTCCACCATGTGGTAACGGGTGGTATAGTCGGTGTTGTGCTTGATTTGAGAACAGACTGCATCCACATCGATATAGGTCTCGGGCTTTACAAGGTCGCGGAGCATCAGAAGCAACTCTTTGCCTTTTTCCTCACCGTAGTTTTTGAGTAGGAATTGCTTGACGTAGTCGAGCTCAGCTCGGTCGACAGAGCCATCTACTTTCATGACGGAGGCAATCAGTACGATGAGTGCCACGTCGATGTCATTTTGAGAGCCGTTGTTGCGGTAAGGACCATGGTGGGCGTTGAATGGCTGGCCATTGGTGCCGAAGTTGCCGTCACCAATCTGGCCGCCGTTACTCATTTTCTCGAATGTGTTGCCTATAAAATAGCCTAAAATGCCACCGAGAGGGCCCAGAAAAGCCCATCCCAAACCGCTTAAAATCCATTTGCCTATAGCCATGTCAGTTGATGGTTTAAAGTTGAAGATTAGTGTTTTGTATAATTATTAGTTGGGCGTTAATAACTGAGGGTGACGGAGTAACCTTCCACTTTGACGGTGTCACTCGGATGGAGGTGGATGATTTGGTATTGTTTCTTGGGTACGCCGAGGTCAGAGAGGTGTTTCTGGAGCAGTTTGTTGCGTATCTTTTGGTTGCGAAGGGCGATGGAATCGTCTGTGGGGCGGGTGTGGAGTTGGAGTAGCATTCGGTAGCTGGTATCCATCTTGGCAACACCGGCCACTTGGTCGATTTGGTAGAATTGCTCGCTGGTGAAGTCGGGCTCATGGTGGTCGATCGTGATGAAGAGTTCGTTGTCGTTGCTGCCGCCAAGGTTGCCGAGCATGCGAACAGGCGAGGTGGCCACCTTAACCACGAGGTTGCCCAAGGTTTTCCAAACCAGTTTCATGTAGTTGAATTCAGGATTGTCGACATTGCCTTTGATAGGCACGTCCAAGATGACCTTGTCGTCTTTGTCCTTGAGGATATAAAGAGCGGCTTTGACGGGAAGTTTGAGCTGAGGCTTCACATCGTTGCGACGCTCGCCCAGGGTGGGTTTGTATATGTCAATCTTGTTTTTCCCGTTGAGTTGGCTGTTTTGGATAGTGTTGAGACTGCTGAAGGAGAAGATACCATCTGTGAAAGGCAGGGCAAAATAGGCCACCATATAGGGACTGAGACTTGTAAGGTGGAGGTTTCGCACATCGAGGCGCAGGCTCTGGTTGAGTTTCCAATCGGAGATGTTGCCCTTCCAGTCAACCAAAAGCACGCCGCCCTCGGGCAAGTTGGCAAAGACCTTGGCGTTGTTGTTGCCGGAGGTAGTAATATTGTCGGCCGTAAGGCGGAGGTCGGTGACGGGAAATTCAAATGGGTCGGGCAGGGTGTGGTCGGCAAAGGTGAAGTTGATGTGGTTGAGGTCGATGTGGCCGAGTCGCAGCTGCAGGGGTATGGATTGCAAAGTGGTGTCAACGGTGGCGGAGTCAGAAACAGTTTCAGGTACTGCTTCTGCCAAAGTGGTGTCCGTCATCTCTTGGGCCTTGCTGAAGATGCGTGAAAGGGTGTTGGTGCTGTCGGCAAAGAGCTCGTAGTGGAGGTTGAGGCCGTCGAGTACGATACTGTTGATGTCAAAGAGATTTTGGCTGAGCACCATTTTGTTAAGGTCGACTCCAAGGTGGTTGAGGGAAGCCAGCGAAGTTGAGGCGCTGTCGATGAGGTCGAGGTTGTCGACATCTACTTTGCCGGAGATGTTCATGTCCAAAGCCTGCTTGAGGTTGCCGGAGACATGGGCGGTCAACCCAAGGGCACCCTTGATTTCTTGTACAAAATCGGGGTTCATGTTAAAGTCTTTCAATTGGTCAAGCAGCAGGTCGGAGAGGGAAAGGTCAGCAGTAAAGTCCTGCGTCTGGGCGTTCCAAGTGGCATCGGCTTTGAGTGTGCCGCCCTTGGTCAGCTGGACGGTGAGGCCGGCATCGGTTTTCTCCTTGCCTCCAATGACGAAGTCGGGTACGAAGATATTGAGGTTGTGGAAACCAGAATGGGCCATGCGGCGGAGGTCGGTATAGTCGGCACTACCATGGGTGAGGTGAATCTTGTGGAGGCTGACCACCCAGTTGGAGGGGGTCGTGTCGGCCGGTTCAGCCTCGGTGCTGTCTTTGGCAAAGTGGTCGATGATGCTCTGAAAGTTCATTTGGTTGCTGTCCTGCACGATGCTGACGTTGAGCCCCGAAAGGGTGATGTGACGCAGATAAACGGTTTGTCCCAAAAGGCGCAGGAGGGAGACGGAAACGTCAAGGGTGTCGAAGCCGGCAAACTTGTCAGAGCCATTGTCTTCCATGATGGCCAGGTCGTGGATGGCCACACGGCCAGTAAAGAGGTTCAGACCCACATGGTCGACCTGCACCTGGCGACCGATGAGGTCCTGGCCATGGGTGTTGACGTAGTTTTTGGCCACGCATCCCCCAAAGAGGGTACCAAAGAGAACAAGCGCAACAATCAGCACAAGTAGAGTGATGATTGCTATGCGTATGATTTTCAGAGCTTTTTTCATTTTATGAAGTGACTTTTGTAACGTGCAAAGATAACCAAAAATATTGGATATAATTGTTATATGGATATTTTTTAGTATTTTTGCATTTTTTAATCGCAATTGGATTTTATGATGAAAAAAATAGTACTATTGTTCTTTTTGGCCGCGGGTTTGACTTCCACGGCCCAGACAGCGACACCCGACAGCATCGGCAAATGCGCAGGGCTGTTTTCGATTAACGACACGGTGAAAGTTCGCTTTGCACCTGGCAACCTGCAATATCAGCCTTCTACTGGCCTTTGGCGTTTTGCCGCTGAGCAAACCGAGGTATTGGGTTGGGACGAGAAGAATGCTTTGGCCCGCTACAGAGGTTGGATAGACCTCTTTGGATGGGGCACCGCGCTGAATCCCACCAACTACTCAGAGAAGGCTGCCGACTACAGTTTCGTCGACTGGGGCCGCTATTGCGCCCTGCCCACCGATGGGGGCAAGCTTTGGCGCACGATGAGCATGGAAGAGTGGAACTACCTCCTCTCCAAGCGCAAGAATGCCCGTCGGCTTTATGCCATTGCCTATGTCAACAATCACTACGGCCTGCTGTTGCTGCCCGACGACTGGAAATGCCCCAAGGGAGTTTATTTGCGTCCAGGCCCTAAGGAGGATGCTGCCAACTGGTACAACCAAGAGAAATGGGCCATGCTGGAAGCTGCAGGCGCGGTGTTCCTGCCTTGTGAAGGCAAACGGGTAGGAACCTCGCTGCAAGGTTCAGCCAACAGTTGCCACTATTGGACCTCCACCCCCAGCACAAAGAAACCTGCTGAGGCACTCTACCTCCTGCTCGACCCCTACTTTCCCCAGGGTCGCTCGGCATTAAAATCTACGGGTCTTTCCGTCAGATTGGTTCAAGAGTTTGAATAGCGGCTGGCTGAGTTCAGAAGGCACTTCCTGTTGCCGATTTGTTAGCCTCAAGAACACACATTCATTTACACAACGCATGTTAGCCATACTACTTGCCGGCGGCACCGGTTCTCGCATGGGTGTCGACCGTCCTAAACAGTTTCTACCCCTCCAAGGCCGCATGGTTATTGAGCATTCCATCGAGGCCTTCGACAAAGCCCCCTGTGTGGATGAGGTGGCCGTGGTAGTCCATCCCGACTGGCTGGACTTCATGTCGGAGGTGGTTGCCCGCAACCATTGGCCCAAGCTCCGACGGCTGATACGGGGCGGTAGCGAGCGCTATATGTCCAGCCTTAACGCCATTAAGGCCTATGCCGATGCCCCTGCCGACAGACTTATCCTTTTCCATGATGCTGCTCGTCCTTGGGTGTCGCAGGAGATTATTGCCAGAGTGGGGGAGGGCTTGCAGCATGCCCAGGCTGTTGGTGTCGGCGTACCCTCCACCGACACTATCTGGCAGGTTGACCCCAACACCCACGCCATTGTCTCCGTCCCCGACCGCTCCACCATGTATAGGGCTCAAACCCCACAGGCCTTCCGCCTTTCGGTCATTGCCGAGGCATACCGCCGCGCTCTGCTCGACCCCGATTTCTGCGCCACCGACGACTGTGGGGTCCTTCTTCGCTACTGTCCCGAAATACCCATTTTGGTCATCCCTGGCGATGAGCAAAACAAGAAAATAACCTTCGCACAAGATCTTCTATAGAGCTTGTAAGAAATAGAATTTCAATAACTAAAGAAACTAATGAAAGAACTCACTCAATCTGTCTGCGACCTTGCCATCGAGGTGGGTGACTACCTCCGTGAGGAACGTCTCAAATTAGATTCGGTCACCTCCCAAGCCAAGGGCATCCACGACTATGTCACCGCCTTCGACAAAGAGTCGGAGCGGCGCCTCGTCACCCGCCTCCACGAGCTGTTGCCCCAGAGTGGCTTCATAGCTGAGGAGGGTACCGCCACCCATAGCGGGAAAGAACAATACCTCTGGATAGTAGACCCTTTGGACGGCACCACCAACTTCATACACGGTTTCCGCACCACTTGCATCAGCATAGCCCTCTATGAAAATCAGGGCGAGGGTCGCGGACGGATGGTGTTGGGTGTGGTGTATGAGATTTGGGCACGCGAATGCTTCTACTCCTATATGGGGGCCGAGGGTGCTTTCCTCAATGGTCAGCCCATCCATGTCTCCAAAGCCGCCACCACCGAGGAGTCGCTCATCGCCACCGGCTTTCCCTACACCGATTTCAGTCGCTTGGACCAGTATATGCTCTTTCTCAAATGGACCATGCGACATACCCACGGGGTACGCCGCTTCGGGTCGGCGGCAGCCGATCTGGCCTATGTGGCTTGTGGCCGAGTTGATGGTTTCTACGAGTATTCCCTCAAGCCCTACGACGTGGCTGCAGGAGCTTTTCTCATCCAGCAGGCAGGCGGACGGGTCAGCGATTTTAGCGGTGGCAGCAACTGGCTATTCGGAGGCGAGATAGTGGCTGCCAACGCCGCCCTTTTCCCCACCCTCCAACAAACCCTTGACAACTTTTTGGGGCAGTCTCCCGCCCACAAGTAGGTGGCGTAGAAATGGCAGCTGCAAGATTAAATTGGTTAATACACATACACATACCATTCCTCTGGAAGTCCATCGTCTGTAATTGGGAAAAAATATTCGCCTTCATTAAGAAAAAAGTAGTATCTTTGCAAACGATAACAACAACTTATCCTCATACTCCCCTATGTCTGAAAAAGTACTCATCACCGGTGGCAATGGCGGCATAGCTCAAGCCCTCAAGCAACTCCTCGAGGCCGAGGACTATGAGGTTTGGGCTCCTTCGCGCAGCGAGATGGATGTCACCAACTGGCAGAGCATCGAGGCCGCCATGCAGCAGTTCACCCCCGACATTTTAGTCAACAATGCCGGCTATGTGGTGCCCCAGTCAGTTCGTGAGATGGATTTAGAGAACACCCAAAAACATTTCAGCATCAATGTCGGCGGCACCTTCTACTGCACCGGCATCGCCTTGCGTTACAACCCCAATCTGCAGATAGTCAATATCGGTTCGGCCGCTGCCATAGAGCCTCACGCCACCTGGAGCGAGTACTGTGCTTCCAAGGCTGCCGTGGTTATGGCCACCCAATGCTGGGCCGCCGATGGGTTGTATGCTGTGGTAATCTCTCCGGGGCGCACGCGCACTAAGATGCGCAAAAGCCTCTTCCCCCTCGAGGACCAGGGTACCCTGCTCGAGCCGCTAGATTTTGCCAAAGTGGTGATGAAGGCCATCCACAAAGACTACCCCTCCGGCACCCACATCATTGTAAGGAAACAGAATGTACAACAATTGCTTAGTCAATAAAGATATAAAATGAACTGTTCAGAATATTTGGTTGATTTCCTCATTGCCCATGGCGTGACCGATGTTTTTGGTTACGCAGGTGGCTACATCGTCCCATTTATGGATGCCCTCTACAAGCGCAGGGATGAAATCAAGACCCATGTCTGCTACCACGAGCAGGGATGCGCCTTGGCTGCCAATGGCTATGCCCGCACCAGTGGGCGCATTGGGGTTTATTTCACCACCTCTGGCCCTGGTGCCGTTAATGCTTTTGGTGGCTTGGCCGACGCTTGGTTCGACAGCGTCCCCCTCATGGGCATCTGTGGCAATGTGCCTACCAACGAGATGAAAGGTTTCTCTGGCATCCGCCAAAACGGCTTCCAAGAGATGGACATCGTCTCCATGACCCGTCATATCACCAAGTACTCCGTCACAGCCAATTCGGGTTTAGGCTTCGATGAGATAGTAACCCGTGCCTACAATATGGCCCTACTTGGCCGTCGTGGGGGTGTTCTTATCGACTTCCCTCTCGACATCCAGCAAGTGGAGTTTATCGACTCTAAGACCCAACGGTAGTTTGGGTCCTCAACGTCAACGCTCATCCAAAATAGTTATTCCCAAAGATGATTTTTTCTGCCCAATACCACAAACCCATATTCCTTGTCGGCACAGGTGTTCGCTCGGCCGGTGCCGTCCAGTTGGTTCACCAATTCGTCAAGAAAACCAACATCCCGCTACTCACCACCATGAATGGGGTCGACCTGGCTCAGGACGACCTCCACATCGGTTTCATCGGCACCCACGGCAATCGTGTGGCCAACATGATGCTGCGTGAGTGCGACCTTATCGTCTCTGTGGGGGCGCGCTTAAGTCTCCGTCAGGTGGGCCGCCACACGGCCAATTTCGCTCCTCAGGCCCACTTGGTTCGTTGCGACATTGACGAGAACGAGCTCAGCCGTAATATAAAAGAAAATGAGCAGAAATTCTCCACCGATGCGGCCGACTTCATGCGTATGCTCCTAGCTGAAGAGGTGGGCGACTACTCCGCTTGGCGGCAGCAATGTCTCGAGGCCAAGGCCGTGCTTGCCCCATACGACAGGCAGCCGGGCAACTGTGCCGTCGAGGCCATCGCTGCCCTGCTTCCGCCCAACCCCAATGTCTCTGTCGACGTGGGCATGCACCAATGCTGGTGTGCCCAATCGCTGGTGCTCAAGGGCTATGACGGACGCATCCACATCAGCGGCGGCTACGGCACCATGGGATGCGGCCTTCCCTTCGCCATAGGCTCCTCCATTGCCATGCAGGGGGGCAAGGTCTATTGTATCGCTGGTGACGGAGGATTCCAAATGAACATCCAGGAGCTGCAAACTATCCAACGCGAGCAACTCCCCGTCAAAATCTTTATTCTCAACAACAGAGTGCTCGGCAAAATTAGCGAGACACAACACTTCAACCATGGCGACCGCTTCGCCGCCACGGCCGTCTCGGGTGGTTACACCGTGCCCGAATTCACTCAGATAGCCCAGGCCTATGGCATCAAGGCCGTCAAGCTCAGTTCCTATCAGGATTTGGGTCAGTATGCCCAGTGGGTCAACGACAACGAGCCCTGTCTCTTCGACATCGCCCTGCCCGAGGACAGCCTGCTCACCCCCAAAATCAAATGGGAGACGGGCAAGATTTCCCCAGCCATATCTCAGGATGTAGTCAATCAAGTAGAGCAGATACTAAAGAGATAAAGACATGGAGAGCAACAACAGCGTGGGAGCCATCATTCTGGCCGGCGGCAAAGGTACCCGTTTCCGTCAGCAAAAACAGTTCGTCCAGTTTCATGGCAAAGAACTGTGGCGCCATGTTTTCGACAAAGTGCTGCAGCTCATCCCGCGGGAGCATGTCGTCGTAGTGGGAGTTGACGTACCCGGAGGCGAAACACGCAGCGGATCGGTCATGAATGGCCTCGCCGCCTTAGCGCCATGCGCCAAGGTGCTGCTCGTCGAGGCTGCTCGTCCTCTTGTCACCCTCGAGCAGCTGCAGCAACTCATCCAAACCCCTGCCGACTCCCTCACCTTCGTGGCCCCTTGTGTCGACACCATCATCATGAAGGACAAAACCTACCTCGACCGTAGCGAGTGCCTCCGCCTTCAAACCCCGCAAGCCTTCAACTACAGCCTCCTCAAGGAAGCCTATGCCACAGGCAAATACACCGACATGACCGACGAAACCCGTGTCCTCTACCAAGAATACGGCATTCCCCCTACCTTCCTTCAAGGTGGCGAAAACCTTTACAAAGTCACCTACCCCAAAGACTTAGCCTTCCTCGAGAGCAACATGGCCGACTTTTTTTAGTGCAGCCGAGAAATCCATGCCCTCCCCAACTTTGCCAATCAGGCAAGGAGGTCCTTGCATTATCCATTGCCATTATTTCTCTCAAGCAATCTCGGGAGAACCCTTCCTTAGCCCTAGCTCCTACTCATTCTTGCAAACTTCTCGCCAACACTTCGCAAACTTCTCGCTATTTCTTTTATCGAATAACAGGTTCTGGGTAGGTTCTTGACAGGAAAATGCCTTGACGCTGCCGAGAATGAGACCAAGCTACCAATAACCCACCCTCTTTTTCGGCATGAAATTGATGGTTAGCGATAGAAGTAGTACGTTCAAATTGTATTTTGATTTGCTTAGGAAACTATTGTTTACTATTGGGCTGAACTATTTTTTGTTATATCGGTGTTTTTTTGTATTTTTGCTAAAGCGTACGTTGAGTGCGTATAGATAGTAATTAATTTAAAAATAGAATATTGCGATATGGCCGAACTGACCGAACAAGAACAAATCCGTAGAAATTCGTTGAACGAATTGAAGAAACTGGGTATTAATCCTTATCCTGCTGCGCTGTATGAGGTGAATGCTAAGTCGAGCGAAATCTTGGATAATTATCCCAAGGACAATACGCTCTACCAGAGCGTGAGCATTGCCGGTCGTATCATGAGCCGCCGCATTATGGGAGCTGCCTCTTTCGTTGAGTTGCAGGATTCCTACGGCCGCATTCAGTTGTACGTAAAGCGTGACGAGATTTGCCCCGATGAGGATAAGACCTTGTACAACACGGTCTTCAAACGTTTGTTGGATATTGGAGACATTATTGGGGTGACGGGTTATGTTTTTGTCACTCAGATGGGCGAGACTTCCATCCATGTGAAGAGCCTGACGGTGCTCAGCAAGAGCCTCCGTCCCCTGCCTATCGTGAAGGAGAAGGACGGCAAAGTGTATGATGCATTCAGCGACCCCGAGCAGCGCTACCGCATGCGCTATGTCGACCTGATTGTCAACCCCCATGTGCGCGAGACTTTCATCAAACGGGCTAAGATTGTGAACACGATGCGCGACTACTTCAACGAGCAGGGCTACTTGGAGGTTGAGACCCCCATCCTCCAGTCGATTCCCGGCGGTGCTGCCGCCCGTCCGTTCATAACGCACCACAATGCGTTGGACATCGACTTATATCTGCGTATTGCTAATGAGCTGTATCTGAAACGTCTTATCGTGGGTGGATATGCAGGCGTGTATGAGTTTGCACGCGACTTCCGCAACGAGGGCATGGACCGCACTCACAACCCTGAGTTCACCTGCATGGAAATATATGTAGCCTATAAAGACTACAATTGGATGATGACTTTTGTGGAGAATCTGTTGGCTCGTATCGCCAAGACACTCCACGGCACCACTAAGGTGAAGGTGTGGGGCAACGAGATTGACTTTGGCGGTCCTTTCCGTCGCGCCCCCATGTGCGACCTCATCAAGGAGGCCACCGGCTATGATGTGCTACCCATGGACGAGCAGCAGCTGCGCGACACCTGCAAGGCCCTCAATATCGAGGTGGATGAGACGATGGGCAAGGGCAAGCTGATTGATGCCATCTTTGGCGAAAAGTGCGAGCCCAACCTGATTCAGCCCACTTTTGTCACCGACTATCCCATCGAGATGTCGCCCCTTTGTAAGCGTCACCGTGAGAACCCCAATCTAACCGAGCGTTTCGAGCTCTTTGTCAACGGCAAGGAGCTGGCTAACGCATATAGCGAGCTGAACGACCCCATCGACCAGCTGGGTCGTTTCCAAGAGCAGCTGCGCCTGAGCGAGAAGGGCGACGACGAGGCTATGTTTATCGATATGGACTTTGTGCGTGCGTTGGAGTTCGGCATGCCTCCCACCTCCGGCATGGGCATGGGTATCGACCGTCTGGTGATGATGATGACTGGCGAGCAGAGCATTCAGGATGTTTTGCTCTTCCCCCAGATGAAGCCCGAAAAGAAGGCTGCGATGACCAGCGACGAGGAATTTGTCAACCACGGTGTGGCAGCCGAATGGGTACCCGTGCTGCGTAAAGCTGGCATCAACACCCTGGCACAGCTGAAAGAGGCCAACGCCAACAAACTGTTCAACGACCTCAACGGCCTCCGCAAGAAGAACAAACTGGAGATTGCCCCGCTGAAAAAAGAGGATCTTGACAAGTGGATTGCTGGAGAATAGCAAGGAGGTGGCTATGAAGGTCAAGCAGTTTGTCTTTAACCATTTCATGGAGAATTGTTTTGTGGTGTGGGACGAGGCGAGCAAGGAGGCGTCGGTGATTGACCCCGGTGCCTACGGTGCCTATGAGGTAGAGGAGTTGGTGCAGTTTGTTGAGAAAAACGGGCTGACCCTGACACATGTGCTGCTAACCCATGCCCACATCGACCATATTGCTGGATTGAAACAGGTGTGCGAGCATTTCAACCTACCTGTGACGCTACATGCCGACGGATTGAAACTGCTTGGCCAAGCTGAGGTTTATGGCTCGGTAATGCGGTTTGACCAGGTAGCCAATATGAGTGACTTGAGGACGGTGTTGATAAATGATGGCGACAGAGTAGGGCCTTTTGAGTGCCGCTATGTACCTGGCCATTGTCCTGGCAGCATGGCGTTTGTGTTACATGAGGAGCGGATGGTCTTTACGGGCGATGCCCTCTTTCGTGGAAGCATCGGACGCACCGACCTGCCGGGTGGCAACTATGACCAGCTGATTAAGAGCATCCGTACACAAATTCTCACCCTCGATGACCTTTATGAGGTGCTGCCCGGACATGGCGATACCACCTCGGTGGGAGAAGAGAAGATGTATAATGGTTTCCTACAGTAGATGAAGAGACTATGACTGTTGTGAGTCCGCGAATAGAAGCATCGTGGTTAGAGGTGCTGAGGCCGCAGTTTGAGGCCCCCTATTTTGCTAAGCTGAAAGAGTTTTTGATTGCCGAACGGCAGCAATATGTGTGTTATCCCAAGGGGAGTGATATCTTTGCTGCTTTCGACCGCACACCTTTTGACAAGGTGAAGGTGGTAATCTTGGGACAAGACCCTTACCATGAACCCGAACAGGCACATGGTCTTTGTTTCTCTGTGAGACAGGGTGTTGCCGTGCCCCCTTCGCTGGTGAATATCATCAAAGAAATCAATTCGGACTTAGGCACTCAGATACCGCTGACCTGCGGCGACCTCTCCCATTGGGCTGACCAAGGCGTGCTGTTGCTCAACGCCACTTTAACCGTGCGGGCCCACCAAGCAGGCTCGCACCAACATCACGGTTGGGAGCAGTTTACCGATGCAGCCATACAAGCGCTCAACCAGTATCGGCAGGGTATTGTCTTTTTGCTTTGGGGCAGTTTCGCCATCAGCAAGGCTCAGTTTATCGATCGGACAAAACATTATGTGCTCACGGCTCCCCATCCATCGCCTTTGTCGGCCTATAGGGGCTTCTTTGGCTGTAGGCATTTCTCGCAATGCAATGCCATCCTGATGAAGGAGGGAAAAGAGCCTATAAGGTGGGAAGAGATAGGGTGAGGCTTTAGAAATTAAAGGTGGCCCCTGCCGACCATAGGAGGGGCAGCTGGTTAACTCGGGTGAAGGTAAGCCTATTGAAATAGAATATGTTGTTGCGGTTATAAAGATTGGTAACGCTGAAATTGAGGTCCAGAATGGAGCGTTTGCCTATAGAGAAACGTCGTTTGGCGCTGAGGTCGAGGCGGTGGTAATTGGGAAGGCGACCCCCATATAGTGGACCATAAGCCACGCCGTAGTCACCGTTGACGGTAGGATAGTCGGTACGGATACCATCGGTAAAAGTCACGTTTTCATACATGCCTTGGGTCTGAGTGTAGGGGAATCCACTACCATAGCTCCAACGTCCGCTAATTTCCCATTGGTGGGTCTCGCCCAACCGGACGGTGGTGAGGATATTTATGGTGTGGCGGCGGTCGTAGTGAGGTGTGTAGGTTTGGACTTCATCGGAACGCAACACCCAGCCCAACGAATAGGTTGCCCACAGATAGAGCCAGTCGATGTCGTAGTTAATGCTGAAATCAGAACCAAAGGCCATTCCGCTCTCGATGAGATAGTCGGTGAGGTAGTATTCGGGCTTTTCATACGCACCCCCCTGCCGATAGGCACCGTCGGAGGCATCGAACATCTTGTTTCGGTTGGAGTTGAGCAGCTGGCTGAAATTCTTGAAGTAGAGCTCGCCATTGAAGCTGAGGTGGTTGGAGAAATCATACTCTGCACCCACAATGAGGTGTTGGGAGCGCTGGATGGTGCTGGTGACTTCGTTGCCCCGGAAGGTAGAGGGGATTTTCAGTTCGCCAGAGCCAGTAAGGAATCCATTGAAAAGGTTGACGATGTCGTTGTCGGAACGGGCATCAAGAAAAATCTGGCTATAAAGGCCTGCGGCCAATTTCAGTCGGAACTTGTCTGTGGCGTTGTATTTGGCCGAGAGGCGGGGCTCAAGGCTGCTGGTACTAAGGGAAGCATAGTAGATGTATCGTAGGCCTGGGTCAATAAGCCATTTGCCAGCAGTAACCTTGTAGGTCATATAGGCCGAGAGGTTGTTGGTGTTCTCATTTTGACGTGCCGGCACCCCATAGCTGTTGGTAAACTGATAATCGGTGGAATAGAGTTCCATAGAGAAACCATAGCGGAGGCGGTTGGAACCGATGAAATTGGTGATGTCCAGCCCCATATTAACACCACTTATGGTGCTGTATTTGTCATCGGCGGTGGAGTCGGAGAGGGAGATGCCGTAATCAGAGTAGGCAACATGTCCTTCGAGGATGGAACTGGAGCCAGTAACCAGCATGAAGTTGGTGCCGATGCCGTAGTTTTGCCAATGGTAGTCGGCCAGCGACTGATAGCCATTCACCACATCGTCGAACCGGAAACCGAAGAAGTTAATCTTGCTGCCGGTGCCGGAGTTGATGGAGAGTTTGCCATAGAGGTCGAGGAAATCGAAGGGGAGCCCGCCTTGGATATATGGATAGATAGCCTTGGAAGTCTTGGAAAGATAGGAGTTCTTAGCCGAGAGGAGGTAGGTAATGGTGCTGGGGCTGTTGGCTTTTTCCTTTTTGAGAGGGCCCTCAAGAAGGAGGTTGGCACCAAAAGTGTTGAGTCCTATTTTGCCGGAATGACGTTTTTTGTTGCCGTCGCGGGTGGTGATGTCCATGACAGAAGAGAGCCGGCCGCCATATTCGGCTCCGAAGCCGCCACTATAGATGTCGGCATTGAGGATGACATCGGTTTCAAAGATGGAGTAGAGACCGATGGAGTGGAATGGGTTGTATACAATCATGCCGTCGAGGAGGCAGAGATTCTGTATCATAGATCCACCGCGGATGTAGAGCTGGCCACCCTGGTCGCCGGTGGAGTTGATGCCGGGGAGCACCTGAAGGTATTGTGCCAAGTCGGCGGTACCGCCAATGGCAGGCATTTGCTGAATTTGCGATGCGGTGATTTTCTCCACGGAGACTTGTGTCTGTAGTTTGCGTTCCTCCATGCGATTGTCCGAGATGGTGACAGCCTTGAGCATCTTGGCTTGCGCCTTGAGGGCAATATTGCGGGTGACGGTCTCGCCTTTCTTGATGGTGATCTCTTCGGTATATTCTTGATAACCAACAAAGCGAATGCGCAGGGTGTAGGTTCCCGGGGGCATTTTGTTGATGAGGAAGAAACCGTTGATGTCGGTAGCATTGCCATAGCGGGTGCCGTCGAGTACTACATTGGCAAAGGGAATTGCCTCACCGGACTCGTCTTCGGTAAGCACGCCCTTGATGGTTTGGGCTTGCATGGCTGCACAACAGCAAAGAAAGAGGAGGAGAACTATTTTTTTCATGAAGAAAGTCTAATGTATAATTTTGAAGATTAATTCTTTGAGGATTTCACCATCGGTGACGGTGTTGGCGTTGCGGATGCCTTTCGAGCGGAGGTCGGCATCGTTGATATAGCTGATGCATGAAGCCAGCTTGCCAAGGGAATAGTTGCTTGCTGCGGTGGCGTAGTCGCGCACAAAGTAGGGATTAACTTTCAGGGCAGAGGCAGCGCTGCTTTGGCTCTTATCTTCGAGCTGGTGATAGATCATGATTTTGATTAAATAGTTGTAGAGGGTGGGCAGTATCATCTGGATTGGGTTCTCCTTAGGGTTGGCGGCAAAGTGGTTGATGATGCGGTTGCATTGCACCACGTTACGCGTGCCGATAGCCTTTTGTAGCTCAAAGATGTTGTATTCCTTGCTGATGCCTATTTCGCGTTCGATGATGTCCTCGTTGATTGTGTCACCTTCCTGAAGGGAGATGAAGACCTTGGCCAGTTCGTTGGTAATTTTGCCGAGGTCGTTGCCGATGTGTTCGGCTATCAGCATCGAGCCTCGTTGGGTGATGCTGTATCCATGCTGGTTGACATAGGCTCCAATCCAGTCGGGCACTTCGTAGTCGCGCAGTTTAGCATGCTCGCAGATGCCGCCCACTTTGGCAATGGCTTTGTAGGCGGCAGAGCGTTTGTCCAATTTTTTGTGGCGGTAGCAGAAAACCAACAGGGTTTGCGGTTGGGGAGAGTCGAGGTATTTGGGCAATAGTTCCCACTCCGGGGAGTCAATGTCTTGGGCTTCTTTCACGAGGACTAAGCGCACGGGCGACATCATGGGGAATTGTTGAGCCAATGAGATGACCGAACGCATGGTAACATCACGACCATAAACCACCGTCATGTCAAAATCGCTGAAGCCGGGGTCGATGACATTCTTTTCGAAATAGTCTGAGATGATGTCGATGTAGTAATTCTCCTCACCAGTTAGGAGGTAGACGGGAAGGTATTTGCCTTCCTTGAGACTGTCTATGAGTTGTTTGTCGGTTAAAACCATCGTACCAGAGCTTGGCGGCGAAAGATTAAATTATTCCCTCGCGCGCGTTTATAATAAAATGCAAAGGTACAATATTTTTTTTAAATTGAGATTTTTTTTTCTGAGCAACCAGGATGAAGGTGTGGCTGTTATTGTAGAACTCTTCTGATAAAGTGGAGTTTGTGGGTCAACTGGTGGTCGGCAGGGTTGCGGTTGAGACTTCCGCGGGGACTGTCGTTGACGATGCCCTGAGGGGTGAGACTGTCTATGCGCACTTCTCCGTGGGCATGGATGATGTGGCCGTCGCCAAGGTAGATGCCCACATGGGTGATGTGTCCTTGCTCATTGCTGAAGAAACAAAGGTCATCGCAGCGTGCCTCCTCCAGCGAGGGAACGGGGCTGCCTTGCGTGGCCTGTTGTGAGGCGTCGCGCAGCAACCTTATGCCGCAGGCTTTGAAACAAACCTGCGTCAGCCCTGAGCAGTCGATGCCCATGGCCGTGCGGCCACCCCAAAGATAGGGGGCCCCTAGATATCTTTCTTTCGCAATCAGGCTGGGGGAGCTGGCAGGACCCTGCAGCGTGTCTTCGTGGACGAAAGGGCTTTCTGAATCCTGAACAGAGGGCCTTATTTCCGCTATCGGTTCCCATTGCTTGTTGTCAATCCACCCTTCATAACCGTCGTAATGACAACGTATTCGGGCCCAGTTGTGCTGTTTTTCAAGAATGTCGAAGGTGTCCCCCAGCAGGAGTTGGTTGACCATTTCTGCTCGGTCGGAAGGCTCTGAACGCATGGGTACGGCAGGTAGGAAACAGCGGGCTTGCATCGTTTGTGTTTTCTTGAAGAGATTCTCTGTTAATATAGTAGGTTTGGAACGGTAATCATAATTTCCCTCGCTCAACCGAGAGCACGATGCGCTCGATGAGGTTGTCTTCTTTGTTGTTTTTGGGGTCGTAGGTGGCCTTGAGGTTGTATCCGAAGAGGCGGGCGAAAGTCTGGTAGACACCAGCGCGTAGCTTGCCTCGTAGCTCGTTGACCAGCACGTATGACGTGCGTCCCGTCTCGCGGTCGATGAGTTTCAGCAGCACCTTGCCTTGCGAGATGGTGCAATCTTTCAGCTCGTCGCTGTAGTCGGCCAGCAGTTCCTTCTCTGCAGCCTTGATGGCCTCTTTACGTTGTTTCTTGGGCAGGCTTGCCACCTGGCGCTCCAGCACGTCAAGCCGCTGCTTGCCGATCTTGGCGTAGGGTAGCATCTTTTTCACGTTGCGGATGAGTTTTTGATTTTTGCGTATTTCCTGCTGTGTGAGTAGCGAGCCTGATTCAAGAATACTAACCTCCTTGAGGTGGTAGTAGGGTATCGTGTCGCCGTCGAGGATGGCACCAAAACGCACCTTACGTTCGCCAACAGTCTGTCCCAGAATGGGGATGGCTGTCGATAGCAAAGCCAGAAAGAGGGTGATGAAAAGGATTCTTTTCATGATAGTCTTCATATTTTTCTGCAATAACTCAAAAATGTCATTTTTATTTTGTATTTTTGCAGCATGAAAAATACATTGGCTGATTTTAACTTTTTTTACAGCATTCTCCGCCCTTTGGTGGATTATGGCACCTACAATCACTACCGTTCCGTCACCATCAAGGGCAGGGAGAACCTGCCCCAGCACGACGCTTATATCTTAGCCCCCTGTCACCAAAACGCCCTCATGGACGCTCTGCTCATCCTGCTCATCCATCCCCGGCCGATAGCCTTCTTGGCGCGTGCCGATATCTTTCAGAAGAAGGCTCAGGCCAAGGCTCTTAATTTCTTGCGCATAGGCCCTGTCTACCGCATCCGCGACGGCCGTGACAACCTATCCCGCAACGATCAGGTTTTCAAGAATTCCCGAGAGGTTTTGGAGAAGGGTGTTCCCCTTTGTTTGATGGCAGAAGGCACCCACAACGACAAGCATCAGATGCTGCCCTTGGTCAAAGGTATGTTCCGTATTGCCTGTGGTACGCAGAAAGAGTTGGGCGACAAACCATTGTATATTGTCCCTGTGGGTTTGGACTACGACCACTACGAGGACCTTTATCACAACGTCTGCATCAATATAGGAAAACCCATCGACGTGCGTCCCTTTATGGCAGAGTATGAGAGCAATGAGCCCGTGGCGTTGAACCAAATGCGACAGGCTTTGGCCGAAGGTTTGGGTCAGCAGATGCACAACGTCCTCGCTAATGAACACTATGACGACGAATATGCATACTGCCATCTGAAGACGCAGGAAACCCTCAAGGAACTGAAGTTGAAAAACAATCCTTGGGGACGATTCATGGCGCGCAAGCATATCAGCCAGCAGCTGGCCCAACTGACCGAGGAGGACAAGTTGCCGCTATATGCCCAGGGTGCTGCCTTTGCTGCCGAACAGAAGCAAAAGGGAGTACCTTTGTGGTTTGCCTCAAAAGGGTGGACAAGAGGGAAATCCTTGCTGGCCTTGTTGGCGGTGGCCTTCACGGTATGGGCCATTGCCCCAATTTGGAAATACTGGCTGTTGAGCAATCTGATAGTTTATTTGCCCACACATCTCATCACCAAATACAAGATTAAAGATCCTCAGTTCCGCAGCTCGGTGAATTTTGGCATCAGGCTCTTCGCCACTTTCCTTTACATGCTGATAACTTTCATTGTGTTTATTTGCTGCAAAGGATTCTGGACGGCTCTTGGGGTGCTGCTGCTCGGCTTCGTTAGCATCCATGTCACGCCGAGGATATTCATCCTTCTGCGTGACGTATGGTATGGGATGAAGGGCTGAGTCGCCAATCCGTTCACTCGGCAACTGTGCTTCAGGCCAACGCTTCTACGCTATCTCGGGTGGAAGGCAAAAATGCATGGGGTGCAGTTGCCCCACCTCGATGGTCTTGAGTAGCTGAAACATACCTCGTAGCATCTCTTGCTCTAATCGGGGGTCTACGGGGAACATGGCATGGTCTAACCTCGGGAAGTCTTTCTTTATTTCGCGCAGGGTGGAGAGGAACAGTTTTTCCATCTGGTCAAGCGATACCTTCACGCGGTCGGCATCGGGGTGGTCGGGGTCGGTGAAATACCAGTTGTTGTTGTCGCCTGCATGGTAGTAGGTGGTACCGTCGCGGAGCTGGGTTACGGTGCTCACACCCACGTCGGTGGAGTGGTAGACATGAAGCGCAAAATAGGGCGTTTCCACTACATCGCCAAAGCGTAGGATGGGTTGGGTGTGCGACTTGCCCAGCCGCCGCCTAACGGTGTCGTAAGAGGGAAGCAGATGCCATTTGTTGTGCTCCTGGCACCATTGTGGAATGATGGGATTGTAGTGGTCCTGATGGAAGTGTGAAATGACAAAATAGACTTCTTTCTCCTGCTGAATGGATTCCTCCAGCAGTTTGTTCAGCCTCCCGTGGGGGTCTTGCCAAAAGTCATACACAATCAGAAAAGCTTCTTCTGAGAGGGCAAAGCAGCTGTGGTAGATATAGGTTAAAGCCATTTGGATTACGCTTTCTTAGGAATAAAGCTTCTTGGGGGTGAAATCAATCATGATGGATTGTTCGTCGAAGTGGATGTCCTGCAGGGTGATGTTGGAGAACATAGGCGACAAATTGGGATTGTTGCCGAGGCTGAGCAGCAGTTTGTTGCCCTCCATCAGCTCCACCATGTTATTGGCGGCGGGGTTTTGGCTCTTGGCCTGGTTGATGGCTGCCCGTAGCATATACTCGATGCCGGCACCGCCACCAAAAGAGAGAATGACATCCGAACCACGCACCCCTTCGACGGTAATGTCAAGTCCCACAGAGCCCATCAGGGGTACTTTATGGGTGATACGGACTGTGTGGGGGCCGCCAAAACACATAGGTAGTTCTTTGCCGGACTTTTCGGAAATCATGTTTTCTACTTCGGAGTAAGTCAGTTTCAGTTGCATGGAGTTCTATTTTTATGTATTATTTATTATTCATTGTGGTAAGGCTCATGGTGTAGGATGGTGAAGGCTCGATACAGTTGCTCGACAAAAAATAGGCGCACCATCTGATGGTTGAAAGTCATCTGCGAGAGCGATATTTTGTCGTGGGCAGCAGCATACACACTTGGGGCAAACCCATAGGCGCCTCCCACTACAAAAACCAACCAACGCACACCAGCATTCATCTGTTTTTGTAGATATTGCGAAAAACCTACCGAGGTGTGCTCCTTGCCGTGCTCGTCGAGGAGGACAATCCGGTCGGCACCCTCCAGTTTCTTGAGCAACAACACGGCTTCTCTCTCCTTGATGTCGTCGGGCGAAGTGCCCTTGGGAACCTTGAGAGCCGGAATCACTTCGAGGTTGAAATTGACATAGTGTTTGAGCCGTTTGCAATATTCGTTAATGCCTTCTTGCAGGTAGGCAATGTCGGTCTTGGAGATAACCAGTAGGGTGATGTTCATTACGATTTACAGATAATAGGGTTGTGTTAATCTTCTCTTACACAATGGTTAGTTGAATAAAAGGTGCTATGGGTCGCAAGAGGGCACAGGACGAACGCAACAGGATGTTCAGCAGCCGCGAAGGGATAGCCTTCATGCCTGAGCGGTGGGTGTTGTAAAACCCGTTGGACACCGATACCTTGGCACCATGGGGTGTAAGAAGTTCCTGATAGGCCGATAGGGGCAGTATGCGCTCTGTCCAGCTACCAGTAGCTGGGTCGCACGTGTTGTAAGGGTCGTTGTTGGCAAAGGGCGTGTTGGAACGGACGGCTTCCAATAGGTCTCCGTATTGAAGTCCGCGGGTGTGCTGCGCCCAGTAGTCAAGCTGTTCGAAGGAGAGGTTGGGCATGTGCTCAGCAAGATATCGCCGACGCAAATGATAAAAGCCTGGTTGCCCACCATGGCCTTGTTCGTCAGCAACCATAATCTTGTGTAGGCGATGGACGACAAGGGGGTTGTAGGGGGTAGAGCCCGTGGTGAAAATCATAGGCATCGGGTGGATGGCATAGAGCTCATCAAAGAAAGTGTCCAAACGGTAGATGTGTTCGATGACATCCATGCCCAAGAGCCCATCGGGACAGGTGTGGTGCTGTCGGCACCATTCCCCAAGGGCGGCAGCATCGCCCTGCAGGATGATGTCGGGGCCATAGCCCAGCTGTTGCTTGATGGCATGGATGGTTTCAACTGCCTGTGGGTTGTAGTCAATATAGATAACCGTGCCGAAACCACGCTGTTTCAAAAGGCAGGAGAGGAAACCATGACCACCCCCATAATCCACCACGGTGAGACTTTCTGGTGTCCGCTGCAGGATGGATAGTAGCTGGGTAATGCAACGGTTGTAAATGTCGAGGTAGTAATCCAGGTGTGGCAGCAGACGCAGAATATATGTGCGACTATAATCGCTAATGGCGAGGGCAGAATAATCTATATGGCGTAGGTCGTCGGCAATCATAGTTTTCTTTCGGGTTTTGTGTAAACGGGTTCTCGGGCCTTTTCCTTGTTTTTCGGTAGCGCTACTACTTGATAACGCTACATTTTTCTTAGCAGGATTCGTATGAGGGGATTAGCATAACGTGTGAGTTGGTAGTAGGTGACGGGTTGTGCACCATATAGGCTGTAGGAGTAAGCTATACTGGGCACCATGCTGCCCTCAAAATCAAAACTTTGGGTTTGAGTGGCCAACTGTTGGATAATATGCCAGAAGAGTAGGGGGGAGGCCCCGCCCAAGTGACCTTGGGGGTGGAGGGCCGAGAGGAGTGCGTATGCGCAATGGCTGTCAAAAGCCACAAAACGAGCGGCGCGCAGGGTGCCGTCGTCATCGTTCAGTCCCAAGAGAATGCCTTGTCCTCGTTGCAGGGCGGTAGTGATTATTCGAGTCATAAACTCCTCCGACAGGAGGTCTTTCTCGCCACGCGACTGCCAATACTGGGTGTGGAACTTGGTGAACGTGGCGGGTGTGAGGTCGGTGGGATGCAGCAGGCTTTCGCAATGGCGTATCTGGCGTTGCCGGTGGCGTTTGTCAAAACGGGCGAAAACTTCGTCGGGATGGCTGATATCCTCTATGCGGTAGGTGACCCGCTGAGCAATCCGATAACCTTTCCAGTCGTCGAGTGAGGTAATGGTGGGGCCAAAATTCTGGTTGAAGAGGGTGAGGCGGAGTGAGGCGAAATGCTTAACCAGTTGCTGCGTGGCTTCGGCAATATTGACATCAGCACGATACCAGGGACCGTTGTATTGGGTCAGCTGTGGCTGTAGGACATAGCGCAGCCCCATCTTTGAACCGATGAGGTAGGGCATGGCAGCGGTGATGTGGCCTTGTGTGTCTCGCGCCAGGGCAACATCCCATTGTTTGCCGCTACACACCGTGTCCATCCACCAATATTGCAGAAACAGAGGGATGTTGTGTCCCTCTGTTTTGCATAAAGTCCTATATTCTTCTTTGTTGTTCAATAAATTCTCTGTCGCTTGAAAGGAAAAAGCTGAGCGTCCTCAGTTATTGCATGGTCACCGTCACTCGGTTGTTGGCCGAGCGGCCGCTGAGGGTATTGTTGTCGCCTACCGGGTCGTCCTCGCCTTTGGCAATAACCTCTATGCGGTGCTCTTGAATACCGCGTTTGATGAGGGCTTTCTTAACCTCCACGGCGCGTTGGCGCGAGAGGCCCATGTTGTAAGCTTCGGTGCCCACGTTGTCGCAGTAGCCCACCAGCAGTACTTCGAGGTTCTTTTCCTGTTTCATGTAGTTGGCCAGGTCGTCAAGTTCGGCGGTGTAGGAAGGCTGGATGGTAGCATCGTTCGAGAAGAACTTGATCTCTGCAAAGGAACGTGCATTCTTAGCTGCGCTGGGCAAGAGGTCGATTTTCTTGGAGCTGAAGTCGCAGATAAGGCCCACCCGTATTAATTCGTCCTCGGGCTGAGGCTCGTTGTAGTAGTCCTCGTCTTTCCAGTAGCGCCAGTCAATCTCGGCCACCTTATAAGAGATTTTGTTCTTCATCTCCAGCTCTATCAGGATGTCGCGGAAATAGTCGAGTGAGATGAGTGCCTCCATCTGTGCTTTGACAACCAGCTCGTCGCGCAATTCCTGGTCGGTGATAGCGGGGTTGATGGCAAAGACGGCGCACATGTGCATAGGAATACGTCCTGCACTCTGTAGGTAGTCCATGACGGGGTCGAATTTGCCCCAGTCACGGTCGCTGTCGCGCTTCCATTTCAACTGACGGAAGTTGTTGTAGTTGTAGTCGATGAAATAGAAGGTCTTGCCGTCGAAAGCGGTAAATTTCCACACCGTGTCATAGGCCGACTCGCGCACCTTGTGCTTGCCGGCAGGGTCGATGATGGGTTCTACCTTTTTGCCTTTCTTGGCATTGGGCATGGTGACCTGCTCGTACAGGCCGCCGGGTGTGGGGGTCCAGTTGGTGTCGGTTGAGTTGCGCAGCCACAGGCGTTTGTTTTGGCCTTCGCGGGCAATCTCGGTGGTTTGTTTCTTCTTCAGATACTGGGCTTGGACATTGGCGGCAGGGAGGATAACCATGGCCGCCAACAAAATTATAAAGAGGCGTCTTTTCATCGTGTGTGAGTTTTCTTTTTCCTTAGGGTAACGCAGAAAAATGTTTTTTATTGCTGTGGGTCTGTAATAGTTCCATTTTCGCAAACCAACAGGCGCGACTGGTACTTGTCTATCATCATAAAGTCATGTGAGGAAATCAGCATGGTGGTGCCGGTTTGCTTGTTGATGTTGACCAGCAACTCCATGATGTCCGACGAGGTGTTGGGGTCGAGGTTACCTGTGGGTTCGTCGGCAAGGATAAGGCTGGGGTTGTTGATGAGTGCGCGGGCAATGCCTACACGTTGCTGCTCGCCTTCCGAGAGGTTGAACACGCGGGCTTCGGCTTTGTCGGCTATGCCTACGGCGTGAAGGGTTTTGGCTATCTGGGGCTCGATGTCGGCGTGTTTCCAACCTGTGGCACGCAGGACAAAGGCCAGGTTGTCATGCACGTTGCGGTCTTTCAGTAGGCGGAAGTTCTGGAACACAATGCCTATCTGGCGGCGCAGCGTGGGAATTTGGCGGTGTTTGAGGTGCACCAAGTCAAAGCCGCACACCTGGGCTTCCCCGGCATCAATGGCGCGGTCGGCATAGAGTGTGCGCAGCAGGGAGGTCTTGCCGGCACCGCTCTTGCCAATGAGGTAGACAAATTCACCCGCATTGATGCTGAGGTTCACATGGGTCAGTAGCGGTCCCTCTTCATGGCTGATAGTGACATCCTTGAGCGATATGATGGGAGTATTCATAAATTCAAAATTTCAAATTGCAAAAGTACTACTTTTTTTCTATTCTTAATATAGATTTATATTTTTTTTTACACCAAGGTGTGTTGAAGCTACCCTCTCGACCAAAATTTGGGCACGAAGAGGATGAGCAGCGTCAGGCATTCGAGGCGGCCTAAAATCATCAGGAAGGTGCAGATTATCTTGCCCGCTATGGTGAAAGCGGCATAGCAGCCAAAGCCTCCGCTTGTGCCAAGTCCGGGACCATAACCTGTGATGCAGGCAATGGTGGCTCCAATGGATTCGGTGGCGTTGATGCCGCTGAGCATCAGCAGCATGATGCCCACAAAGATGACGACAGCATACACCAGGAAGATGACCATGACGTTGGTGATAATCTCTTCGGAGACAGGCTTTTTGTTCAGGCGCACCGGATTGACCGAACGTGGATGAAGCCGGTCGCGGAGGATTTTGCGCACGTTGCGGATGAGGATAAGCACACGCATGGCCTTCAGTCCGCCCGTGGTCGAACCGGCCATGCCGCCACAGAGCGACAACACCACAAAAAGAAACGTGATGGGCACCCACCACGCCGAGGTGTCGGCTACGAGCGAGCCTGTGGTGGTGAGCACGCTGATTGTCTGCACAACCCCACAGCGGATGGCATCGGGTAAGGCATAATCCATCTTGATGGCCAATGCCAGGATGACGAAGAGGGCTCCCAGTAGAAAGGTGACCAGATAGGAGGCCAATTGGTCGAACTTATTGCGCAGGCGGTCCCATTGGAGGGTGAGGAAGTAGTAGAGCATGGAGAAATTGATGCCGCTGAGGAGCATCGCGGCGGCGATGACATACTGCTGCAGGTGGGTGAGGTGCCCCAGGCTGTTGTTGTAGATGGAAAAACCGCCCGAGGAGATATTGGTAAAGGTGATGTTGACGGCATCCCAGATGTGGAGCCCCGTCTTCCACAGGATGAAGATGAAGAGGAGGGTCAGGAAGATGTATATACCCAAGGTGTGGCGCACGGTGGCACCCATCGAGGTGGTCTGCTTGCCGGTGTTGTCGGCCCCAGAGGCCTCGGCGGTGTAGAGGCTGTATTTGTTGATGCCCATCGAGGGTACCAATGCCAGCACCAACAATACGATGCCGAAACCGCCAAACCATTGTGTCATGCTGCGCCAAAGCAGGATGGAGGCGGGCAACCATTCCACGGCTGAAAAGATGGTGGCTCCCGTGGAGGTGGTGCCCGAGGCCGACTCAAAAAGGGCGTCGGCAAACGAGGTGGTAACGCCTGTGGCCAGATAAGGCAGCGTGCCGAAGAGCGAGGTGACCACCCACATGATCACCACCAGCAGGTAGGCCATCCGCTTGTCGGTAATGCGACGGGCTTCGTGGTAGCTCACCGTCAGGAACAGGCCTACGTTGAAGGTGAAAAGCCCCGAAACCGTAATGGCTGGCCAGGTGCCGTCGGCAAAATGAAATGCAGGTATCAGGCAGGAGAGGATGAGCCCCCCTTCTACCATCAGTATAATGCCGAGGAAACGTAGTATGTACTTAATTTGAGCGATAGTTATTTGTTGTTTTTGGGGTTTATGTTTTTTGGGTTTATCCTCGCTTCCAATAGGCGGGCGAGATGACGGCAATGAGGGCAAAGAGTTCTATTCGTCCCGCTACCATCAAGGTGACTAAGGTCCATTTGGCAAAATGAGGTAGTATGCTGTAGTCGAGGTTGCCTCCCAGGTTGTTGATAAGAGGAGAGGGTCCCAGGTTGCTGATGTTGGCGGCAGCCATACAAATGGAGTCGGGTATGTCGCATCCACATAGGGTTAGCACAAAGGCCCCTATGATGATGAAGGCAATATAGAGGAACACAAAGGCAAAAATCTTGTTGATATAGTCTTCCTCCACCACCTTGTGGTTGACCTTCACGCACGTGACGGCATTCGGGTGAATCATGTGGGTGAAATAGTTGCCGATGTATTTGTAAAGGGTGATGACTCGCAATATTTTGATGCCGCCACCTGTCGAACCCGCCGAGGCTCCCATCAGGATGATGAGGAAGGTGAGCACGCTGACCACGAAGGACCAATGCTGTGGTTTGGGCAGATAAAATCCGCAGGACGACATGCTGGAGGCTACATGGAATATGCTGTAGCGCAGCGAGGTGCGAAAATCGTTGCCAGCCGTGGTGAAGGCGATGGTGCTCATCGTGGCCACCACAAAGAAGATGCCCAGATAGGTCCACAGCTCTTCGTCGCGCCCATATTGGCGCCACTTGAAGGTGAATAGGTAGTAGAGTTGTGCCAGGCTGATGCCGCTCAGTATCATGAAGGCTGTCACCACAATGAGGCCCCCGTCGCTCAGCGTCACCAGTCCCATGCTGTGGGGCACGAACCCTCCCGTCGAGACCGTGCTGAAAGCAAGGCAGAGCGACTCGAAGACCGAGGTGCCGTTGGCCAGCAACAACGCCATCATGATCACGGTTAGGATGATGTAGATGGTGAATAGCCGCGAAACACTCTTCGACAGGTGGGGGTGCAGCTTGCGCTGGCGCGTGCCCGAGAATTCGGCTTCGTAAAGCTGTTCGCCCCCTATGCCCAGTTTGCGCAGAATGGCAACGGCAAAGAGCATGAATCCCATGCCGCCAATCCATTGGGTGAACGAGCGGTACACCAGAAGGCTCTGCGGCAGCTCTTCCGGTCGCGAGAGGATGGAGGAACCCGTTGTGGTGAAGCCGCTCACCGACTCGAAGACGGCGTCGGTAAAGGAGCCTATGCAGCCCGAGAAAAGGTAGGGGATGGTGCCGCTGAAGGGAATGGCCAGCCACACAAACGAGGTGAACCAATAGCTCTCCGACTCCTTGAGGTCGAAGGTGGCTTTGCGTCCCACAAAGTTGCGTAGAAAAAGCCCCAGCATCAGTATCAGCATGGCCGAAATGACTATCGAAAACTGGGCACCGTCCTGATAGAGGAGCGACACGGCCAGCGGTAGCGCCATGCAGAGGGCCATATAGATGAGCAGCATGCCGGTGAGCCGCGCAATCAGTCGGAAATTAAACTTGCGCAGTCCCAGCCGCTCTGCGGGCCATTCGTCTATTTTGGTGTGTGGGGGCAAGGGTGTCGGGGTGGGGTTAGTCAAACAGTTTTGCTACTTGGTCCATCACCTTGGGCAGAGCGAAGACGATGACTTTGTCCTTGGGTTGTATCTGAGTGTCGCGGGTGGGCAGGATGCTCTGGTTGCCGCGGATGATGCCTCCGATGGTAGAGCCCTGGGGCAGGGTGAGCTCGCGAATGGTGTGGCGGGTGGCGGGGGCATGCTTCGACACGTTGAACTCCATCAGCTCGGCATTGGTGCCGCTGAGCCATTTGCTGCGCACGGCATCGCCCTTAACGATAAAGCGCGAGATATAGCTGGCCGTGATGAGTTTTTTGTTGATGATGGTGTCGATGCCGATGTCCTGCGAGAGACTGATGAAGCCTGTGTTTTCCACCAAGGCAATGGTGCGGTGCACGCCCAGTTTCTTGGCATGCAGGCAGGTGAGGATGTTGGTCTCCGACGAGTCCGTCACCGATATGAAGGCGTCGGTGTTTTGCAGCCCTTCCTCTTTCAGCAGCTCTATGTCGGTGGCATCGCCGTTGATGATGAGCGACCTGTTGAGCAGGTTGGCGGCTTCGTCGCAGCGTGCCTTCGACTCCTCAAAAAGGGTGATGTGTATCTTGTCCTCCAGGGTCTGTGCGGCAAAACGGCCTATGCGTCCAGCTCCCACAATCATGGCCTTGCCGATGCTCACCTCGGTCTTGCCGGCCACGCGTTTGATGGTGTCAAACTGGTTGGGGCGGCTGATGAGGTACACCAGGTCGCCCTGTTGGAAGGTTGTGTCGAGGTGTGGAAAAATGGTCTGCCCATTGCGCAGCAGGGCCACGATGCGCACCTGCAGGGTGTTGTAGTTCTGCACCAGCTCCTTCACGCTGTGGTTCACCACCGGCGAGTCGGCCTCAAGGTGGATGAGGTACATGGTCAGCAGCCCGCTCGAGAAATCAAAAAACTCGGTGGCTACGGAGTTGTTGATGAGGTTGGTAATCTCCTTGGCGGCAATCCGTTCGGGACAAACCATCTCGTCCACTCCCAGGTCGCGAAACATGTCGCGGTGCTTGGGATAGAGCAGCTCGGTGTTGCTGATGCGGGCCACGGTTTTTTTTGCGCCCAGCTTGCTGGCCAGCACGCAGCTCGTCAAGTTGATGCTCTCGTCGTGCAGCACGGCAAGGAAGAGGTCGCAGCTGCCCACACCCGCATCGCCCAGCACCTTCGGCGAGGTGGAGGAACCCGCTATGGTCATCAGGTCGGTCTCCTTCTCTAAGCGTTTCAACAGCTCCGAATTGGGGTCCACAACCGTAATATTGTGGTCCAACTCTGTCAACGATTTGGCGAGGTAAAAGCCAACCTCTCCGTCTCCTGCAATGATTATATTCATCGTTTTCTTATCCTTTTTTCACACAAAAACAAACTGCAAAAGTACAAAAAAAAATCAACATGGTGATTCTTCATTTTCAGTTTGCTCTCCAACACATCATGATTACAGCAAGAACCACCGCCAAACCTAACGACTGATTTGGATTTAACACGAATTACCACGAATTGAACATCGAAAGAAACGAAAACACGAAAATTCAAGCCAAAGCTCTCGCAGAAACCGCAGAAAGTTTGGGCAAGCTAAAGCTTGTTTTTTAACACGAATTACCTGTTGCGGCAGATTTGCAATCTGACGCAAAATACTATAAGGATTTGCAATCCGCAAAGCAATAACTCTCGCAGAAACCGCAGAAAGGTTGGGCAAGCAAAAGCTTGCTCTGATTACGCGGATAAACTCTAATCTATCAACTTTATTGTGCCACGTATCACATGTATTACTCGAATTTGGCAAGCACCTGTTGCGGCAGATTTGCAATCTGACGCAAAATACTATAAGGATTTGCAATCCGCAAAGCAATAACTCTCGCAGAAACCGCAGAAAGCTTGGGTTAGCTAAAGCTTGCTCTGATTACGCGGATATACTCTAAACTATCAACTTTATTGTGCCAAGTATCACATGTATTACTCGAATTTGGCAAGCACCTGTTGCGGCAGATTTGCAATCTGACGCAAAATACTATAAGGATTTGCAATCCGCAAAGCAATAACTCTCGCAGAAAACGCAGAAAGGTTGGGCAAGCAAAAGCTTGCTCTGATTACGCGGATATACTATAAACTATCAACTCTCAATAGGGGACTTCTATTAATCACCCCAACGGGGTGTGATATGATTAACACGGTACAAGCCGAAGGCGTAGTGCCGTGACGTTCAGACATCAGAGAACTGCGTCCCAACGGGACGCGACACAGAAAACTAATAAATAGACCACTTTTTATTGCTTGCAATAAAAGTCTCCAATTCTTATCAAATTCAAAAAACGCAATTTGCAAATTCTCTAATTCTCTAATTCTTGACAAATAAAAACTAAACTTTCAACTATCAACTCTAAACTACTATCAACTCTAAACTATCAACTCTCAACTTTCAATAACCAATAACCCATAACCAATAAACATTAATCTTTCAATAACCAATAACCCATAACCAATAACCATTAACACCAATAACCAATCAATATATGAACCCTCAAAAAGTAGTGCATTTTTTTATCTGTTGTTTCAAAATAAATTCGTATCTTTGTAAAGTCAAATAAGATTGTAATATTGTTATAATATATTGAATATTAGAAAACTATATACGTAATAAAAACACATAAACATATCAAAACATGAAAAAAGATAAAGAAATTAAGCTCTACGAAGAGCCAGTGATTAAAGTTGTCAAGTTCACCATTGAGCATGGTTTTGGAGGTTCGTTTGGCGGAGGATCTGAGGGGATGGGAGATGGCTCCGGTATTCCTATCGATGGTGATGATGATGAAATTCCCCTGGGGTCGAATCGTAGCTTTAGTGTTGACCATTCGTTCCAGCGCAGCTTTGACGGCAGTTTTTAACGTTCTACCTCTAAAAATAAGTAAAACATCAATTCAATAAAGCTTTTATAATATGAAAAAACAATTTATTTTCGCCATGACTTTGGCTTTTGGGGCCACAGTCATGACATCCTGCAACAAGGAGGAAATTGAGGTCACTGGTCCTAAAATGTCAATCTCCCTTGAACAGATGGAACAAAGCAATGAAGAAGGAGATAAAACCATCTTCGACCCAACAACAAAGTTGTTTTACTGGGGTACGGGAGACAAATTGATGGTATACGATGGTGATGGCCACAATGTCGTTTACACAGATCAGGGTGCTACTGCAGCATACGACTACAACAACAATACAGTAAGTGGTTCCACCAGATTTGTTGACCTTCAACCATCAAGAGATATAACGGATCAAACCCTCTATACTAACATCGACCTTGAGAGTAGCCACTATTATGCTTTCTATCCCAGCTACTATCTCAACACTGCAGCCTCCAACCCCTCCACAGGTCAATTTGTATTCGACCTTCCCACCAAGCAGGTGATAGACAATAACAAAAATGTAAACAAGATTAAGGAAATGCATCTCACCCGTTTCCCGATGGCTCGTAAAACCACTTCCCATTCGTTTGAGATGAAGAATATGTGCGGTGCCATCCGCTTGAACCTACAGAAAAACGGGACTTCCGTAAAGTCTATCCAGTTCAAGGCTCTCGGTCAGCAACAGGTAAGCGGCACTTTCAACGTTACTTTCAATACCTCGGGCGTACCCCAAATGGCGCAGACCGTTGCCAACAGCACTACCCGTGTTGTGACTCTCGAAATGAACCAGCCTGTTTCAATCGACCAGCAACAGCAATTCTATATTGCCCTGCCTCCGGCCACATATAACGGTTTTGAAATCATCATCACTGATGCGACCAACAAAACGGCCACTATCAAGGTTTCTTCCAACGTGACGATTGCCCGCAACCAAATCCGTCCTCTTACGGTCAGTAATGCCAATTTCACTGGCAGCCGTGCGTTCAAGGACAGTCATGGCAAATTTTCAATCACCAGTACCCAGCAGGTTTACATAGCTCCGGGCAACCTCCAGTGGAACAATCATAACTGGCAGTTCGCCAACGAGCAGTTCGAGACCATGACAACTTTTGACAATTGCGTCAGCAATCCCCAGATGGTTTGGGATGCCCATAATCAGGATATGTTCCACTATAGTCTGTATATGGACAGCATCTATCTCCAAAAATACCAATATGGCTATTGGAATAATAATAAACTTGATATCAGTAGAAGGGTGGAGAATGTGAAGAACAATGATTTCGGCAGAAGTTTTGATATGAACGACTACAATTCCACAGATGTAAACACGATGATTAATCAGCAGGGTAAAGGAGGTTTCTGGTATTACAATAACTGGGGTAAAGCTTTTGGCGAAAACTCTCAATGGATGGTTCTGTCGAAAGAAGAGTTTCAGTATCTCTTCACAGGTCGAATCAATGATGGCAAGTGTCATTGCCATGTGGGTAGTTCTAACAATCCCAACGCCTCCTATTGCTTGATTATCATGATTGATGACTTTGGAGAAGAACATCATGGAGTCTTAATATTCCCTGACAATTGGGAGAATGGCTACACCAATGAGAGTATAGCTACTGCGTTTAACTGGAATGATTCATGGAAGATAAACGACAACAATGTGTGGAGCCTTTCAGAATTGTTTATGGATATAAGCATATACCGTATTTTGGAAGAAGCAGGTTGCGCTTTCCTGCCTATAACAGGTTATGCAAGAAGTTGGTCAGCCAATAATGTTCATCTGGTTGGTACTATTTGCCGTAATGAGAACAATCAGGGTACGTACGATGGCCGTTTAGCCTACTGGACTCGCTCGTATGCTTCTGGAGGTGGAGTTACTAATATGAATCCAGATGATACGGAGAACAGAACTGCACAATCCAATTTCTATTTCTTCTCATATGAAAATAATGCTTTTGCCTATCAGGCAGATACACCGGATAAATTTTGTGCAGTACGTTTATGTATGCCTGTACCCAATGAATAGTGGTCTAACCCTATAAGAAACAGTCAAAGGCTCCTCTGCAAAGGGGAGCCTTGCTTTTTTACCACAGAGCCTTCTTTTGGAGTGCGATCAAAGGTAGATAATTATTATGCAATACCTATGTTATCTATCTTTCTGAGTGGGTCAGTCTCCCGCCTTTGCTCCCCTCTGGAAAGGAGGAGAAGGGAAGTTGCGTGGCAACAGGGTTCACTCAGCAACAATTGTATCATGATTTGTTTGTTGGGGAATTTGGCTGGTTTTTGTTGGGGAATTTGGCCGATTTTTGTTGGTGAATTTGGCTGCCGTGGCCAAAGGCAACGAGTGTGGGATGCCGCTCTACCAATATCTACTATCTACGCGAATCCCCTCATCCGCCGTTTCGGGCATGAATGGTACGACGAACTGCTCCAGGCCGTTGCCCAATCCTCCTCCCGTTGAACAGTGTCCGTTCCCCGTTACTTCTTCGTTAATTAGCGAAGAAATAACGGGGAACTACCATCGAAACAGCAGACATCGGTTGGGTAAACAAGGGGTTGTGTTTTCCTGAAATCGCTTGGCGGTTTTTTGCTGGTTAGACTGATTAGCTTGTCGAATAATCTGCTGCCGTGGTGGACGACAAGGCACGCTTCGGCGACTGGGCGATGGACACCATCGTCGGGAAGGGCGGCAAGGGTGCCATCGTCACCATTGTCGAACGCACCACCAAGAAGATGCTTATGGCCAAAGCCCCAAAAGGCAAGAATGCAAAGGCTGTGGCACGGCTTGTCGTACAGATGCTGCGCCCTTTCGAACACCATGTCCTCTCCATCACCACCGACAACGGAACTGAGTTCGCCGACCACAAATACACCGCCAAAATGCTCCACACCAAGGTCTATTTCACTCACCCGTACTCCTCCTGGGAGAAAGGCCTCATCGAAAACACAAACAAGCTCATCCGTCAGTTTATCCCAAAGGACACCGATTTCTCCTCCCTCTCTGACGATTACATCCTCTACGTCCAGACTGAAATCAACCTCCGGCCAAGAAAACTTCTGGACTTTTCTTCGCCAAAACAAAAAATCTTGCTATCTTTGCACAACAGTGTTGCACTTCGAGGTTGAATCTACACTTTCGTGTTAACTTTGTGAAAAGTTTGTATTCGGAAAAATAGTTGTATATTTGCAATTTAAATAATAAGGTAAAAATGGAGATAACACGTACATTCGACCTATTGGATTACTTGATGGAACAATTCCCTGAGAAAGAGGATGTTCTGTGTGCGAAAGAGAAGGGTGAGTGGGTTAAATATAGCACAAAAAAATACTACGATATTGCTCATTATATGGCTTGCGGACTCCTGGAAATGGGTCTGAAACCAGGCGATAAGATCATCACCATGACGGCCAACTGCCCCGAATGGAACTTCACCGACATGGCTTGCTCCCTCACTGGCGTCATCCATGTGCCCATCTATCCCACCCTGAGCGTGGAGAACTATGTGCACATCATCAGCCACAGCGAGGCGCAATATATGTTCATCAGCAACCGCATCATGCTCAAGCGCGTGGCCCCAGCCTTGGAAAAAATCCAAAATGCCCCAAAGGTCTACACCTTAGAGAAGATCGACGGCTATCCCCGCACCTTCGACATCCTCAAGCTGGGCATCAGCAGCAAGGAGAAGAACGCCCCTACGCTCATGCAGCTCAAGGAGACCATCCGTCCCGAGGACTGCGCCACCCTCATCTACACCTCCGGCACCACCGGCGACCCCAAGGGGGTGATGCTTTCCCACCGCAACCTCTGTAGCAACTTCCTGGCTCATGCCAAGGTCAACTATATGCCTGCCGGCTCTGTCGCCCTCAGCTTCCTGCCGCTCAACCACATCTACGAGCGCAGCATGAACTACCATTTCCAGTATCGTGGCGTGGGCATCTACTACGCCGAGAACATGGGCACCATCCAGCAAAACATGCAGGAACTGCATGCCGACGGCTTCTGTGCCGTGCCCCGTGTGCTGGAGATGGTCTACGACAAGCTCTATGCTGCCGGCAAGGACTTCAAGGGCATCAAGAAGAAAATCTACGACCGTGCTTTCAAGCATGGTGCCCGCTGGGATTACTCTAATCTGCAGAAAGTGTCGCTCTTCTACCAACTCTCCCAGTGGTTCTACGACCGGATGGTCTACCGCCATTGGCGCGAGAAATTCGGCGGTCACGAGCTGTGTGTCATCACCGGCTCAAGCAGCATCCAGCCCAAGATGCTGCGCACCTTTGCCGCCGCAGGAATCTATATCCACGAGGGCTATGGCCTTTCCGAGACCTCGCCGGTCATCGCCGTCAACAACCCTGCCAAGGGCTGGGTCAAGATAGGCACCGTGGGCCCCATCCTCGAGGGCGTTGAGGTCAAATTTGCCGAGGATGGCGAAATCCTCACCCGTGGCCCCCACGTGATGATGGGCTACTACAAAGACCCCGAATATACCGCCCAGGTAATCGACTCCGACGGCTGGTTCCATACCGGCGACGTGGGCGAGATGGTGGGCACCGGCATCGGTGGTCCCCGCTATCTGCGCATCACCGACCGCAAGAAGGACATCTTCAAACTGTCGGCCGGCAAATATGTTGCGCCTCAGCTGTTGGAGAATAAAATGCGCGAGTCGGAGTATATCGAGCAGGTGATGGTTGTGGGTGAAAACGAAAAGAGCGCCTCCGCCATCATATCCCCCAATTTCAACACCCTTCACTATTGGGCTTTGAAGCACCACCTGCACTATCGCGACAACGTCACCCTGCTCACCATGCCCGAGGTGAAGGAGAAATACCGCGAGGTGTTGGCCGAGTGCAACCGCGACTTTGCTGCCCACGAGCAAATCAAGAACTTCCGCCTGGTGGCAGACGAGTGGACCGCCAATAACGGCCTCCTCTCTCCCACACTCAAGATCCGCCGCAAGGTGCTGCTCGAGAAATACAAGAACCTCATCGCCGAAATCTACGGCAACGAAACCTCCTCCGGCAACCCCATCCTCTCTGCCTTCCGCAACGTCGAGCTGCCCACCTTCGGCTTCGGCAAGAAAAAAACCGAGTAGCCAGTTGCGGCAGATTTGCAATCTGACGCAAAATACTATAAGGATTTTCAATCCGCAACGCAATAACTCTCGCAGAAACGCAGAAGGGTTTGGCAAGCTAAAGCTTGGGTTCCATTACCACGAATTGTTTTTTTTGAACATCGAAAGAAACGAAAAACACAAAAAAGCAAGCTAAAGCTTGGGAAAACTCTCGCAGAAAACGCGGAAACCGCAGATTTTACTCCCAACTTTTAACTCTCAACTTTCAATAACCAATAACCAATAAACATTACTACCCTGTTGCGGCAGATTTGCAATCTGACGCAAAATACTATAAGGATTTGCAATCCGCAACGCAATAACTCTCGCAGAAAACGCAGAGTTTACTATCCACTATCCACTTTCAACTTTCCACTACTCTATACTCTAAACGTTCAACTTTAAACTCTCAATAACCAATAACCTATAACCAATAAACATTCAATTATAGAACATCGAAAAACACGAAAAAACACGAATGTGCAAGCTAAAGCTTGGGAAAACTCTCGCAGAACTCGCAGATTTTACTTTCAACTTTCAACTACTTTAAACTCTAAACTCTCAACTTTCAACTCTTAATAACCAATAACCCATAACCAATAAACATTAACCTCAATAACCAATAACCCATAACCAATAAACATTAGTACCAATAACCCATAACCTTTAATCTCCGCTGTGTCGATTACATTCTTTCAAAAAAACGATGGAACTCATAAAACAAGAACCACAAGCAACCATGCTGCACCTCAACAAAGTACACCATATCGCCGTCATCTGCTCCAACTACCGCCGCAGCCTTGATTTCTACACCCGTGTGTTGGGACTCCGTGTTCTTGCTGAACACTACCGCGCCGACAGAGACTCCTACAAGGCCGACTTGGCACTCGGCAGCCAGTATGTCGTCGAGCTCTTCTCTTTCCCCTCGCCGCCGCCACGTCCCACTCGTCCAGAGGCAGCCGGATTAAGGCATCTGGCTTTTGAAACCACAGATATTGAAGAGGCTGTCGCCCAACTCGACCAGATGGCTATTGCCCACGAGGAGCTCCGTCTTGACCCGTACACCGGCAAGCGGTTCTTCTTCCTGCAAGACCCCGACGACTTACCCATCGAGTTATATGAGAAATAAGCTTTCAAAAACCGCAGTCCCCCTGCTCTTGACCCCCGATCGGACATGAACCCTAATGACCTGTTTGGGTTAAACGCAAATTACTCAGTTGCGGCAGATTCTAGTTGCGGCAGATTCCAATTGCGGCAGATTTGCAATCTGACGCAAAATACTATAAGGATTTGCAATCCGTAAAGCAATAACTCTCGCAGAAAACGCAGAAAGCGCAGAAGGGTATGGGCAAGCTTACTATCTCGCAGAAAACGTGAAAAACGCAGAAGGGTATGGGCAAGCTGAAGCTTGTTTTATTAACACGAATTATCCTGTTGCGGCAGATTTGCAATCTGACGCAAAATACTATAAGGATTTGCAATCCGTAAAGCAATAACTCTCGCCGAAAGCGCAGAAAACGCAGAATCTAC
>JAEEHQ010000039.1 GCA_016280915.1 Bacteroidales bacterium
GATGTGCCAACCGAAGGAAGGCTGTTGATGGATTCTGAGAATAATATTTATCTCTGCCAAACGGTTTATAATGACATCAGGAGGGGTAGAGGCAGAGTATCGCTCAATGGTGCGCCGGACATGGCATTGGAGGGTAAGGAAGGCACTATGGGGTTCTTAATAAAGTATAACAGCCATTTGGAGCCGCAATACATTCGGCAGATTGACTATCAAAACACCTCAAACAATGGCTATTACAACTATTATTTCCATGACATGGCTATTGATGAGGATTCAAACTCCGTATTTGTTATTGCCACTGTCGCTAATGATGTACCTACGGATTCGATGTATGTTGACGGGGTTCAACTGGATGCTAATAATAACGCACTATTCTTACGGTTCGACAAAAACACGGGTCGCTACCTCTCTCATGGCATTGTTCCTACCAACAAATACTCAAATTTTTACGGAACAATTCACAATACCGATGTCGTGTGTAAAAACAACCGCGTATTTGCCCTGCCAACTTTTCAGAATAATATTCAGTGGCAGAACAATGAAATCAATATTGAACAATACAAATGGGGGAAAGGGTTGTTCATCTGGGACTATGCTGGCAATCCTATCCAGTATGTGGATTTCAACTCTATATCAAGACAAAGCGAGCCAGGTACAGCACTTGCCCTGCATGACAGTGTTTTATATATTTGTGGCTACTCAAGAATCAGTATGACTGTGGCTGATACTACTCTAAATCCTTCTGGCAATACCATGGCCTACATCTTCAAGTATGTTGACACCTCTTTCATGACACCCTATGTGTCTCCACGGGACACGGGCGACGTGCGCATCAAGGTGGTAGAGGACGGCAACGCATTCGTGGCCTACCCAAATCCCTTCCGGCAGAAAGTCAATATTCAAGTTGAAAGTGGCGAGTTGAAAGTTGAAAGTGGTGTTGCCACCGCGTGGCTCACCGACATGCAAGGCCGCCGCGAGGAGGTGACCCTCACCCCCGCAGGCAACGGCAAATACACTTTAGACCTCACCTCCCGCCCACAATCCACATACTTGCTCACCCTCACCACCGCCAACGGCAAGACCCACACCCTCCGCCTGCTGAAACAGAGCGACATCTTCGAGAGATAGGCTTTTTTTGTAATCTTGAGATTGCATTTTTTTATGATTTTGTCATCTGCATATTACAAAAAGTTTGTATCTTTGCATTTGGAGTTCAAAACTGAAACAAAGCGACATCTTCAACCGATAATGGAAGATTATTTTGCCATGTGAAATAATCCCCAATCGGTCATTAGGCCGACTTTTATATCCTCTCTCGCTTTTTAAGGAGTTCGCTGTTTGCAGAGGGTGAGGTATGAGGGATGTGTTAGTAGCCGAGGATTTTGAGCATGGATTTGTGGCTCTGTTCTTTGGCAAAAAGCTTGGTGACGTATTCGCCGTTCTCGTCTTTGTCGATGATGATGTGTTTGGGCGCGGGGATGAGGCAATGTTGAATGCCGCCATAGCCGCCAAGGCTTTCCTGATAGGCGCCAGTGTGGAAGAACCCTATGTAGAGAGGCTCGTCTTTTTGTAGTTTGGGTAAGAAGATGGCGTTGGCATGGGAGTCAGCATTATAGTAGTCTTGGCTGTCGCAGGTCAGGCCCCCCAGGAAGACACGCTGGTACTCGCAGTCCCAATGGTTGATGGGAAGCATGATGAAACGCTGGTTGATGCCCCAGGTGTCGGGCAGGGTGGTGATGAAGGAGCTGTCGATCATATACCACCGCTCGCGGTCGTTCTGCTGCTTCTCGTCGAGGATGCTGTATAGGGTGGCTCCGCTTTCGCCCACGGTGAAACTGCCGAACTCGGTGAAGATATTGGGTTCTTTGACTTGACGGATGGTGCAAATGTTTTTGATTTGAGCCAGCACTTCCTCGGCCATGTATTCGTAGTCGTAGTTGGCTGCAAGTGAGGTCTTGCAGGGGAATCCGCCACCGATATTAAGGGAGTCCAACTCGGGACAGACTCGTTTGAGGTCGCAGTAGACGTTGACACATTTGGACAGTTCGTTCCAGTAGTAGGCGGTGTCGCGGATGCCGGTGTTGATAAAGAAATGGAGCATCTTGAAGCTGAACTTGGGATTGGGCTTGACCTGCTCCTCGTAGAAACTGACGATGTCGCGGTAGCGCATGCCGAGACGAGAGGTGTAGAAGTCGAATTTGGGCTCCTCCTCGGCGGCGATGCGGATGCCCACCTTCATGGGTACATCGGGGTTCAGCAGCATCTTATCGAGCTGGTAGTACTCATTCATGTTGTCGAAGATGGGCACGACGTTGTGCCATCCGTCGTTGTAAAGTCCCACGATGTTCTCCAGATAGGGGAGTCGTTTATAACCGTTGCATACGATGAACTTGTCTTTATCAACCAATCCCTGATTGTAAAGTTCTTGTATCAGATTGATGTCGAAGGCCGAGGAGGTCTCGAGGTTGATATCGTTCTTGAGTGCCTCCTCAAGGACGAAACTGAAGTGGCTGGATTTGGTACAATAGCAGTAGTTATAGCTGCCCTGATAGTCGGTCTTGGCAATGGCGACATTGAACATGCGTTTGGCGCGTTGTATCTGGGAGGAGATTTTGGGCAGGTAGGTTATCTTTAACGGGGTGCCGTACTGCTTGATAATCTCCATCAACGGGATGTCGTGAAAGTAAAGTTCGCCCTCCTCCGTGCGGAATTCGTCCACCGGAAAATCAAATGTTTGGTCGATTAAATCGTAATATTTGTTCTTCATCCGACTAAAATAGTTTGTTGTTAAAAATGGCATCCGACTCACTCGGATTGGATTGCAAAGGTACACTTTTTTGTATATAAAACAAGAAAATTTTTCGAATGAATCTTATTTCTAAGTTCCGTGAACTGATATACAGGAGTTTAGGATGTGATAATTTTTCATCGGGGAAACACGCTTATACGAAAATAATGGTTGCTGGGATAGTGGTTGCAGGGTTAGTGACTGTGGGTTGATGGAGAAAAAAAAGAGCCAACCGGATGGGCTGGCTCTCGTTATGGGAAAGGTTTATACTATTTGCGGATGAGCTTTTTGACCACTACGGCATTTGCGGTTTCGACTCTGACGAAATAGATGCCTGAGGGCAACTCATGGAGGTTCAGTCGTGTTTGGTCGCCGGCCACCTGCTTGCGCTGGATGGTTTGACCCATGAGGTTGATAAGTTGGACGCTGCGGATGTCGTTGGCGGTGATGGTGACACTACTCTGGGCAGGATTGGGGTAGAGCTTGACCTCGGGGAGGGTAGAGATGTCGGCGATGGATAAGAGGTTGACTTGTGCTGTGCTGCTGCAACCACCGCGGTAGCCGTTGACAGAGATGTCGACGGAGCCGGATGGACATACAACGATGCAGTTGCCCGTTTCGCCGGTGCTCCACTCGTAAGAGCTGGCACCAGAGGCTTTCAGCAGTCGGCAGGGGCCGAAATCTTCGACCTGGATGGCCACTTGGGGTTGACCAAGCACGTAGAGTGATAGGTATTGGTATGTATTACTTGAGGAATCGACATAGGCGAAGTGGCCGGTAGTTTCGGTGTTGATGGTTCGGCCTGCAAAGGTGTATGTGGCACCCTGACAGATGGTGTCGACGGTGAATGTGCAACGACCTCCGATGATGGGTAGTCTCACGTCGTCAATCCAAGCACAGTCTTCGCCATTGGAAGCAGAGAAGTCTTTGGTGTAGGCAAATTCATATTGGTGTGTTCCGGCTAAGACAGGGTAGGAGACTGTAGTCCAATCAACTTCGCCTGAAGCAGTCAGTTTGATTGCACCGTCGATGGAGAAGGTGAACTTGTCCCAGTCTTCTTCGGAGGAAACTTTGTAGCTAAAGCTGATGGTGTCGGGCAGGATGGATGTGCCGGTGATGGAGAGCTTGGAGGATGCGCGGTTGCTGAGGTTAGCTTTGCTGCGGGCGCTGTAGTTGCCGCTCATAGACACGGAATTGGTGATTTGCCAAGGGTTGTCGCCATTGACCCAGTCGAGGTGGGTGAGAGTGCCCGTTTCGAAGTCATCGGTGAAGCAGGTGCCTACGGGAATGTTGAATTCTTTGGCCAAGGTAGTGCCATGGTCGTCGGTGACATAGAGATAGAATGGAATGATGGCATCAGGGACATTGGGTCCCACGGTGACGTTGAAGGAGAGGGTGGTGCTTTCGCCCGGGTTTAAAGGAGCAGAGGTTTGCTCGTCGGCTTCATGTGAGAGCAGACCGTAATTGTTGATGAGGTTGAAAGTTAGGGGGGAGGAGGCAACAGTGCCGGTGTTGGTTACCGTGCAAGTGATGGTGCTAGTGGAGTTGGCTGTTAGGGCGGAGCTGAGCTGGGCTTCGGAAAATGTAAGGCTGCTGCTGTTTACTAAGAAGTTGGTGGTGTAGTTAGATTGGACGACACCTCCGAAATTGACATTCAGGCTGAAACTTAGATTTTCGCCATTGGTAAGGCTCTCAGAAAGATAGACAGCGTTGACTCCCGTGAGGGTGATGGTGTCGCCAGGAGCGCAGGCGTTGAAGTGGGTCTCGGGCTGGATGACCAAGGCTTTGGGGGTGCTGGAGGTGAACTCGATAAGGTCTTGCGTGGGAGCAGTTGTGCCGACATTGGTGAGGGTGATGTCGAAGGTGGCTACTTGTCCGGGTTGGAGGCTTCCGGAGGTGGGAACGACATCGGTAATCATCACAAAAGGTCCATTGGGGATGATGACGGTGACGTTTTTGAAGGTGGGCTGGTAGTTCTGAGCCCAGATGGCCAGTTCCAGCTGTCCGGGCGTGAGCGAAGCCGGGAGGGTGAGCGTGGCCACTCCCGAGGCATTGGCATAAGCTGCAGCCACGAGGTCATGGTTGTTGATGGTGGTGAGGGCTACGTAGGCATAGGGAGCGGCCGTGACGGTATAATTGGTTTCACCCACAATAATGGTGGAGGAATTGGTAACCGACATGACGTTTGCCGGAGCAAGCCAGGGCATCAGAGAGGGGTCGCCAAAGAGTTCGTATATTTCCCAATAATATTGCTGGTAAGAACCGTAGGTCTCCACAGCCATGTTGCCGGCGGTGATCATGGCACCCGAGGTGGTGTGCCAGGCTGCGTAAGGCTCGTTGTGGGTGTGAAAGAGGCGGTCGTACATGCCGAGGTTGTTGGCATTGTAGGTGGCATTCATCGTGTTGGAGATGGATGTGCGGTAACCCACTTCCCAACAGAAGTCGTGGGGCCAATAGGAGGAATTGGTACAACCAAAATAGGCCACAGCTCCAGCGTTGTTGTTCTTGCGCAGGAGGGCCTCACCAAAGCAGGGTGATGAGCTGTTGAAACGGCCCGTGAGGCAGCAGTTGCCAATCATGACAGACGGCTTGCCGTTGTTGGTCATGGCTGCCACATTGGAGGTGGAGAAGTAGGGCTCGCCCCAGCAGTCGTCGTTACCGTGGGCGCTGTAGTTAATCCAGCCATAACCTTGGTTGTAGAGGTTTTTGAGCGTATTGGCGGTGGCGGTGGTCTGACTGCTGCCCGTGACGGTGACTCCGGTGGGTGCAAAGGAGGTGTTGTTCTTGTAATATTTTACATCGGTAAACCCTTGGGTAGCATTGACGTAATATTTGGCCACATAGTCCATGGCAGGGTCGGCATATTTGTAGGCATTGTCATCCGTTTGTCCGGCATCAACACCGGCAATGAGGATACCCTTGCCGAGATAGGATGGGTTGGCAAAGGAGTAGCTCTCATAGAGGATGGACTTCTCAAGTTGGGGAGTTAGGTCTGCCACTGACTCGGCAGAGAAACGACCAAGATAGCAGTCGGGGATGTTGTCGCCGTCGGTCCAGGTGGCAAAGTAGAGGTCGGTGACATGCTGGTTGGAAGGAGAGGTTGCGCGGGAACGGAAAGCAGGGACCTGCTGGTTGTCGCCGACAAGAAGCAGATAGGTAGGGGCTGGCAGGTCGTCGGTAGCGTTGGTGTAGAAATTCTTTATATAGGTGGCTATGTCGGTACTGGAGGTACCCACAGCGGCATCGTCGGTATAGCCTACGGTAACCAAGAATCCTTGGCGTTTCTTCCAGAGGATGAACTGGTCCAGTTGGCCGCGGAAACTACTGTGGGAGACAATGAGGTAGTGGATGGGGGCATCCTTGCGCACCTCTTTTTCTTCAGGCAGAGCACTCAGCAGGTTACTGCCAAGGGAGAAGTCGGGCGAATAGTAGCGGCGGTGCATTTGTTGGGTGGCAGCCATGTCGGCATCTTCGAAGGTGAGGGTGATGTCCATGGAAAGGATTCTGTTGAGCTCACCCGTGACGGGATTGTAAGAGAAGGGGGAGACGCGTAGCAGGGCCAGATTGCGGTCGCGGGCAACGCCCATCACCTCAACCCAGGCGGCTGGTTGGTCGGTGAATGCATCGGTTTGGTAGTATGCGCTGTCGATGACAAAAGGCAGGGGGGTGCGGTCGGACTTGCTGGGTGCCGGTTGGACAGGCATGAGGGGGAAGGGGAGCGGTTTTAAGCTCTGCTGGTTGACATTTGATAGGGTAACCTTGACCTTGCTGCAGAGCGGAATCTCAATCATTTCGGTGATGATTGGCAGGTTGGGGCGACCCAATTGGGTGGAAGGAGCTGCCCCTTCGACAGAGAGGGTGACGAAGGGGGTTCCATTGGCCTGCACTTCGGCCACCTCGAACTGAGGAGCTGTGAAGGCATAGGATGACTGGGTGTAGCTGTTTTGCTTGACGCTGAGGGATTGGGCCATGAGGGTAACCTGCCCCATCAACAACAGGAATAGAAGCAATGATTGAATGATTTTTTTCATTTTATTGATTGTATTATTTTTTCTTTGAAATTTGTTGGCTGGGAAGAATGTTGTTTAATCGAAATAATTCCAGGGAGTGGGTGCGGTGATGACCACCTTCTCGTGGCGGACGGGGTGTTCGAATTCCAGGCGGTAGGCGTGGAGCGAGATGCTGCCGTCGGGGTTGGAGCGAGAGGCTCCATACTTGAGGTCGCCCTTAATGGGGCATCCCATGTGGGCCAGCTGACATCGTATCTGGTGGTGACGGCCGGTGTGGAGCGCTACCTCCAGCAGGTGGTAACCGCCAGCAGAAACGGCCTTCAGCCTATAGTCGAGGATGGCCAACTTGGCACCTGCCTTTTGGGGGTCGTCGGTGACGAAGCTTTTGTTGCTCTTCTCCACACGGAAGAGGTAGTCCTCCAGATGGCCTTCCTCGGCAGGTGGGCGGTTCTTGACCACGGCAAGGTAGGTCTTGTGGAAATTGCGGTCGTGCACCAAGGCATCCATGCGTGTGAGGGCTTTGCTGGTCTTGGCAAATATGACCACGCCACTCACCGGACGGTCAAGCCGATGGATAACCCCACAGAAGACATTGCCGGGTTTGTTGTCACGTTCTTTGAGGAATGCTTTGACCTCCTCCACTAAGGGAGTGTCGCCGGTCTTGTCGCCTTGCACAATCTGGCCGGGCAACTTGTTGAGGGCAATCAAGTGGTTGTCTTCGTATAGGATTTGATCAGCAATTGACATGGGAGGAATGGGTTAAGGTGGGGGTAGGGGAGAGGGTGCAGATGGGTGAGATGCCATTGCGTACCACATCCTGGAGGTCTACATCGAGGATGAAATTCTTGGGAACAAAGAGGTCGATGCGCGAGCCGAACTTGATGAAGCCCATCTCCTGATTCTGCTTGACCTGCTCGCCCTCGTGGGCATAGCAGACGATGCGGCGGGCCATGGTGCCGGCAACCTGACGGATGACAATCTTTTGGCCGTCGGGGAGGCGCAAACCCACGGTGGTGCGTTCGTTGAGGACGCTCGATTTGGGATAGGAAGCTACGAAATAATTGCCACGGTGGAACTTATAGTATTCCACCACGCCGTCGCAGGGATAACGGTTGACATGAACATCGGTGCCGTTCATGAAGATGCTTATCATGATGCATTCCTGCTTGATGTATTCTTTCTCCATAGCCTCCTCGATGGTTACCACGGTGCCGTCGGCCGGCGAGATAAGTCGCTGGGGGTCGTTGGTAAAAATCCTTCGTGGAATGCGGAAGAACATCATCACCATGATGAAGAAGATTAACAGAATGGTGATGAAAAGAAAATGGAAAAAGGTCCAATGGTTGACGAAGAAAATCATCAACAGATAAATGAGCATGATGACAGCACCCAGCCCCAACAAGAGTTTCTTACCTTCGCGATGGATATACATAATTCTTTTTTTACGTGGTTACAAATGGTTCGTATTATGGCAACTACTTTTTATTGCTTGCAATAAAAGCCTTTAATTCTTATCAAATTCCAAATATGCAATTTACAAATTCTCCAATTCTCTAATTCTTGATAAATAGAAATCCCCTTATATCAGAATTACCACAATGGAAACCAAAGTGGCCATGGGTAGAATCATCATGAGGCTGTCGAAACGGTCGAGAAAACCGCCGTGGCCGGGCATGATGTTGCCAGAGTCCTTGAGGCCGACGGAGCGTTTGAGCATAGACTCCACCAGGTCGCCCAGCGTGCCTATCACGCTACAGATTACGCCCAGCAGAAGCCATTCTGTCCAAACCAGTTCGGTCTTGAAAAGTGGACCGACGAAGATGGCGGTGAGCAGGCAGACGAGTACACCGATGGCGGTACCCTCCCAGCTCTTGCCTGGTGAGTGCTTGGGCCACATCTTGTGCTTGCCCACGAGGGAGCCACCCATATAGGCGAAGCTATCGTTGACCCATACCAAAATAATGCACATCACCAGAATGTTCATGCGGTAGTGGAGAAAAGGCATTAGGCCCAAGGGGATGGCACAATAGAGCATGGGGAGCAGCGTGTGCAGCACGTCGGCAAAAGGCCGCTGGGAGTTGCGCCACAGCTCCACCATAAGGGTGACGGGGGTGGCGACCAGCAGGACGGCCAATGCTACCAATGCCATGACCAACAGAGTCAGCAATGAGACCACACCAAAGGATGCCAGGGCGTTGCCGACATACATGGAACTTAGGCCAAGTCCCACCGTCATGAGTGCGGTGAAGAGGTAGCCAAGTGGCTGGTTGGGGTGGTTGTCTTGTTGCTTGGCGATGCGGAAATATTCAAAAGCGCAGCCCAAGGAGACAAAAAGGGCAAAGCCTGTCAGGATGGCTATGCCTACCTTGCTGTTGCCCAGCAGTCGGCCGCTGTAGATAGAACCTAAAAACAGCAGGGCATAGACCGTAGCGCTGGCGGTGCGAATCCAAAATGTTTTCATCTTTTGAAAATGTGTCTTTATTCGTTTTTAGGCCGGACGTTATCGGTTGCAGGGGATTGGGAGGCGGTGTTGGATTGGGTCTCGTCGGCATTGTCGGAATGGGCCTCGGCATTGGAGTTGCCGTTGGTGAGGGCTTTCTGTTCGCCTTCCTTGCCTTCGGCCAGCGTGGTAGCCTTTGCCTCAGCCTCCTGTTTGAGCTTTTCGGCTTCAATGTCGGCTTGGCGAGGACCATAGATGCGCTCGAGGTCTTCGCGGAAAAGCACCTCCTTCTCATAGAGCTGTCCGGCCAGCTGGGTCATCTGCTCCTTGTGGGCCATGATGATTTCTTTGGCGCGCAAATAGGCCTCTTCTACCATGCGGCGAACCTCCTTGTCGATAATCTCGGCAGTCTTCTCGCTGAAGGGCTTGGTGAAGCCGAAATCAGTTTGGCCTGTGGAGTCGTAGAAGCTGACATTGCCCACCTCGGGACTCATGCCGTAGTAGACGACCATCGATTGGGCCATCTTGGTGGCACGCTCAATATCGCTGAGGGCACCGGTGCCTATCTGGCCGAAGAAAACCTCCTCGGCAGCACGGCCGGCCATGAGGCTGGTCATCTTGTCTTTCATTTGTTCGGTAGTGGTGAGGTGACGCTCATCGGGCAAGTACCAGGCAGCTCCCAGCGACTCGCCACGGGGCACAATGGTTACCTTGATGAGCGGGTCGGCCCAGCGCAGGAGCCAGCTCACCGAGGCATGGCCGCTCTCATGGAAGGCCACCACCCGTTTTTCGTGGTCGGTGAGCACCTTGGTGCGTTTCTCCAGACCTCCCACGATGCGGTCGACGGCATCAAGGAAATCCTGTTTGTCGATTTGTTTTTTATTCTTACGGGCAGCCACCAAGGCAGCTTCGTTGCATACATTAGCAATGTCGGCACCCGAGAATCCGGGAGTCTGCTTGGCCAAGAACTCGCGGTCGACAAAGCCTTCTGATTCCTTGTCGGTGTTGAGCTTGAGGTTGCGCATGTGCACATCGAAGATGGCCTTGCGCTCTTCGAGGTCGGGAAGTTCCACATGAATCTGGCGGTCGAAACGGCCAGCACGCATGAGCGCTTTGTCCAGCACATCGGCGCGGTTTGTGGCAGCCAACACAATTACGTTGGTGCCACTACTAAAGCCGTCCATTTCGGTCAGGAGCTGGTTGAGGGTGTTCTCGCGCTCGTCATTGGCATTGCTAAGTCCGGCACGGCCACGGGCACGGCCAACGGCATCGATTTCGTCGATAAAGATAATGCAAGGGGCTTTCTTCTTGGCCTCCTCGAAGAGGTCGCGGACACGCGAAGCGCCCACGCCCACGAACATCTCTACAAAGTCGGAGCCCGACATGGAGAAGAAAGGCACGTTGGCTTCGCCAGCCACGGCTTTCGCCAGAAGTGTCTTACCGGTACCCGGAGGACCTACCAGGAGCACGCCCTTGGGAATCTTGCCGCCAAGGTCGGTGTAGCGTTTGGGGTTCTTGAGAAAGTCCACCACCTCCATCACCTCCTCCTTGGCACCTGCCAGGCCGGCCACATCCTTGAAAGTGACATTGGTGGGCGTCTTACCATCGTACATCTTGGCCTTGCTTTTGCCAACGCCGAAGATGCCGCCACCGCCATTACCGCCCATCTGTCGCTGAGCCATGCGGTTCATGATGACGAAGAAGACGATAATCAAGAGGAAGGGACCAAAGAATACAAAGATATCGCGCCAAGGGCTGGTGCGTTTCTCGGGCGTTACGTCAATAAATGTACCCGTCTGTTCCTCTATTTTTTCAATCTCTTTCTCAAAGCCCTCGATGGTGACAAAACGGTACTCGTAATAGCCCGTTGGCACCGACTGGTTCATCATATTCTTGGAATAGAGGTCGCGGTAGGAGGTGTCGTTTTTAATAGCCGAGGACTTCATGTGAATCTCGGCATACTCTTGGTTGACCACGACAATCTTATCATAGTCCTGCTTGACTAAGATAGACTCAAATTTATCTTTTTTAATCATTTTGGGACCCCCTGCGCTGTCCTGGGTCAGTAACATGCTGCCCAAGGCCACGATGATGATGCCGTAGACGACATACATCACCCAGTTGCGCTTGGGTTTCTGCTGCCCACCGCTGCTGTTTTGCGGCTTGAAGGGGTTGCCTTTGGGCTGATTATTATTTTGATTATTTTCTGCCATATAATTATATAGTAACATTAATTAATTGAAGCCCCCATCGGGAATTAATTGGGGCCCCCATCGGGGTGTTGGGCGAGGAAGCTACTTGGAGGTGAACTCCAGTCGGCTAGCATCGGCCCAGAGCTGTTCGAGACGGTAGAAATTGCGCTTCTCCTGCTGGAAGATATGGACCACCACGTCGAAATAGTCCATCAAAATCCATTCGGCATTGTTGTACCCCTCCAGTTTGGAGGGATTGAGACCGGTGGCTTTCTTCACCACCTCATGCACATGGTCGCAGAGTGAGCTCACATGCGACGGAACATTGCCCGAAGCAATCACAAAAAAGGCACAGGGTGCCGACGGCAGCCCGCGCAAGTCAAGTATTTGAACGTCAATGCCCTTCTTCTCGTCGAGGGCTTGTGCGGCCAATTTGGCCAGTACTTCCGATTCAGTCATTTATTACGTTTGCTGTTAGTATTCTTATTGTGTTGTTTTCTTCAATCTCTACCCGCACATAGTGGTTGGGCAGCAGTTCTTCCACCTTCTCAGTCCATTCTGTAAACACCCAGTTGCCACTATAGAAATATTCTTCGTAGCCGATGTCGTAGGCTTCGTCGAGGTCCTTCAGCCGGTAGAAGTCGAAGTGGTAGACCGGCTCGCCTGTGGCGGTGCTATAGGAGTTGATGATGGCAAAGGTGGGACTGCACACATTGTCCTCCACTCCCAGTTGGTGGCAGATTTCTTTGATGAGGGTTGTCTTACCCACCCCCATCTTACCAAAAAAGGCAAAGAAACGCTCGTCGGCAAAAGTTTCCAACAAATCCTGTGCCACTTGGGGCAGCGCTGCTATACTGTCGATTGTTCTTTTCATGTTTCAATGCAACTATCTCAGCCGGTCGGCGGCGCGGACTTTCTCTTCGTCAGCCTTGATGGAACGTTGGGCAAGGAAGAAGAGTATGGCGGCCACGATGGGCAGGAAGGCCCCCACAGCATAGTGGGTGTGTATGTCGGTGCAGGCCATCGGGGTGGTCACAGCCTTGATATATTTGTCCACAGCCCAAATGAAAATGAGGAAAATGTCCACCACGGTGAGCAGAAAACCCACGGCGACCACCTTCATCTGAGTGGGACGGTTCTTATAGCAGAAGATGCTCACCAGGGCAATGGCAATAGTGGCAAGGGTCAGCACCATCAGGGGCCAGGTCTTGATGAAACCCTTCTGTCCCATGGTGACAGGCTGTCCATTGAGGATTTCGTTCATCATCTCGGGATTATCCTTAGGGATGAGATTTAGGGCACCGCTCACCGGCACGCCCAGAGGGGCTTTGGCGTTGAAGGTGGCAATGGGGAAGGCAAAGCAGAACACCAGCGCGATAGCCGCCAGCAGCAAAAAGATAGATTGTTTTCTCTGTATCATTATCAGTTGTTTTTGTTAGTTCTTTTTGTGGGTAATCATATTATAGTTGAGAGTTGAGAGTTGATAGTTTAAAGTCAGTTGATAGTTTAAAGTTGATAAATAATCCGTGTGATACTCGTGATACGTGGATTTGTAAAGTACATAGTTTAGAAGCAACTTCTACTACTTGCATGCAATTACAGTTTCCAATTCTTGTCAAATTCAAAATATGCAATTTACAAATTCTCCAATTCTCTAATTCTTGATAAATTTAGTTTAACTCGAAATCGGCAATGCCGCGAACCTTGCGGAAATGCCATTTTCCCAACACCTTGCCATCCTTCAAGAGGGTAAAGCCGGGATTGGAGCGCATGACGGTCTTGATGGCTGTGCCGTCGGCAAAGTAGTATTCCAAGTCATCCAGCTGGTTCTGGTGGAGGAAATGCTGTATCTCCTCGGGCAGGAGACAGGTGAGGACGACCATCTGCACATTGTTCTCGTTGCAGTATTCGCTAATTCGATGAAGGGCGGTGATGCCTCTCTCATCTATCTTATTCAGGTCGTAGAGGGTCACCATCATCAGGTAGTCCTGCGAGGCAATCAGCTCTTGGGCGTGGTCGTTCATCTCCATGTCCATCATGGCAAAACCGTCGGCCTTGATCTCGTGTGGGTCCTCCACGCGGCTGCTCTCCCATTCCCAAGCCTCCTCCCAGGCGGGGTCCTCCATTTTCTTCATCAGCTCCTCCGAGGGGAACTCCTGCGTCTCGCCGGTAGACTTATTGCGGTAGGTGAGGTAGCTCTTCACCTGCAGGTCTTCGTCCATCTCAACCATCTGGTTGCCCACCTTCCAGGCGCGGAAGTCAATGCAGGGCTCATTGTTGATGTTGAAGAGGCCGAAAATAACCATCATCATGATGGCGAAAATGGCCACCAGTGTGTCGCGCTCTGTGCGCCGTTTCAGGCGCAGGCAGCGGGTGAGGAAAATCCAGAGGGTCGGTATGTCGAGGATGACATTCTTCCAAAACGTCTGCCAGTTGGTCAGCTTAATGGCATCGCCAAAGCAGCCGCAGTCGCTCACCTTGTTGGTGATGGCGTCGTAGAGGGTGGTGATGGTGAAAAAGATCATCATCAACGCCAGCAGCCAAGCTGTGCCGCGGCGGAACGAGCCGGCCAACAGCAGCACGCCCACCAAAAACTCTAACGTGATGAGCAACATCGAGAGGAAAGGAGCAGCAGGTTGAAGCCATTCGAGGCTCAGTCCGCCAAACTGCCATGCTGTCAGATAGTCGTTGATTTTGAAAGCGGTGCCCATGGGGTCAACCCCTTTGACGAAACTGGAGAAAAGGAAGACCAGTCCCACGAAGACGCGTGCCACCACATTCAGCGACCAATTTAATTTAGTATCTTTAATCTGCATAATTCAGTTTGTTTTCTTTGGTGTGTTCTATTAATTCAAAATTAGGAAGTTAAAATGGAAGTTAAAATGGAAGTAAGGACGGAAGTAAAAATGGACAATACTGTTGAGGACCAAGCATTTGTCCTATTTAACTCCCTATTTAACTCCCTATTTAAATTCCCTTTTAACTCCATATCATCCAATTTATATAAGTCCCCTTAGTTCTCAATTCTTATTAGGCAAAAGAGTGAATAGTTGATAATGTCCATATATCCGCCTTCCACACCCTCCGAGACAAGGGTCTTGCCTTGGTGGTCCTCAATCTGTTTGATGCGGCGAAGCTTCATCAGAATCAGGTCCACCATCGAACTCACCCGCATCAGCCGCCAGGCCTCGCCATAGTCGTGATTCTTATCCAGCATCAGATGGGTGGCGCGGTCGATGTGCTTGTCGTAGAGAGCCATGGCAGTCTCCAACGGCAGCTCCTGCTCGCCGTCGGGACCCAGCTCCTGCTGAATGAGCGCCATTACAGCGTAGTTCACCATGGCTACAAACTCGGGCTCCACGCCATCGCCCACACGGCTTTCACCGCTCTCTTCAATGCTGCGGATGCGGTTGGCCTTGATAAAAATCTGGTCGGTGAGCGAAGGAAGCCTCAGCACACGCCATGACGTGCCGTAGTCGCGTGTCTTTTTCTCAAAAATATCGCGACAACGGGCTATCTCCGTCTTAAATTCTTGGTTCGTATTGGGCATAATTTATTAATTACAAATACTAATAACGAAAATTGTCACTTTTTATTTGCTGTCACACAATTAAAAAAACAAAAAATCGTTTCTACTTAAAAATACAAAGATACATATTTTTTTTGAACTATGGACAGTTGGCTGAATTTTTCTCCCTTTAGCACCACCCTGCGGGGCCGTAGCATCACCTTCCGTCGGCCTGTCATTATGGGCATTCTTAACGCCACTCCCGACTCTTTCTACGATGGCGGCCGATACACCACCCCATCCGCCGTTCTTGCCCATGCCCGCCAGCTGTTGGCCCAAGGGGCCGACATCATCGACCTCGGGGTGGTCTCATCCCGTCCGGGTGCCCAACTGCTCGACCCTCAGGAGGAGTCCTCCCGACTGGTGCCGTTGGTGCGTCTGCTACGTCAGGAGCTCCCATCCCACGCAATCCTCTCTGTCGACACCTGCTACAGTCTCCCTGCTGCCAAAGCCGTCGAGGCCGGTGCCGACATCATCAACGACATCTCGGGCGGACAGTTCGACCCTGACATGTTTGCCACCGTAGCCCACCTCAAGGTACCCTACATCCTCATGCACACCCGCGGCCTGCCCTCCGTCATGCAGCAAGCCGCCAACACCCAATACCACGACATCATCACCCACCTCATTGCCTATTTTTCTCAAAAACTCGACCACCTCTATCGCTTAGGAGTCAACGATGTCTGGCTCGACCCGGGCTTCTGCTTCGCCAAGACCCTCGACCAGAACTACCAACTTCTTTTCCGCCTCGACCAGCTCGTCCGTCACTTTCCCGACAACCCCATGCTCACAGCCCTCTCCAACAAATCCATGATAACCAAACGGCTCTCAGCCGTCCATCCCCCGATGGCGGCCTCCTTCCCCACGGTTCCCGATTCCGAAATCGGCACCCTCACACTCAACGTGCTGGCCCTGCGTGCCGGCACCCGCCTCCTCCGCGTCCACACGCCCAGCCTCACCCGCCTCGCCATTGATTTGCTATACCAAAACGTCTCATCCCAATAAAGGCTACTGCTATTTATTGCTTGCAATAAAAAGCCTTTCATTCTTATCAAATTCTCCAATTCTCCAATTCTCGATAAATAGAAATCCCCTCAATCTCAAAAAACAACAATACCCATGCCCTTTCCTCCCATCCGGTTCGTCGACATTCTCGACATTCTTATGGTCTCCGCCCTCATCTACTGGCTCTATCGGCTGGTACGCGGCACCAACATCATGCGCATCTTCTGGGCCATCCTGGTCATCTACATCGCCTGGCGTGTTTTTGCCTTGCTCAACATGCGGCTCTGCAGTCAAATCTTTGGTGGCATCATCAGCATCGGACTCATCTCCTTGGTCATCGTCTTCCAGCCCGAGATACGCAAGTTCCTCCTCTTTGTAGGCACCAAGACCAGCCTTGCCGGCGACTCTTTTATCAAGCGGTTCCGTTTCTGGCGCAACGATGCCAGCAAGAAATCCGGTCCCAATTTCGACCCCTACGTGCAGGCCTGCATGCACATGTCGCAGAGCAAGACAGGGGCCCTGATTATCTTCAAGCGCTCCAACGACCTGCAAGAAATCATCGACACCGGCGAGCGCATCAATGCCGACACCTCTTCGGCCCTCCTGGAGGCCCTCTTCTTCAAGAACTCCCCTCTGCACGACGGCGCGGTCATTGTCCAGGGCAACCGCATTCTGGCCGCCCGCTGCATCCTGCCCGTCACCTCGCGCATGGACATTGATCCCAACCTCGGGCTCCGTCACCGCAGCGCCATCGGCATCTCCGAGCAACTCGATGTCATGAGCGTCATCGTCTCCGAAGAAACAGGGGCCATCTCCTATGTCTTAGATGGTCAGATTCACCACAATGTCTCCCCCGTCGACCTCCGCCACGCCTTAGAGAAATACTGCACACCCGAATAGTGTACAGCCAAAGCCGGGCTCTTTTGTCACACCGATTACCCATTTCTTCCCTTTTTCTGATTTTAGTTGAGAGGGGTGAAGCAACCATCCAGTGGATGGTCGCGACCGTATGGGAGCAACCTCTTTCTGTCGCGACCGTATGGGAGCAACCTCTTTCTGTCGCGACCGAATGGGAGCAACCTCTTTCTGGTTGCGACCGTATGGGAGCAACCTCTTTCTGGTCGCGACCGTATGGGAGCAACCTCTTTCTGTCGCGACCGTATGGGAGCAACCTCTTTCTTAGGGGTCGCGACCGAATGGGAGCAACCTCTTTCTGTTGCGATAGCGAAGCGGAGAACACACCCCCCCGCGAGGGGTCGCGACCGAATGGGAGCAACCTCTTTCTGTTGCGATAGCGAAGCGGAGAACACACCCCCCCCGCGAGGGGTCGCGACCGAATGGGAGCAACCTCTTTCTTAAAACGGCCGTTTTATAAAATCCCAAAATTCCTTAATGACACTTGACACTTGACATTTGACACAAAAAAGAGGGTTGGCCATTGCCTACCCTCAGTAACATTTATCCCCTTAGGGGTTTTTCATTTGCTTTTGTTTAAGCATCTTCCGGTTCTTCTTCCCGAGATTCTCTCTTTTCTATCAATATACAATTCGTCAAATCAAAATACTTCCGTTGCGGCAGATTTGCAATCTGACGCAAAATACTATAAGGACCTTGATTCTTACGGTATCTCATATATGCTGTATTATTCTGTTAATACTGCAAAAATACGCAAACTTATTGATGTAACAAAATGAAATTTAGTTATTTAATTAATAGAACTCCCCTTATACTACAAGGGCTCTTTATTTACTTGTTGCGGGCGATACGGAGACTGCCTCCGACGAAATTAATAAGTTTATTATTTATCCTGAACGAGGCGTACAGAGAACCCTATACTTCGATTGTTGAATGGGTTACCCACGGGGAAAGTGCTGCTGTGGAAACTCATTACGAACGCGAATAACTCATCGCGGGGATCGGACGACCAATAGTAGCCGAATACACCTGCATATTCGACATAAACGGAGTCGCGTCGGCCCGCTGCAGGCAGGAAGACTGCACCGGCATCCTCCATCTGCTCCCACTGAGCAAGGGTGTAGCTGTTGAGTGTCCAATTCGGCGCAAAACCAGATGTGAACGCACACTCCGAAGGCTGCGTCCAATTGTCAGGCAGAATAATAAAACCACCCACACCATTAATGTTGCCAGCAGCAAATTTGCAGGAGGCATCGGGGCGTCTTTCAAGCAGGTAATCCCATTCGGCAATGGTGAGTGTACGCCATGGGTGGGCTGCGTTGCCACCATTGCTGATGGGATTGCTGCCCCAGTCCACGAAAGTGCTGAAGTCAGCATAGTCCCTAGATGTCAATGTGGGGTTATCGCCTGTGCCCCAACCGAAGAGGTCTATCCAACCACTATAGGTGGAACTGATATTGCTGTTATCACTTCCGCTGACATTACCTCCGTGATATCCATGATTACGACCGGGTGTTTGTGTACCTACATAATCGTACTGGTGTTCAGCAAATCGCCAAGTATTGGTGCTTGCTTGGTACTGTAGATTGCCCTGCGAGAAATAAACCTGTTGCGTTGCACTCACCGAAAACAGGCGGGGCAACGCTCCATCTCCATAAGGGGTAATAGGAGAAATAGAATCTTTATGGCAGCCTAGGGACATCATCATAACGGCAGCCATAAAACAGCCCATCATTAATTTACTTAACTTCTTCATATTTATATTTTTTTGAATTAAGGTGGGTTCTATTTATTCACTTTTTTGTCATCCAAACAGACAGAACCTATTAATCTGTCGGACAACCGTTGTTTGACAATCGGTTTACGGGTGCAAAGATACGACTATTTTTTCATTTGACAATAAGTTACTTATCATATTTTTACGGGATGGTAATTGTTTGATATTCTGTCTATTGAATCGCAATTAAATTGGGTTGATTTAATTTGATTTTTGGGCCACAAAACCCAAACATAAGCAACTTAACAGTATAAAAATGTGATGCTTAGCGCCTATACAAGTTGCCAAGAATGCGCATGCGGCCATGCCGTAAAAAAAGAATGCAGGAATGTTTTGCACTTTAAGTTTCATAACGCCAGTTGTTTTAAGCATGTTTTTCCTGTGCTGCCACAGGATTTTTGGTTTGGTAAAAGTACAAGTTTTTTTGAACAGCCCAAACTCAATTTTTCAACTTTTGTAAAATGGCGTTCACATTTAATTGATTTACATCGATATATGCTATGTGTTAAAAATTTTTAAGGCGACGAGGGATGCAGTATTTTTGGCTTATTTTTCGACTGAATAAACATTTCTGTGTGGGAGTGGGTGGCGCTTCGTTTAAGTGTCATGTGTCATGTGTCATGTGTCATTAAGCAATTTTCGGGTTGGGGAGCGTCTTTGATATAGATAAAAATAAATATATATATTTATATATAAAGTGGACCCCCCCGAAATTTGGAAAAACCTTAATGACATTTGACATTTGACATTTGACACTCATTGCCATAAATGAGTCTAATCATCCCACTATATTCACTTCTGTTAATGGCTTTAAGAAACGTTAACAAAAATATAACACTCCATGTCACAAAAAGTTTATAATTTTACAAGGCGGAATATATCTCCAAAATCAAATGTATTTTCACTGTAGCTTCGTTGTTAGTTCGTTATGTAATCGAAGTATGAACGAAGACAGAACGCACCAACAGATAATTTACATATAATATATATATAATATAAAACAAAAGCACCATGGAAAATTTAACCCCCAACCTTAGAAGCGTCGGCAAGACCGAAATGGCACACCTGTATCATCCTGGTGACACCGTTAGCGATGAGGCTGCCCGCCGTTGGCTGAACCGCAAAATTCAACAAAACGAGCATCTTTTGACCCTCTTGGAGCGTAACGGCTACAACAAATACAGCCACACCTTCACACCCATTCAAGTAATGCTAATAC
>JAEEHQ010000040.1 GCA_016280915.1 Bacteroidales bacterium
CCCCATTTTGCCCAATTTTGCACCGTGTTTTAAGACATTTTATTAACGCTAACATCTTCGCGAAAATGAATAAAGCAGAATTAGAAAACAAGAAGGCCCTGGGCCGCACCTTGTTCCTCTCGGGCATGGAGCTGACCGAAATCGCCGAGCGCATCTCGGTCAGCCGACAGACGGTCTCGAAGTGGGCCAACACCGAGGGCTGGAAAGAGGCACGCGCAGCCAAGAGCATCACGAGACCGGAATTGGTCAACAAGTTGCTCCTCACAATCGACAAGCTCATCACCTCAGTCAATGAATCCAACGACCCATCGCTCATTGCCGGACTCGGCGACCGTCTCGCCAAGTTGTCGTCAGTCATCGAGAAACTCGACAAGAAAGCCAATGTAGTCGATGCCATTGAGGTGTTCATAGCGTTCAACCGATGGATTCAGGACCAGGCATGCTATGATCCCGAAATCACACCAGAACTCATCAAGGCCATCAACAAGTACCAGAACCTGTTCCTCAAGGACAAGATGACCAGCATGACCTCAACCAACGAACTATAAACCATGGCAGCCATCACAGAACTCAAAAAGGCACAGGAACGGTGGGAGGAACACTGCCGGCAGATCCAGAGCATAACCGACACGGCCAGCCTGGTGCGCGAGGACGCCACCCAGAAGGAGCAGCGCATCCGCAAACTCCTGCGTGACTATGCGGCATTCTGTGAGTACTACTTCCCACACTTCCTCATCTTGCGCGACAAGTCCACAGGCAAGGCGGTGCGCACCATCCACAACGCGCCATTCCACAACCAGGCGGCTCGCAAGGTGAAAAGCACACCAAACCTGAAGGCGGTGTTCATGTGGCCGCGAGGACACGCCAAGTCCACACACTTCGACATCTTCATGCCGCTGTGGCTCATGTTCCAGCCGCAACGGCTCATCAACTTCATGGTTGTTGTCGGTAAGTCAGAGGACAGTGCCGACCGCCTGCTGGGTGACATTCAGGCGGAGCTGCAGTACAACAAGCGCATCATCACCGACTTCGGTGAGCAGATGTCACTCGGTAACTGGATGGAGGGTGAGTTCTCGACCAAGCAGGGGGTGAAGTTTCTCGCCGTTGGTCGTGGACAGTCGCCTCGTGGTCTGCGTGAGCGTGAAGCGCGTCCTGACTATATCGTGATCGATGACCTTGATGACGACGAGCTCTGCCGCAACGAGCGGCGTGTGCGTGAGCTTACTCAGTGGGTCAAGGAGGCACTGTTCGGTGCCCTCGATGTGGGACGCGGACGCTTTATCATGGTGGGCAACCTCATCAGCAAGACCTCTGTGCTGGCCAACATCGCCGCCACTCGCGGGGTGCATGTCTCGAAGATCTGCGCCGTCGATGACAGGGGCAATCCTGTGTGGAAGGAGAAATGGACCAAGCAAGAGGCGCAGGAGTATGCCGACTTCGTGGGCTACCGGGCATGGCAGAAGGAGATGATGCACAACCCCATCAGCACGGGGGGCATTTTCAAGCATGAGTGGATTAGATATAAAAAGGTGGCACCGCTGCGCAAGTATGAGCAGCTCATCTGCTACACCGACCCATCGTTCAAATCCACCACCGCCAATGACTACAAGGCGTGCCGCCTGTGGGGCAAGCTCGGTAATGAGCTGCACCTGATTGACACCTACGTCCGACAGGACACGGTCTCGGGAATGGTGCGCTGGCTCTATGACCTCTACGAGCGAATCACCGAGGCGGGTGCTGCGGCTTTGTTCTATATGGAGGCGAACTTCATGCAGGACATCATCCTCGACGAGTTCACCACCGAGGGCGAGATACGCGGCTACCAGCTGCCCATCATGCCTGACACACGGAAGAAGCCGGAGAAGGTGCAGCGCATCGAGGCGGTCAGTCCGTTGTGGGAGCGCGGCTTCGTATTCTACAACGAGGCACTGAAAGACAGCCCCGACATGCAGGTGGGCATTGAGCAGACCCTGGCGCTGGAACGGGGCAGCCGCGTCCATGATGACGCGCCCGATGCCGACGAGGGCGCCATCTGGTTCCTCCAGCGCAACACAAGACAACAGATTTATCAACCACGGCTGACACCGCGCAGCCACATTCCAAAAAATTCCTGGTAATATGAAAGAGTTTATCAAAAGGCTGATTTTCGGCATTAGGTTCAAAATGGCGGTCAGACGTGCCGACCGCTACCGCCGCATCACTCACCGCAAGCACATGGTCATTCTCCTGGGGGGAAAGCTGCACGTCATCGCCAAGCAAGACATCAAGACCTTCATCCGCAAGCGGTTCCTCAAAAAGGGCACCACCGTGGCCGATGTCGAGAAGATAGCACTTTACACAACCATATAAAAACGACTTCACCATGTTCATCACCGACGAAGACTACAGCGTGGTCATCGGCGATAATGCGCTGAAGACCATGTCGCAGGTGAGCGCGACGAACCGACGACAGGCCGAGGACGAGGCCGCCGAGGAAATCGCCTCCTACCTGCGACCGAAATACGACACAGTGGCCATCTTCAACGCCACAGGCACTGATCGCAACTCCTACATCGTGATGATCGCCTGCGACATCGCGCTCTACCACCTCTCGGCATCGCTGCCGCAGAAGATGGGCACCGAGGTGCGCAAGGAGCGCTACGACCGCGCCATCAAGTGGCTCGAGGGGGTACAGGCAGGCAAGATCGTGCCCGACCTGCCGCTGGCCACCGACGAGGAGACAGGCGACACGCTCGACGGATTCTCATTCCACAGCGAACCGAAATTAACGAACAACTGGTAACATTATGGGACTTTTTCAAAATATCATTGACCGGCTGAGCGGACGCTATGTGCTACACACACCGCACGGCGACTTCAACCTGGCACGCAAGAGCGACCGCCAGAAGTTCCGCAAGATGGTGGTGGAGATACAGCGCACCACCGACAGCCTCACGCGCCAGGACCTGGGCGACTGGAGACGGGCCTGGCAGATGGCCATCAACGTGGACAACCCCGACCGCCTGCGCCTCTACCAGGTGTACAGGGACGTGGAGATTGACGCGCACCTCTCGGGCTGCGTCGAGCAGCGCAAGGGCTTCGTGCTCTCGCGCTCGTTCAAGCTGGTGGCAGAAAACGGCGAGGAAGACGAGGACGCTCTGGACTACTTCGACCAGGCATGGTTCAAGCAGCTCATGCGCTACGCCCTCGACAGCATCTACTGGGGGCACTCGCTCATCGAGCTGGGCGATGTGGTCAGCACCGAGAACGGGCTGCTCTCGCTCGACGGCGTGACGCTCATCGACCGCCGCCATGTGATTCCTGAATACCACCGCGTGGTCAAGAATCTGGGCGATGACTGGCACTCTGGCTTCGACTACCACGAGGCTCCGTTCGCCAACCAGGTCATCGAAGCCGGGCAGCCTCACGACCTCGGGCTCTACCTCAAGGCGGCGCAGCAGACCATACCCAAAAAGAACGCCATGGGCTTCTGGGACACGTTCACCGAGATATTCGGCATGCCCATGCGCATCGCCAAAACTACCTCACGCGACGAGAAGGACATCAGCCGGCTCCAGAAGGTGCTCGACCTCATGGGCAGCACTCAGTCGGGCGTGATGCCCGAAGGCACCGAGATTGAGATTGTCGAGTCCTCCAAGGGCGACGCCTTCAATGTCTATGACCGGCGTATTGACAGAGCGAACTCGGAACTCTCGAAACTCATCATCGGGCAGACCATGACCATCGAGGACGGCTCAAGCCTCAGCCAGTCGGAAACACACCTCAAGGTGTTCGAGAACCTGGTAGAGGCCGACTGCGACCTGCTCCGCGACCTGGTGAACAGCCAGCTCATCCCGCGCCTCATCATCATGGGCTTCCCGCTCAAAGGGCTGCGCTTCGACTGGGACTACTCCATCGACTACACGCCCGAACAGCAGGTGGCCTACGAGACGATGGTGCTGAACAACTATGAGGTTGACCCCTCCTACTTCGAGGAGAAGTACGGCATGCCGGTGGGCGAACGCCGCAACAATGCCCCCGTCGCGCCACCAGAGCCGCCACAAGACGATGAAAAGCCCGAAGGTGAGGAAACGCCCACCGAAGAGGACACAAGCCGACAGGCGGCGAATGTGCGCCCTTTTTTCGACTGAGCCCCGTGGACTACGCGGGGCTGCACCAGCGTTACGCCGAAATACTGGGCACCGCCACTTTCGCCTCACCGCGCGAGGAAGTTGAGAAGCGCATCCGTGACCGGGTGGGCAAGGCCTTCGAGGGCATGATGCACGCGCTCTACCGGCAGGAGGGGGCGATGCTGCGCGTGGAGGTCATGCAGGAGCCGGAGGTGACCGACTTCATCAGCACGCACGCCGACGCGCTGAACTCGTCAATGCAGCAGGCTCCGCTGTCCAACGGTATGAGACAGAGGCTGGAGCGGTCGAACTTCATCTTCTCGGGCTTCAAGGCGTTCCACGAACTGAACGAGGCGTTCCCCTCGCTTATCGGCGAGAACGGTGAGCGCAAACCGTTCGAGACGTTCCTGAATGAGGTGCACGCCATCGACGAGACCTACAACACCCACTACCTGCGGGCGGAGTACAACTTCGTCCAGGCATCAGCCGACATGGCGGCGAAGTGGGAACAGATACAGACCGACGGCGACCGATACAACCTGCAGTACCGAACCGCCGGCGATGACAAGGTGCGTCCGGAACATGCCGCGCTCAACGGGGTGACGCTGCCGCCCTCCGACCCGTTCTGGGAGTCATACTACCCGCCCAACGGATGGAACTGCCGCTGCACCGTGGCACAAGTGCGCAAAAATAAGTACCCGACCACTGACCCCGCCGAAGCATACGCACGCGGGGAGGAAGCCCTGCAGCGCGACACGAAGGGCATCTTCCGCTTCAATTCGGGCAAACAGGGCAAGGCCATACCAGACTACAACCCCTACACCATACGCCGATGCCGAGACTGCGACATCGCCCAAGGAAAGACCAACCTGGCATACATTCCAGACAATGAGCTTTGCGCCGCGTGCCGCATTGTCCGACAATGCTATGAGGGCAAAACCAAGAAGTCAGAACGGGAACGCATTGAACGAAACCGAAAGTTGTATGACCAGCTTTCAAGGGATAGTCGCTACATCAACGTAGAGTTCAACCATGAGACTGGAGCACTGCGAGCTACCCATCGCGGGCATAATACTGGCAATGATACAGGCTTTGTTCTTGAGCAGAAATTGGTTGACAGACTCTTTGAGTGTGGTCATAGTATCATCCTATGCGACGAGCAGAAGAAAGGACGAGACGGCAACAGGCTAAGCTCGCTGGACATGATTCTCGATGGTGTTCGTATGGACATCAAGTCAATCACAAAAGACAAATATCATTATGGGTCAGCGATTGGAAAGAAAAACGCGCAACTTGTCAAGTTCAATTTAAGGACAGATGTGCATGATGTGGCTGACACACTTTGTATATATTTTGATGATCCGACCATGTTCACTCCTGAAAAAATAACCAGAGGCTATGAATATATGGCAGAAAGAACGACTGGAGAAATACGGCTCAAGCACATCGTTTGTATCATCAATAGTACTAAAGGACTTGAAATAAAAACTTTCGATTTTCCATAAAAAAAGAAGACCACGTCGGACCCGAAGGCTCCCCGACCTGGTCAGATTGGATGCTGCAAAGGTAATACAAATTTCTTAATTAGCAACAACATTATGGACGAAAAATTAAAAATTAACATTGAGTTCTCTCGCGATCAGGTTGCAACAGTTGCCACACTTGCGGGGATAGAGTTGGACCAAATATGGGACAAGCTCATTAAAAAGCCTGCAGTTATAGGTTTGAATGATATTGACGACAAGGAAGCACAGCTGGGCATGTTGATTGTCCTGGTTGGTGCTGCCTTTGGTAAATTATCCAATTAGCAACCATCATGGTAAAGAAAGGCAAACGCTACTGCATCGACAAGAAGCTCAACAGACAAGTCCGCAGAGATAGGATGAGGGTCAAAACCGGTATTCTGATATTCCTTTCGATATTCCTGGCTACTGCTATCTTCATCCTAACGCTTATTGTCGGGGCTGTTTTAGGCATCCATCAACCTCAATAATAATCATTATGGCATCATTATTTCAAGATTACGACGATTTTGTCGAGAAATTCAAGCCAAAGAAAACCACCGACGACTGCTACACACCGCCTGCAGTCTATGACATCGTGGTGGACTTCGTGGCCGGTATCACCAGCCTGGAGGGGCGGCAGATCGTGAGACCGTTCTGGCCGGGCGGTGACTTCGAGAACTTCGACTACCCCGACGGTTGCATCGTCATCGACAACCCGCCGTTCTCAATTTATAGCAAGATTGTGCGTTTTTACCTGGCGCGTGGCATCGACTTCTTCATCTTCGCTCCTGGATTGACCCAGCGCGTGGCAGGGGCAGACGTTTGCTATGTCGCCACGATGGCAGACGTGATCTATGAGAACGGGGCATTAGTGCGCACCTCGTTCACCACCAACCTCATCAAGGACTACAGGCTGATGACCGCACCCAAACTTGCCGAGGACATCCGCAAGGCTTCCAAGAAGCCAACGCGAGGGCTGCCAATCGTCTATGAATACCCGAACAACCTCATCACGCTCGCTCTCCTGGGCAAACTCAACCAACGGGGCATAGAGTTTGCCGTGCGTAAAGACGAGTGCGCCGAAGTGACCAACATTCAGGCACTCCGGCGCATCAAGAAGTCATTATTCGGTGGAGGCTTTTTGCTCACTCCACGCGCTGCCGCGGAACGCGCTGCCGCGGAACGCGCTGCCGCGCGTGAGCGTGTCATTCTGACGCTCACGCGCGACGAGCTGGCTCTGATACCCTGACAACATCGAGCCAATGTTCTGCGAGCCATTGGCTCGCTTTTTTTATGCCTACACATTCAAGTCAAACCGTACGTCCTCGTTGCCGGCAAGCAGCTCGCGCGTCCGCTCGATGTTGTTCTCATAGATGTGCACATTGCCCAGGAACAGCGTGATCGACTTCAACGGCAGTTCTATCTGACGCGCCATCAGGTACAGATGGTAGATGTCAGCCGGCAGGCCGAGGTTGGCGTCACTGCTGCGCTGGTACGCACTCAGCACCAATTCTCCGTCATCAATCTGGAACTGCACAAGGCTCAGGCATGGAGCCTGGTTGCTTTCGGCATTGGTCTCGCCCAGGAACAGGACGTAGTTCTTGCTGTTGCGCTTCTCACGGTTGATCCTGGCAAGCAAGGGCGGCAGCTTCTCCAGATAGGTCGGGTAACTGTTGACAAGGATCGAGCCGCAATAGTCCCACCAGTTGATGCCCACATCGCGATACTTCTCAACCTGACGCTCGCCCTGCATGAACAGGCGCAACTCGCTCTTCAACTTCTTTCGGGCAATGCCGTGGCTCTCGAATATATCGAGTAGGTCGGCGGGCGACAAGCGCAGCGCCTCATTCAGCAGGTAGCGGATGCTGCCTTTCTTGTTGGTCTGGGTCTTGCCCTGATCCAGAACCTTGCCTAAAATCTGGTAGTACTTATTCATCTCTAATGGGGTTTTAATGCCGTTCAAGCAGCGTTATAAATCATCATGTCGGTATAGGCCGAGCTGTAGTTCAGCTGGGCGCGGAACTCCACCACGTTGCAGCCGGCGAAGGGATTGCCCAGCTCGCGGTTCTCACCCAGCCAACGGCACAGCTCCACGATGCTCGACTTGTTGCTGGTGAAGTAGATGAAGCGGCGGCCTTTCAGCACAGTCAGCACGTCAAGGTAGTCGCTGAGTTTCCAGTACATCTTGTAGGTGCCGACCTCGGTGCTCAGGTAGGGAGGGTCAACCAGGAACACCACATTCGGCTCGTCCTTATACTGGGCGAACACCTCGCGGTAGTCGGCACAGGTGACGGTCAACCCCTCGAGGTAGTCATCGCAGGGAGCGAAGTCGGTGGTGCGGACTTTGTTATACAGCACCTCCTTGCGCATGGTCTCAAGGCTCAGCATATACTTCATGGAGAATAGCACCGAAGGCGACACGCTGATGTAGTCCACCCAGCCATATCGAGCCTCATGCTCAGCGATGGCGGCAAGCACTTTCTCGCGTGCCTCGCCCTTGATGGGCGACTTCCTCGGGATGCCGGCGGTAATTTCGCGCAGCTTGGCGAGCAGCTCATTGGTCTCGGGAATACGCTCCAGACGCTTGCGGTAGTTGTCGTAGTCGTTATAGACCACCTTGCTGTTGGGCTTCTGGTGCTTGGCGATGTGCGACAGCAAACCGCTGCCGCCGAACAGGTCAACAAAGGTGGTGCCGTCGGCATATTGCTCGAGCACCTTGATGAACGGCTTGGCGAAGTTCCGCTTCTGACCTACGAAAGGAAGCGGAGCCGATAGATATAGTTTTTTCGTTTCCATGCCACAAAGGTCGGCATTTTGGCCAACCAATGCGACACGAGGGCACACAATCACACTGCATCAACCGTGCAGTCGGTGCCGAAACGCTTGACCAGGCTGTAAACCTTGCGCTCGCTTACATGGTACCGCTCGCTCAAGACGGTGACGATATAGGTCACTTTCTCCCCCCCCTGGCGCATCTTCTGGTAGTCGCGGTAGAGGTCAATGTATTGGCAGTCGTCGGGCTTGGCACCGAACTCCTGAAGCCGATTTATCACCTCTTTGCTCAATGATAGTGCTTCAAATAGTGTCATGTCAAAAATTATTTGTACCTTTGCGGTGCGTTACTTATTTATAACAAACAACCCACACAGGGAGGAAGAAGGCACACGCCTCCAGCCTCTCCCTGTGTGGGTACTGTTTATAAGTAAGTAACGCGACTTTTGACAGGGCTGGGGGCTTTTTCTTTGCCCCCTTCCTTCCGTTATACAGGCTGCACATACAGCCCGACCAGGGCACTCAGGTCGTGATACACGGGGTTGCCGGTGTCTCGGATGCACAGGTAGGTCACACCTCCCTGCGTGTAATACTTGCCCTGCTCGAGGGCCATGTTGCCACTATAGGGGATGGGGTTCTCCAGCGTGCCAAGTTCCGGCTCGCCCTCGCCCTGGGCAATGATCTCAGTGAACAGCGAGGCGGCAGCGGTCGGCGTCCAGTCGGCCTGCACAGTGTGGGCCTGAAGCACTTTGAACAGTCTGCCGTCATAATACAGGCGCTCACCGACGGCCACAGCCTGGCCAATCTTGCTCGCCCATGTGGGGAACAGTGCTGGCACCTCTATCGCCTGCTCATCGGGCAGGTCAACGGCTTGGCCTTTCAGTAGGGTCACGGCTTGCTGCAGCATCAACATGCCGTCGGGGCTCAGTTCCTCATTGGCGGAGTCACCGTCATCAGGCTCCAACCCCACAGGCTCAATGCCATGCTCCGCGCCCCAGGTTATGGCTTCACGGGCATACTGCTTCGCGGTCTTGCGCCACTCCTGCAGGGCTCGGTACTCGTCCAGGTGCTCAGGGTTGAAGAAGTTGTTGAGGCAGTTGTTGATGACTGCCTGCATCTTGTCGAGCGGATAACGCTCCGTTACCAGGGCATCGACTATCGCGCCGTAGTTCCACACTGCTGGCGGAAGGGTCACGCTGATCCACTCCCAGCCCTCGGCTGTCTCTTTTGCTCCTGCGTTTACGGTTCTTATGTTTTGCCCCATCTCGCGCCGGGTTTCCACCAACGGGGGGCAGATCTCTCCTTGACTTCTCATATTCTTCTAAGTCTTTTTTGATTAAATATCGTTCGTAACTGAATCTCTTGCGTATCTTCACCAGCGTGAACCGGCGCTTGACGTAGCAACACTGCCAGAAGTTGGGCACGTCGCGGAACATCTTCCGGCGCTGGCGGTAACTGTAGGCGTGCACGCAAAAACCCATGTAGGAGTTAAGGCTGCACACATGGTGCTTCAGCGCGGCAAGCGACTCGGCGGTGGGTCCCGCCTCCATGATGTGCCTGCACAGGCGCTCGGTACGCGCGACCTCGGTGGTCATGTTCCCCATGGTACGGCTGGAGGTGTAAACACGACCGGGCTTGATCACGCTGCCCACAAACTTCACGCCCTTGCGAACCTCCTGCAAGTAGAACTTGTCTTTGTGCAGGGTGAGGTGCAAGTGCTTCTTGAGCCACATGGCGGCCTTCTTGCGCAGGTCCAGGATAAACTGCTTGTCATGGCACACCACGACAGCGTCATCGACAAAACGCACATAACCGGCACCAATATGGGCGCATTCCTCGAGCATGAAGCCATCAAAGTACGAGAGATAGAAATTGGCGAGCAACTGGCTCGTGATGTTGCCGATGGGCATGCCCATATTGGGAGGCATGTTGAACAGGCTCTTCCGGGCGGGCAAGGCTTCCCACAGGCGCTCACTCGAGCGGCGCTCGCACAGCAGCTGGGGCTGGTGGCGGACGGTGACCTCGGTGAGCCACAGCAGGGTGTCAAGGTCATTACCCTTGTAGTTCTCGCGGAGCCAGGGCAGGAGCAGACGCAGGAGCACATCCTTGTCTATCGACATGAAGAAGCCGCTGATGTCTATCTTGCACACCCACGCCTCGCGGGTGTAACGCTCGCTCACGCGCTCGATGTGAGCCTTGGCGGTCTGGACGGCGCGGAAAGTGCCGTAGCCTTTTCGACAGTTGAACGATACATCGCCCTGGCTACGGAACCGCCACTCGAGCAGCGGTTCCAGCCGGAGCGTTATCCAGTGTTGCACAATGCGGTCACGGAACGAGGCAGCGAATATCTCGCGCAGCTTGGGCCTCGTCACAATGAAGCAGAACGACTCGCTGGGCACGTAGGTGCGCTCATGCACCTCAAGCACCAACCGCCAAAGGTCTCGCTCGAACTCTATGCGGTACTCGTTGCACTGCTTCGCTGTCAGCTTGTGCCTGATACAGTCAAAATAGGCATCTATCCACCCCGATTTCTCTTCATTACCAAGTGCGACCACCGCTCGCACACCGTTGGAATTGTTCTTATTGTTGTTGTTGTTGACGGCGCCGCTCCCTGCATTAATGTTGTACGCGTTGGAAGCGCTGAGCGATGATGCGTGCGTTACTCGTTTCCTAACTACGCCTTGCGCAGTAGCACGCCCGTTTAATAATGAAAGAGGATTCATAACAACCGTAATCGCTATGAATGTCTGTTACCGCGACCCTTCCTCATCGTCAAAGAGGGTGCGTTGCCTCGGCTTGCCCTGGGGCTTCTGCTCTGGCTGCACCGCCGCCGGTTGAGTGACGGCTTGCTGGCCCTCAGCGATGAGGTACTTGGTCTTGCGAAGCCATTTTCCAGCCTGGTCAGATATGGAGTTCATCATGTCCAGCATCTGGGCGTGCTGATTGTGGCTCAAGATGTCACGACGGACGCGGTGCATGAGCCTGAACGTGGTCTTGACCGACGTCATGCGCATCACCAACCCGTTGAGGCACTCGAGACGCTCCAGCGCGTCATCAGTCTGAAAGGCGAGAACAACGAAGTCGAGCGACTCTTTCAAGTCGCGGACAAGCAGCCCGCCAAGCTCCCTCCACGATACGGACTTGGGCAAGCGATCGGCCACAGGAATGGTCCATTCCAGCAACCGCTCGATTTCCCTGTAGATAGATGCCTGGTTTGGTTTCATGGCTGCAAAGGTACGCATTTTCTCGCTAACGGCAATGGCTCACACGTTCCACTCTCCGGTGTAGGCGAAGTGCTCGATGCTCTCCACTATATCCTCGTGGTTGTGGTTGGTGTCGCTGCCGACAAGACGCATCGCACCGAAACCCTCACCACTAAGACCAACGACGGCACGGCGCACGATCTCACAAAGGTCAAACACGTCAAGCGACTCCATCGGACCGACCCAGTCGGTGACGATGTGTAGACGGAGCATGCCGTTGGTGTGGTAACTGCCGGCCTTGTCGCCGCGCCACTCAATGGGGGCGAACTCGACAAAGACAGCCGGACGGTCCCAGGCTTCCTCCTGCTCGATGAACTCGACGTTGTGGTTCCACAGGTCAACATGCTTCACGGGTGCGCCGTCAATTCCCTGCAACGCGGCGCAGATGGCTCTGTAAATCTCTTTTCTCATTGTAAATTGTATTCGTGCTCGAAATATTCGGTCAGGTTCTCTTCGATGATGTCACGAACGGCACGCTCCACCTCGGGTGATGCGCCCAGAAACTGCCGTTTCGGGATCTTGATGGTCTTGCCCACCTTCATCAGCGCCATCCATTTCCAGAACTCAGCCTCGGTGCTGAGTTGAACGGTGCGCTTGTCGTTGCGCCTCTGGCCGTTTTTCTTGCGACCGAAGGAGCCTGTGGCCTCGTAGTACTTGTGCCAGAAAAACCGCTTCATCTTGGCGGTGACTTTGATCTCACCGCCCTCGTTGTGGATGGCGGCGTATGGTAGCGTACTTTGGAACACGATGCCGGTGCTGTCTTTCTTGCTGCCGATGCTGCGACGCAAGCCGCCAGTGTCAACAAGGATGTGGCCGCCTGGGCGAGTGGGCGACTTCCTGCGCTGCCATGACTGTGAGAAAAAGGCCTGCCGCTCGAAATTCTTGTCAAACTCGTCGGTAAGCTCTATCTCCACATCGCGCAGGATGCGGCTGATGATGATGTCGATGCCGGTACTCATGATGGCCATTCAAATTGTATCAATAACTGGGTGTCCTCGGGCAGATCGTTCTTGGGGTCGCTGATAGCCTTGAGCAGATTGTAGAAGGTGCGCTCGCTGATACCGTAGATGGGATAGATGAAGCGGCGCCAGATCTCCCTGTTGGGCAATCCTTCCTTGACGTGGGCATCATATATCCGGTTGATGTCGGCCACGCGCTTCTGATAACTTAGACCCCTGCGAACATTTGCCATAAATACACCGCTTTTCTCTCTACAAAGGTAATGTATTTTTCGCTAATTGACGCAAAAAATGAGCGGCAAACTGTTGATTTACCGCCCATTACTTAACAGTGTTAAAGAAAAACACTGTCCAGAGGTCCATCCGAGGCTGCCTGTATGTCTTTAGTCGGTGTCTTCTTTCTTGGGATCGACGTAGAAGGTGTCGTCCTGGACCACCTGGATGCCGCACTTGGCCATCTGCTCGGCCATGCCTTCCGACTCACGGTCGGCGAGCAGCTTGTCCTTGGCGACCTCCTCACTGGTGCGGATGAACGACGGCAGGAACTCCTTCACGAGGTTCTTGGCCGCTTCCCAGGTGAAGCCTTTCAGGGTCTTGAGCTTCGGAGTGCCGGTACGGAAGCCGATGGTGCCGTGAGCCATGTCGAGACTCTTCTTCTTGGTGAACAGCTCGGCACGGTTCTCGGTGGCGAAGCTCTGGAGGGTCTCAAACGCCTGGTCGCGCTCATCGGAGAGGGCAGCAAGCCTGTCGGCGTGCTTCTCGCGGATCTTCGCACACGCCAGCTCTATCTCGGCGTTAATCTTGTTGATCTGGGCGTCTGCCTTGGCATACTGGCCAAAGGCAGTCTCGGCGGCCTCACGGGTCACGCCGCTGATGATGGTCTTTTTCTTTCTTGTTGCCATTGTCTGGTTTTTTTGATGTTTAACTTTGTTCTTTTTCGCGCTTGTGGTTGATGGCCCGCATCTTGCGCGTCAGTGCGGCCAGTTCGTCAAAATCAAGGTCCTTGAAAGGCTTGCCGGCGATGCGCGTGTCCTGGCAGAAGGCGTTGACCTTGACCCAGTCGGTGGTGTCAACGCCATACTTCTGCAGCTGGTGCAGCGCACTTGACCGCAACCGCTTCTGCAGAGCATGCCACTTCTCGCGCCCTCGGGGGTCAACAATGCGCTCCAGCGCCTCGCACATCTCCACGTACTCGCGCTCGCTCATCTCGCGCAGGTGTTCGGTTCTGCCCCATGTCCACTGGCGCACTATCTCGCACTTGTGGTCTTCGGGGTCACCGCCGTGGTGCATCTTGTTGAACACGGCATAAAACCGTCTGAACCCTCTGCTCATAACTGCTCGCGGTTACTATTGACTCGCCAGTCGCGGTAGATCTCACGGCAGTCCTCGAGGGTCTCAAGGATGGCGTCGCCCTCAGCATAGACGAGGGGGACACCATGGAAGGTCACATACAAGCCGCCGTTGTACTCGGCGACCTGCAGCTTACGCTCGGCATCGGCGGCAATCTGGCGCTCAAGGCGCTTAAGATGCGCACGCTTACGGGCTAAAGCCTGGTCACGAAACCATTGCCCGATTCTCTGTAGCATTGTCTTCATTGCTCTTGTTTTTTGGGGTTTCACTTAGTTTGATTCTCGCGGGGACGACCACTGTCAGGTCACACGCCAGGCAGCACTCGCCACTGTCCTTGACAGGCCAAGGGTTGTTGCCCCAGCCGCTCGCCTTCTGGCCGCAGATGCAGCACCTGAACTCATGCGCCATCACCGGCCTCCTTTCTCGCTTTCCACTCGATGCCAATATGGGCATCAAGCTCGCCACTGCCATTGCACACGGGGCACGGGCACTTGGTGCGGTGGCCATACTGGTCACTGCCCCAGAAGAAGCCGTTGCCGTGGCAATAGCCACACACATGACCCTCGCTGACAAGGGTCTCACGCTGTCCTGGGCGCATGTGCTCAGGGCAACGCAACTCAATCAATTTTGTCGTTCTGCTCATTGTCGTTGCTATTTGGTTGGTTACTTGGATTGTTCTCTTGAATGTTCCTGCCGAGCCAGTACTTGGTGGCTCCCTCGGTCCACACGGTGAACGGCACACCGGGGGTGTCCATGTAGCGGCTCTTGCACGAGGCACGGAAGCCCTCGACCAGGATCTTGATGTCGGCATCATACTCGACCTTCTTGGCGGCACGGCCAGCGGGACGCATGCCCTCGGCATGGCTCACGAAGATGAGCAGCTTGCCGGGCAGGGCTTCTTTCAATGCCTGGTATCCCTTGTAGGTGAGACCGCTGTACTGGAAGCTGTCGATGATGGCGATGCCAGCACTCTTGCGGCGTTGCAGCCGTTCAACCAGCTGCTCCATGCTCTCGCGGTCAAGTATCTGGAAACGGCGGTTCACCTCCTCCATGCGGTGGCGGCGCATCGACATCTGCACGCTGAGGCTGGTGCTCTCCTCGAGACTGTCATAGACCACCCTGTCGAAGCGGCAGAGGTACTTGGCCAGCTGCATCACGAAGCTGGTCTTTCCGTTGCCTGGGTTGCCCCAGATGAGCCACACGCCGCTCTTGGCGGGCTTGCCCATGCTCGCGGCCCACGCTCCCTCAAACTCCAGCTTGGGGATGTTCATCTTCAGGATCTCGGCGGGGCTGTAGGCTCGTTTACGTTTCATTGTGCTTCTTTCTTTAGTTTCTCAATCTCAGTGTAGATGCGGCGCAAGCCACCACCGCTCAAGGTCACGAGCTTGCCGATGTTCACACCCTCGGGGGCGTTGACCTGGGCGACGATGGCGGCCTGAGCCTTGAGGAACTTCTGGCGCTCCTTGGCATCGGCGGGGGTGACATGGCTGAATGTGTCACCGAAGCGGCTCAGCATCTCGGTGTAGCCCACTTTCTTGCCCTCGATGGCTCGCACAATCTTCTCCTGCAGACCGTCGGCACCCATCATGTACCAGCCGCAGGCGTGCTCGGTGGCGTTCCACAGGGCCTTGAGTTCAAGGAACGCCTCATACTGCAGGTCACCGGCTTCGTCAAGGATGACAAGCGGGGTGTCGATGGTGCGCAGGTAGGCGACCAGATCCTCATACACGTCACCATACCGACCGTTGGCGTTCACGCCGAACTCCTTGGCAATCTTGCGCACGAGCTTGAGCTTGGTCTTGACCTGGCTGCAGTCGATATACACGGCATGGCGGTGGATCTTGACATAGGCGCGGGCGGTGAAGGTCTTGCCGATGTTGGGGATGTCACACATGATGGCGCTAAGGCTGCCCTGCTGGCACGTCTCGAGCTGGGTGGTGATGAACACCCACGTCTGGGTCTTGGCGGCTGTCCAGGCCATTTCCTGGCGTAATACCACGCCCAGACGGCGGGCTATGCCCACCCAGTTAGCGTCGCTGACCTGTTTCTCAAAGTTGCCCTTCTTGATAGCGTTGTACACGCTGGGGGCAATGCCCAGGGCGACGGCATGCTTGGCGTCGCTGGGATAGTTCTCGCGGTCGCCGGCTATCGCCGTGGCTATCCGCTGCTTGATTTCATTGGTTATCTCCATTGTTCTAATCTGTTTTGAATGTCGTTATAATGTTGTTTTTGTGTCGTTCTAAATGCTGGCGACAGCCGCACTGGCCACACGGCTCACGTCCAGGTACTCGCTGTAGTCATCATCCTCATCGGGCAGCTCTGCAGCATGAGGTACGGCGACAGCGGCACGGGCGGCACGCTCAACAGCCTCGCGCTGCTCGTCCTCCATCACCGCCACCTTGGTGATTTTCTCCTCGCGCATCATGCGGTCAAACTGGCTCACGAATTTGGCCTGCTCAACATAAGCGTCACGGTCGGCCTGGGTCTGTTCGGCGGTGGCCTCGTTGTATCGCTCGAGCAGCTTGCATGTGGCGATGAAGCGCTCACCTTGCCACAGGTAAACCTCGCCAACGTTGCCATCGGCATCGGGCAACCAGTAGGCCTGCACCTTGTTGTTGCGTGGCTCGAGTTTTTCGATGTCCTCGGGGAGAGGAAGGCGGTACTGTTGGTACTGCACGGTGCAGAACATGTTTTGCCTGATGGTGGTCTCCGTCATATTGCCGATATATCGGTATAGGTAGGGTTTGTCCCACGGCTGCAGCTCGGGGTTCTGGCGACTGGCCAACACATCCCAACGGGTCATGCCGGGGTACATCTTCTGGTTGGGGTGAAGCTGACGGTTGAACTGCTCGATAGCGGCGATGTCATCTGCAACGAGTTTCTCAAAGGTGTAGGTGGCCTCCTTGTAGGTGTTGTTCTGCTCGTCATAGACTTTCTCGACCTTGGGGCGGTTGGCCTCCAGCGAGGCGTACCACCTGCCGATGCCCACCTGCATACGCTTTTCGACACCGTACTTCTTGGCGCGGTTCAGGTGCTCGGCGCGTTTCTCGCGTGAGTTGCCGGGGTTGCACCAACGTATCAGCGGGAATACCACACCGGCTTTCATCAGACCATCGGCGAAACCGCTCACAAGATGGTGCTCGACCTCGAGCTCGGCGGGCATATACCAACCATTGCGGTCCAGTGTCTGGAACATGTCACGCATGCAGTCCAGGAACAAGTCGGCGGTCTTCAACCGGCTATAGGCACGGCCAACCACGCAGCCACTGACCACATCATAGGCATAATAAGCCTTGACGCGCTGGCCGTTGGACATGGGACGCGGCAGGTCACGGTCGTCAAGCGATATTTTGCTGAGGGCATACACACCATTGCGGCGCAGGTGGTAGGGACGGTAACGGTTGTTGAAGTCCCACTGGGTGTCGTGCAACCTGCTGCGCAGTGCTTTGTTCTTTGGGGTGTTGAGGTAGTTGGCTATGGTGGCTTCGCTCAGCACAATCGGGTCGCCGTTTTTGTCGGTGTAGTTCTGCGGATCGTACAGCTCACCGGTCTCGGGATCGACAACGGTGAGCTCGCCACGCACGAACATGTTGTACATCTCGGCGACGGTGGTATTATAGGGACGCTCGGGCAGACTGTCGAGGCTCAGGATGAGGCGCTCGATGGTGTACGATACCTTGCGGGCGCTCTGGTTCCTGAACTTCTTGCTGATAAGTGACTCGTAGCCCTGCTTCTGGAACGCGGTCACACGCTCGCGGAAGCGGTGAGGGCTCAGAGGCAGGGTGTGACAGAACTCAGCCTGGAAGTAGCTGATGACACCGGTCATCTCGCCCCAGTTGATGCTGGTGCCCTGCATGGCCTTGCGCATGATGTTTGTGTCGGCCATAACGGCAACGACAGCCTGCAGCACCGAGGCGTTGACGGTGTACTCGTTGATCTTGTCAGGGGGTAAGGGGCTGCCATCGGCGAAGCGGAAACGCGTGAACCAGGCGCGGGCCTCGGCATCCACCCTGTAGTGGCTCTCAAACCAGTCTCGCAACACGTTCTGCTCCATCTCGCCATACTTGGCGACAATGCGCTCACGGAAGCGATGGGGCAATGTGGCGACCTCAATAAGGGCATATTCGCCCAAGCCGCCACCACGGCGCACGACATTGAGCTTCTTCCGTGCGCTCAGCTGCTTGTAATTGGAAACAGTCATGATCGGGGCGAGGATGTCGAGCGGCAAGTCCTGCGGACGGCGGCCATCAAGCACGCGGCTGTGGCTCCAGTCGGCGACTCCATCCACGACAATCGGGCGGTCGTCATGGGTGAGGTCACACACCGAAATGCACAATATCTTGCCGTAATACTCCATATCACAAACTCATGGCCATGGCGTTGACACGGGCCTGAAGGTGCATCAGGTCGGGAATCTCTTTCACGCGCTCCTTGCTGTGCTGCTTGTTGTCAACATACACCGTGGCCAAGCCACTGCGGAAGCTGACAACAAGACGTACACGGGTGCCGAAAGTCTGGGTCATCGTACCCTCCACGGTCTCATGGGTGGTCTCCATGTCTGCACCGTTCCAGCTGGGCACGCCCTTCAACTGCGACAGGGCAACGAAGCGGATCTTGCGGGCCTGTAGGCTGTTGGTCTTGAACGTGAGAGCGTTCCACACTGTGACACGGCTGCACTTGAACACCTTGCAGAGGTGCTTCTTGGCATCCTCGGTAACATAAATCCTCTTATCCATTGTTATCACTCTTTGGTTGGTTGATAATCTTCTCCTGCATGGCGTCGATGCGGGCAAGAAGCACACACGCGCCGGTGTAATAAGGGTCAACAGTCGCCTCGTAGTCGTTCAAAACCACATCGGCGATGTCGAGGTACTGTTCAATCTCATGGCGCGCCTCCTGGATGGCGGCGGTCATCTTCAAGCCCTGGGCGGCAAGGGTGTCCTTGTCCAGGAAGCAAATGGTCTTTTTTTCGCTCATATTCTCGTTATTTTATAAGTTGATATACGGGGTAATGCTTACAGCCGTAGCTGTTGACCAGTCGGCGGCTCATCTCGGAAACAAAGGTGGCGGTCGCTGTGAACGATACGCCAGTGGATGGCTCAAACTGGAACGGAACCTTGCGGCTCATCAAATAAGAGCACACACTTGTCGGGTAGCTCTTGGTGGAGAAGGTCGCAACCTCCGATTTTCTGTCCTTGTCATTCATTGCTCGTTACTTTTTTAATCGTTAATTTTCGCGTATCTCGCCAAATTTTTGTACCTTTGGCCGCTCTTAACATTGTTAAGACGCTGCAAAGATAGGGATAATTTTCAACCCGACAAAATAATTCGGGGATAATTTTCAACTTATGGGCAACATTTTATCGAGAATTCAAGAACTAGCCTCTAATGAGGGGATAACCATCGGTGCTCTTGAACGCAAGATTGGAGCGAGCAAGGGGGTCTTGTCACGTGCCATAAATAACGGCACAGACATTCAACTCAAATGGGTGCAGGTGATTGTTGAAAATTATCCCCAATACTCAACCGAGTGGCTTATCACCGGCAAAGGTGAAATGATTTCAACCCGACAAAATAATTCGGGTAGTTTTTTAGACGATTTTCCGGCCTCCTCAGATATTGGGATTGTTGTTGATCGGCTTCTTTCTTTTGCTAAGGAAAAGGATGAGGTCATAATGGAGCAGGCCGAGGAAATAGGACAACTCAAGGAGCGGGTTGCTCAACTTGAAAGGGAAAAGGCTGCAAGCTCTTCAAGTGCGCACGATGCGGACTACGAACCGTCTGCCCATGCAGGGTGACGCTCATCACACGGACGCACCCGTGACCCACACCGGCACGCACAACAGCCGCACGCACACTTTTTGAAGCCGTTTCAATGGGGTAGATGTGACGCAAAACGCTGTAAATAGGGCTACTCACGCGTATTATATATAAGGTGTAAGGCTTTTATTTGGTGGCATTTTCCTCGCTCAATATCGCCAAAACCGCAAAATTTAGGGGTGCGCTCGGCTGGTTTCTATTTTTTTAAGCGGTCTTAAATTCTTGAAATTGTAACCCCAAGTGTAACCCCTCTCTCGCCCAAAATGTAACCCCTCTCTGTAACCCCAAGTGTAACCCCTCTCCAAAAATCGACCCATCAGGACACAAAAAAGGGGAAGCCTCTCGACCTCCCCGAACGACATTCAAAACAACGCCGCAAGAATCGCCTCCTAACGGCGTTATATTTCCATTCTAATCATTTGCCCAAACCACCGCAAATATCGCGCAGGCGTTGACTGTGCGCCGTTTGTGGCCATCCTGACATTGCAGCCGATGAGCAGCCACCACTACCCTGCCCCAACGTATAGATCCGCACGCCAAACGTAAGCCAAACGTAAACCTATGAGCCACCCAAATAGCCGCCGGCGTAAACCCAACGTAAACGCATGTAAACCGTTTCGTTTTTTTGGGCCACTTCTCCCCCACCCCTCTAACTCATTGACAAACAAACAAATTAAGCCCTCGACGTGGCTCCATCATTAAACCCGTTTCGTTTTACGCCCCTTA
>JAEEHQ010000041.1 GCA_016280915.1 Bacteroidales bacterium
CGAGAGCAGAGGGCAAATCACGAAGTGTTTGCACTATGCCGAGGCGAGAAAACGTCTGTTGTGAAGAAACGAACAAAATCGATTGAAAGCAATTTATAGAACCCACCTTAAGGAAGTCCAGTGGACTTACGTCCTGCCGCATCACACTGCATACAACACAGTATATAAATGAATGATTGAATCAAATTGACGGCTCCCGCCCCTCCCCTCTTTAGAGGGGTACGCCGATAGGCGGGGGGTATGTTTTATATAATTGAGAATTAAGAATTTACAGATTGCAAAGATACGTGTATTTTACAAAATACACAAATAATACAAAAATGTATTTTATAAAATACGCTTTTGCACCGAAAGTGTATTTTATAAAATACACATAGGGAGGGCGGGGGCCGGCTTCAATTCTCTATTCGAGGGGATGGGCGGGGAATTAGAGCTCGATGTACATGTTGTGCTCCTCGGCCAGGCGGCGGAGGTTGATGATGGCGTAGCGCATACGACCCAAAGCAGTATTGATGCTGACACCCGTGCGGGCAGCAATGTCCTTAAAGTCGCACTTGCCATAGTGACGCAGGATAACCACACGGCGCTGCTCGGGAGGAAGCATGTGCACCAGTTTGCGGATATTACGACTTGTTTGCTGGCGCATGATGCTCTGCTCGACGTTCTCGTCGTGGAGCTTCAGCGTATCCACCACATCACAGTCAGGACGGTTGGGCACCAGCGGCATCTTATTGTTACGACGGAAATAGTCAACAATCAGATTATGAGCGATACGCATCACCCAATGGATGAATTTGTTCTCATCCTTATAGACACCGCTATTGATAGTGGCAACGACCTTAAAGAAAGTATCTTGGAATATATCATCGGCCACATCCTTGTCCTTCACGACAGAAAAGATGTAACCATAAACCTTCGCCTGATAACGGGAAAGGAGAACATCGAAACAGGCGCAATTGCCGTTCATATAACCTAATATCAGCTCGTTGTCGCTGAGCGTGCTCAATGATACATCAGTCATTTTTTCGCTTTTTTGGGGTTGAACTGATAATTTTGTTTCGATAGTATCCTTATTAGTTCCTAATCAATTTTCGAAATGCAAAAATACATATTTTTTTTTAATTAAAAAACTTTTCTACGTATTTTTTGTTTTTTTAGTATGTGGAAAGTAAAAAAAATTGCAAAAATTTTTTGTTTATAACTTTTTTCACGAATCAACCCGCTGCCCTGCCAGCAATCCGCATGCTGCCATGATGTCCTCGCCACGCGAAGCACGTATGGTACAGGTGATGCCGTGATTGTTCAGATAGTCTCTAAAACGTTCCATCGACAGCGGTGTGGAGGTCTTGAAGGGGGTGTCTGGCGATGCATGGAACCTGATGAGATTGACGCGGCAATAAAGGCCTTTCAGCAATCGCACCAACTCGGCAGCATGGCGGGTGTCGTCGTTGAGCCCCTTGAACATGGTGTACTCAAACGAAATCCTCCGCTGTCCGCTCCAATCGTACTGCCTCAGTAACGACACCACCTCGGCAATGGGATAGGCTTTTTGCATCGGCATGATGTCCAACCGCTCGGCAGCAAAAGGATTGTGCAAGCTGACTGCCACATGGCACTGGCTCTCGTTAAGGAAACGGCGCAAGCCTGGAATGATGCCCACGCTCGAAACCGTAATGCGGTGAGGGCTCCAACCCAGGCCCCAGGGGGCAGTTAACACCTCGGTACTGCGGAGCACGTTGTCGAGATTATCCATCGGCTCTCCCATACCCATATACACGATATTGGTCAGGCGGTCGAACTCGGGGATGGAGAAAATCTGATTGAGGATATCAGCTGCATCCAAGTTGCCATGAAACCCTTGCTGCCCCGTCACACAGAAACGGCATCCCATCTTACACCCCATCTGGCAGGAGACACACAGGGTGCCGCGGTCGCCGTCGGGAATAAAGACCGACTCCACATACTGCTGTTCCTGCGTGACCGCAGAGGCACACTCGAAGAGATATTTCTTGGTGCCATCCTTCGACACCTGACATCCCACAGGGTCGTGACGGCCAATGAAAGCAATCTCATTCAGCCGAGCGCGAGCCTTGAGTGAGAGGTTGGTCATCGCGTCGATGCTGTCGACATGTTTAGCATAGAGCCAGTCGCACATCTGCTTGGCGGCAAACTTAGGCATTCCCTCGTCGGCACAAAGCTGTTGCAGTTCAGCCAACGACATCCCAAATAGGTTCGTCCTCATCGTCGCGAAATATTAAAAGTCGTAATACGGTTCCTCCTCTTGAATCTCTTGTTGGAATTTAGCACAATCCAGCTCCACATCCAATGGCACATTGGGACGTTCGAAATCACCACGCGAGAACTTCAAAGATTTATCACTATAGATGCTACGCATATAATGGCCAAAGATAGGCAACGCCTGTGCGGCACCTTGGCCATAGGTCATGTTGCGGAAATGGATGCTGCGCACTTCACCGCCTGTCCAGATGGCCGTGGCAAGCTTGGGTGTGATTCCTACAAACCAGCAGTCGGAGTTGTTCTGGGTAGTACCCGTCTTACCTGCAATGGCAGCGCTGAAATCGTTGAGGTGGTACTTATAGTTCAGTCGCACACCCGTACCGCTCTGCACCACGCCTTTCATCAGCTCAATCATCATATAGGCGGTGCGCTCGCTGATAGCCTCATGGCGGTCGGGCGTAAAGCGGTCGAGCACGGTGCCCTTATTATCTTCGATTCGCGTGATAAAGATAGGCTCAACATATTCGCCCTTGTTGGCAAAAGTGGCCATGGCACCGGCCATCTCATACACCGTGATTTCGGGCGTACCCACACAAATGGCAGGCACTGCCTCGATATCGCTGGTAACGCCCATCTTGCGGGCAATGCTGATAACCTGCTCGGGCGAGCCCTGTTTCATCAGATAGGCCGACACCCAGTTGACCGAGTGTGCCAATGCCCATTTGAGGGTGACCATCTGGTTCTCACGCTCGTTGGTGGAGTTCTTCGGACACCAATCGGCTTGGCCCCACTGCTCAAAGCATACCTGCGCATTGGGCACCTCCGTGCATGGATACATGCCCAAATCCTGCAATGCCATGGTGTATACAAACGGTTTGAACGTAGAGCCCACCTGACGATGGCTCATCACATTGTCATACTTGAAATAGCGGTAATTGATGCCGCCCACATAAGCCTTCACGTAGCCTGTGCCGGGCTCCACCGACATCATGCCCACATTGAGAAATTTCTTGTAGTACAGCAACGAGTCCCACGGCGACATCACCGTGTCGATATTGCCCTTCCACGAGAAGACCTTCATATTCACCTTTTTCTTGAAGATGGCACGAATTTCCTTCTCGCTCTTGCCTTGGTTGTGATGCAGCTGATAGTAGCGATCCGAACCCTTCATGGCTTGCACCAGAATCTTCTCCTGTTGGGCGGCATCGATGTCGCAGAAAGGATTGCCCTTACGCGCCCGCAACTCGCGATCAAACTGGGGCTGCACCTCGGTACTCATGTGTTGTCTCACGGCAGCCTCGGCATAACGCTGCATACGGGAGTCGATGGTGGTATAGATACGCAGCCCGTCCTTATGTACATCATAATGTTCGCCATCGCTGTTACGATGATGCTTGCACCAGTCTTTCATGTAATTGCGGATATATTCGCGAAGATAGGTGGCGAGGCCATCGTTGTGGCTCTGGGGCGTGTAGTTAGAGACATCCAACGGCTCCTGGATATATTTCTCATACTCCTCGTCGTTGAGATAGTCATACTTGTGCATCTGCGATAGCACCGTGTTGCGACGCTCCAACGAGTGGTCGGGATGCAGAATAGGACTATAGGCTGTGGGGGCTTTCAGCAGGCCCACCAATGTGGCCGCTTCCGTTACCGAGAGCTCGGCAGGGGTCTTGTCGAAGAAAGTCTTGGCAGCCGTCTTGATACCGAAAGAGTTGCTACCAAAATCCACCGTATTGAAATACATGGCTATGATCTCCTGCTTCGAGTAGTTGTGCTCCAACTTCACGGCCACCACCCATTCTTTAAACTTCGAAAAAACAGTACCAATCTTGCCCTTATGTTCGCGAGGGAACAGGTTCTTGGCCAGCTGCTGGGTGATGGTACTACCGCCGCCGCTGCTGCTATGCCTACCAATCAGCGTCTTAAAGAAGACGCGGAAAAGGCTGCGCTGGTCGATGCCTGAATGTTTATAGAAACGCACATCCTCTGTGGCAATCAAGGCATTGACCAGATTAGGCGAAAGCTGGCTGTAGGTGACGTTGGAACGATTCTCCACGCCAATGAAACCCAGTATCTCGCCATCGGCGGAGATTACCTCGGTAGCCTGATTGCTCTTGGGATTCTCTAATTCTTCAAATGAAGGCATAAAACCCAGCCATCCTAACGACAGCAAGGTGAAAAAGAGAAAGACAAAAATCCAAAAACCTGCGAAAATCTTCCACGCAGTCTTGATTCTATTGCCACTCTGTTCTTTCTGTTTTTTTGCCATAATTGGTTACTATTAGGTGTCACGAATAATCTAATCGTTATTTGCCGATACGCTCAATGCGCAACCCCACACTCTTCAGGCCCACCACATTGGTGTCACGCATGCCGTGACCAATCTCAAAATGATAGTTGCCCGAACTGGGGAAGATGACATGACGGCGGAAGACGAAACGGCTGTCGACATAGCGACCCGTACGTTTGCCATACCAATGGCCCGTCACGTCGGCCAACGGACACTCCAACGTGTCGTATGCCACGCTCCCATCGGGGAATGTGGTGTTGATGAAAAAGAACGTGTTGGCCTTGGGGTAATGGACACTATTGCGCACATCAATAAAGAAATCATAAATCTGCAGCGTGTCCTTCACCTCCACATCATAGGTGACGTAGTCATTCAAGTTCCAACCCGTCTCATCCACATCGCGTTCCACGGCATAAAAGACCTTCTTGTCGCAACCCTGCAACAACAAAGCAATGCCGGTCATCAGTATCAAGAGTCTATATTTCAGCATATTGTCAAAAACCTTTTTCTTTATTCTCGTTTGTCCTTGTTGCCACTGCGACGAGGGTTGTTGCGGGCACCGCTGTGTCGGTTGTTGTTCACCCGCTGAGCCTGGTCGTTCAGCCGCTGACGATGCTCCTCACGAAGATTGTCGTTGCGGCGCTGACGTGGGTCGTCGCGTCTTGAGTCGCCACCACGCTGACGCTGGTCGCCACGCGGTCTCTCTCCACGGTCGCCACCCTTCCTTTCGCCGCCCTTGCGGTCACCACCCTTGCGGTCGCGGCGGTCATCTCTGCGTTCAGCACTCTCATCAGGAGCAACGCCATTGTCACCCGAATCGTCCGACATGCGACGCAACTCGCGTTCAAACTCGGCAGCATTGGTTTCCTGAACCAGAGCGGCTGTCGACATCAGTTCCACCTGGAAGTCTTCCAACTTCTCGGGGTACTCCTGATTGTGGTTCATCTCTATAATCTTCTTCACGCTCTCAACGGGTATGGCATACAGTTCGCTCTCCCCCTCATAGGCATACCACATAATGCCGCGGAAGACATCGGTTTTCTTATACAGCGCCAACCCTTTCTGAAAACGAATGGGGGTATTGGCTGGCGGGAATTTCTTCAGCGCATCGGCATACACCTCACACTCAAAGTTCAGGCAGCATTTCAGTTTACCGCACTGGCCTGCCAGCTTCTGCGGATTGGGTAGTATCTGTTGAATTTTGGCCGCGCTGGTGGTCACCGACTTGAAATTGGTCAGCCATGTGCTGCAGCAGAGCTCCCTGCCACAGGTGCCCAAACCACCCACCTTGCCGGCCTCTTGGCGCACACCTATCTGCTTCATCTCAATGCGCACATGAAACTCCTCGGCCAGCACCTTGATGAGCTGACGGAAATCCACACGGTCGTCGGCGGTATAGTAGAAGATGGCCTTGGAGTTGTCGCCTTGATATTCCACATCGTTCACCTTCATCTCCAAATTCATCCGCTGGGTAATCTGGCGGGTCTTCAGCAGGGTGTTGTGCTCGCTTTTCAGACTTTCCGTCCATCGTTCTATGTCGTTACTCTTGGCACGACGGAACAGTTTCTTCACATTCTCGCCCTTGGGGTCAACATGGTGCTTCTTCATCTGTATGCGGCACACCTCGCCGGTGAGGCTGACTATGCCTATATCGTGTCCGGGCATACCCTCCACAGCCACGATGTCGCCCTCGGTCACCTCCAAGCCGTCGGGCAGGCGATAGAAATCCTTACGGTTGTTCTTGAAACGCACCTCCACACAGTCAAAGGGGGTGCCTCCCGGCTGGCGGATGCCTTTCATCCAGTTGGTGGAGGTGACCTTGCTGCAGCTGTGGGTCTCTATGTCGCTCACCGGCTCATAGGAGCGGGGGCACTTGCGACAGCCACGGCTGAGGAAGATGCTCTCATCATATTTCACCCACGGCAGCGTGGGGTCGGGGTCAAGATAAGGGTCAATCGAATTCTCAGGAGCCACAAATTCTCCAAAGACATCGGTCTTGTCGTCATCCTTCTTCTCTTTCTTCTCACGTTCCTTCTCGCGACGGTCACGGATGAAGGCCTCCATCTCCTCGGCGGTGGCAACATTGTCGTCGTCGCCCATGTCGTCAACCGGCACGGCTGGAGCGGCCTGCTGCTCCGGCATATCTTGTTGATTGGGGTTTTCTTCTGTTGGCTTCTTCTCTAAGTCTTTCTCTAAATCTTTCTGCTCTTTCATAAAATTATTTTGTATATAATTGTCGACCATCCGCTGAGGGTCGCTATTTAAAAATTGTTTATCTGTTCTTAATCAGTTTGCTCATCGTGAACGAGAGCTGCATAAAGGTTATCTTGGCATAGGCGTTGCGCTCAATGGCATAGATGGCGTTGGTCATGGCCTCATTCATCTGCTCCACATTGCGGGGTGTGACCATGGCAGGGAAAAAATTGTCGAACTTCTCATCCCCAAATTCCAGCTCCCCGGGCAGCGTAATGCCGGCGGCAGTTTTCAAGAAACAGGCCCGGATGGCCTCCTGCGAATACTGCAGAAACTGTTTCTGCTGCTCACGTCCCAGCGCGTGTGTCTGGTCCACCCATGCCGAGAGGGTCTGCATGTTCAACTTAAACAACAGCCGCATCCACGACACAAACATCTGGGCAAATGCAGCCTTCTTCTCGGCCGAGAAACCGCTAACGGTATTGGGCACCACCACGGTTTGCACACGCGAGAGAATGGTCGAAAGCATCCTGTCACGATTCTCCGCCACCAACAATAACAGCGTGCCTGCACTGGGCTCTTCCAAGGTCTTCAGCAATTCGTTGGCAGCCGAAAGGTTCATGCGCTCAGCCAACCAGATAATGAGCACCTTATATCCACCCTCATACGATTTCAATGCCAACGTCTTGACAATGTTGGCAGCGTCACGCTCACGAATGACGCCCTGCTTGTTGGCCACATTCAACCACTCATACCATTGGTCTTCCGTGCCACATTGATGGTAGTTGTTCAAAAACGCGCGAAACTCCTCCTGAAAAGAGTCCGAACTCACGCTGTCGCTTTTCACGGTTGTGGTAGTCGTGTTGGGAAACACCAGATGGAGGTCGGGATGAATCAACTGGCGGTATCTACGACAGTTGGGACACTCGCCACAGGAGTCGGCCCTCAACTCCGAGCCCTCGGGGTAATGCTGGCGATTGCTGCAGTTGAGATACTGGGCATAAGCAATGGCCAACGCCAAACTACCGCTGGCGGTGGGTCCAAGGAACATCTGGGCATGACTTACACGGCCCGAATCAATAATTTCGGTCAGGTGATTTATCAAAACGCGCTGACCCTCAATATCTTTAAACTGCATTGTACGCGCAAATTAAATTACAAATATATAAAAAATAATCGATAAAATGCATTTTTCAATAAAAATGTCCCACGGAGAGACTTCCGATGGATGGAGGTGAGAGTTGAGAGTTGAAAGATTAAAGTTTATTGGTTATAGGTTATTGGTTATTGAAAGTTGAGAGTTGAAAGTTGGAAGATTAAAGTTTATTGGTTATAGGTTATTGGTTATTGAAAGTTGAGAGTTGAAAGATTAAAGGTTATTGGTTATAGGTTATTGGTTATTGAAAGTTGAGAGTTGAGAGTTGAAAGTATAATCCGAGCGATACGCGTGATACGTGGAAATATCATGGCCGCGTCCCTTCGGGACGCTATTCTATAGGTTGTCTTATCACGGCACTACGAGGACTTTGTCCTCTTGTACCGTGTTATGCAAGGTCGCGTCCCTTCGGGACGCCGTGCAAGCCAAAGTCTCCTAAAAAACTTGACAGCCCTCGGGTCACATCTTGCTGAGCTTGATTCCTTCTTGTCCTACCGTTGCTTTCACCCCGAAAACGGTGGCAATATTCTCTGGGGTAAGACCCTCCTGTATAGGTCCCTGAAACAGCACCTGCCCTTCATGCAGCAACAACAGGCTCTCGCAATACTGCAAAGCCATGTTCAGGTCGTGCAGCACAATCAGTATGGTCTTATGTTCCTCGCGGTTGATGGTGCGCAGGAGGTCGAGGATGTCAAACTGATGCGAGATGTCGAGGTTAGAGATTGGCTCATCCAGCAGCATGATGGAGGTCTGCTGGGCCAACGCCCTTGCCAGCATCACACGTTGCAGCTCTCCCCCACTCATCTCGCTGGGTTTGGCAAAACGAAGGTGCCAAGTATTGGTCTGCTTCATGCATTCCTCCACAATCTTCCAGTCGTGCTCCGACTCATTCTGCAGGTGGTGCTGGTAGGGGTTGCGCCCCATCAGCACCGTCTCAAAGGCCGAAAACTCAAAATCTGTCTGCGGATGCTGTCGCACAAAGGAGATCTTCTGCGCCAATTCGCGGGCCCTGTAGCGTGACACCTCGGTGCCATCCACCCGCACTTCGCCCTCCTGTGGCTTCAGCATCCCCGACACCAGCCTCAGCAGGGTGGTCTTGCCGCTCCCGTTGGCTCCCATCACGGCATAGAAACCGCCCTCCTCAACTCCAAAACTGAGGCTCCGCAACACCGGCTTGGCGGCATAGCCATAGGTAAGGTTTTTTACTTCTATCATCATCTCTTTGTCGGGCTTTTAGAACCCACCTTTAGTAAGTCTTTTTGTTTTTATACAGCAGGTATATGAAAAGGGGCGCTCCCACCAAGGCGGTAAGACAACCCACAGGCAGTTCGGCCGGTATCATCAGGGTGCGTGCCAAGGTGTCGCAAAGCAGCAGGAAAATGCCTCCCACCAGCACCGACAGCGGCACCACCTTGCGGTTGTCGGGCCCCACCACTATGCGGATGCAATGGGGCACCACCAAACCCACAAAACCTATCACTCCGCACGACGACACACAAAAGGCAACCATCAGGGTGGTCAGCAGTAACAACCGTTTCTTCACCTTCTCCACCTCCACACCCAGGCTTTTGGCGGTCTCACTGCCGGCCAACAACAGGTTCAGGTCGCGACCGTAATATATCACCGTGGCCGTACCCAGCGCCACCACAGGTGCCACAAAAGCAACATCCACCCAGGTGGCCGAGGCAAAGCTGCCCATCGTCCAAAAGATAATGCTGTCCATCTTGTCCTGGTGCAGCACCATCAGAAAAGAGATGATGGCGGAAATCAAAAAGGTGATGCAAACGCCCGTCAGCAGCAAAGTGGTGATATGCATGCGGTTGCCCATAGAGGCTATCCGATAGATGACAACGATGGTAAAGATACCCGTAACCAACGCACTCGCGCCCACTCCCAGCATAAAGGTTTGCAAACCCAGCAGTATGGCAATAGCGGCACCCAAGGATGCCCCCGACGAGATACCCAGCACGTAAGGGTCGGTCAACGGATTGCGAAAGATGGACTGATAGGCAGCTCCACACACCGACAAAGCCGCTCCCACCAGCACAGCCAGCACAATGCGAGGCAACCGCAAATTCCAAAAAATAGGCGACTGCCACATCTCCTCCCAGGTGAAATGCACAGCCCCCACCATCGCGCTGCCCAGCACCGCCGCCAGCAGCACGACTGTCAACACCAAATACCATGGGCCAACATTCCTTATCAACGTCTTCTTACGCATAAACACGAATCTGTAACTATATTGTCTTTGAACACGAACTTTTCACATCAAGGTTTATTTTTCAACACGAATTATCATGGTTATTTGTGTTAAAAAAACATTCACGCCCCCAACAAACATTCACGCTCCCCCCCAACAAGAACATTCACGTAAAAAAGGTATGGTGGGTTCTATAAATTGCTTTCAATCGATTTTGTTCTTATTTCGAGCAGATTTCCGTGCGGAAGGAGGGAGCAATGCGGTGCATTGTAACCGACTGACAATCGGAAAGATGCCGAAATAAGGGCAAAAGCGCTGAAA
>JAEEHQ010000042.1 GCA_016280915.1 Bacteroidales bacterium
ATGGCAGGCTTTGAGAACTGATAAGCCTCTGGGTTGCCCTGACGCGCGAGGCGGTCGATGATAGGTCCACCAGGGTAGCCAAGGCCCATCACCTTAGAGCATTTGTCTATGCACTCGCCCGCAGCATCGTCGATGGTCTGTCCGATTATCTGCATGTCATTGTAGGCTTTTACCAGAACAATCTGGGAATTGCCACCGCTGACAAGGAGACAGAGGAAGGGGAAAGGAGGAATACCGGAGGGCGTGGAGGGCGCCTGCGGTGCGGTGAGCGGTGAAGGCTGCTGAGCAGCGGTTAGAGTGGCTTCGCCACGGTTATGGTCGCTTTGCGACTGGGAATTAGTAGCTTGCCCTTGAAGATTACCATCCTCCCCTTTGAAGGGGAGTGAGGAGGGGGTCTCTCTGATGAAATGTGCCAGGACATGTCCCTGCAGATGGTTCACATCAATCATGGGTATGCCTAAGGAAGCCGCCAGCCCTTTGGCGAAACTGACGCCCACGAGCAGTGAGCCCATCAGTCCCGGTCCGCGAGTGAACGCTATGGCGCTCAGCTCTTCTTTTGTCACGCCTGCCCGCTTCAATGCCTGATCCACTACGGGTACTATATTTTGTTCATGCGCGCGCGATGCCAGTTCGGGCACTACGCCACCATAAGCCTCATGCACGGCCTGTGATGCCGTGACATTCGACAGCAGGAAGCCATCGCGAATGACAGCAGCAGAGGTGTCGTCGCAGGAGGATTCGATGCCAAGGATAGTAATCATTGTTTAGAGCAACCTTCGGTTGCGGTTATAGGTGAGATGCGAGGCTCTGCCTCGCGGTTAGACATTTGTTTTTCTCTAAATGAGCGCATATTTGACAACATTCTGCCCAAATCCAGACAAATAAGCATGAGTTGTTCATAATGCTCGGTACGGATATATCCATGTTCCTCAGAGATTTCCAGTTGGCAGACAATCTCAGATAAAGAGCCGTAAGCGATTTCAAGGAAATGAATTTGTTCCTTTGGTGAATAACGGCTTAGACCTTCAGCTATATTTGACGGGATAGATATCGCAGCCCTACGCATTTGATCGCAAAGCGCATAACGTTCATCTGCAGGATAGCTACTCAACAAGCCATAAACTTGTTTAACAAGTTGTTTGGACTGTTGGTAAACATCCAACTTCTGAAAACTGAAATATGTTTTTCCTGTCATTGTAAATTCAATCTCTATCCAGCAAATCTATTGGAGCTCACCGCCGCGAAGCGGCTTTCACCCCTAACCGGCCGAAGGCCTCTCACCGCGTTTCAGCCACTCTTACGAGAGGCTGCAACGCTTTTCTCAGTGCGTCAGCACCTCTACCCCATGCTCGGTCATTACGAACGTGTGTTCCCATTGTGCACTGGGCAGTTCGTCCTCGGTGACTATGGTCCAGCCGTCGTCCTCGTCGCAGAACACCTGCCATGTGCCCATGTTTATCATAGGTTCGATGGTGAATACCATGCCGGGGACGAGGAGCATGCCGGTGCCCTTGTGACCATAGTGGTCCACGTCGGGCTCTTCGTGGAACTCCAGTCCCACGCCATGACCAGCCAGGTCACGCACGACGGAGAAGCCGTTTTTGTGGGCGTGCTTCTGTATGGCATTACCTATGTCGCCTACATAGACATAAGGCTTGGAGCACACCTCCTCGCCTATCTTCAGGCATTCCCATGCCACGTCCACGAGTTTCTGCCGTCGTGGATCCGTCTTGCCGCCCACGATATACATACGTGAGGCGTCGGCGTAGTAGCCGTCGAGGATAGTGGTACAGTCCACGTTGATGATGTCGCCATCCTCGAGCACCTCCCAGTCGTTGGGGATGCCGTGGCAAACCACCTCGTTGACACTTGTGCAGCACGACCGCGGGAAACCCTCATAGCCCAGACAGGCAGATGTGGCACCGTGGGCAGCCGTGTATTCCGCCACGAGATCATCAATCTCCTGAGTGCACATGCCGGCATGTATCTTATCCGTGAGCATATCCAGTATGCCAGTATTCACGACACCGGCCCGGCGTATGCCCTCAATCTGCTCGGGAGTCTTTATCAGCGAGCGTGTAGGCACCACCTTGCCACGTTCCTGAGCAGCCAGTATGATGCGGTCCATCTCGGTCAGTTCCTGGCCCTCCGGCACCGTCCAAAATATCTTCTTTTTCTTGTTCATGGCCGCAAAGGTACGGAATAAAGTGAAAAGTGAAAAGTGAAAAGTGAAAAATCAGCTTTTGATGGAGATGATTTAAGTGAAAAGTGAAAAGTGAAAAGTGAAAAATCAGCTTTTGGCAGGGATTATTTAAGTGAAAAGTGAAAAGTGTCATTGTCTCGGTGATTTTAATGTGAGACTTCTTGTGATTCACGCTGCAAAGATACCACATTCCCCCCTACCCTACAACACAAATCCCGCCGCGTTGTATGAACCGGCGGGATTATTGTATGGAATGAAGCGTGGAGTGCGGTGAACGCGGGGCTTATTTGACCAATAGCTTGCGACCTTGCTCGACGACGATGCCGCGGTAGTCGCGGCTGACGCGCTGGCCGGAGAGGTTATAGCGCGGTGCGGCGGAGGCGGGGGCTGGCGTCGGGACGGACTGAAGGCCGACGACCTC
>JAEEHQ010000043.1 GCA_016280915.1 Bacteroidales bacterium
AGGAAAGAATAGTTATTTTTGCTCAACTCATCCTGGCCCGTATGGAAGGGTAAAAGACTATTTAATAACAATGCGTCATTAGTGTCCGGTAAAAACCCGTAAAAGTTCTTTGAAAATATTGAAAGTTAGGTAATTACAAAGGTTTTTGAGGCGCGCCGATTTGAATTAATCTTTGCCAGACTAACGTAGAATGGCACATGCATAAAGGAAAATACGTGTTCTCGCAGCTTTTAGATTTCATTGATAAGGACGTATTCCTCAGAATAGCAAACAGATACGAAGGGAATCGCTATGTCAAGAATTTCACCTTCTGGAATCAGTTGGCCGTTATGATGTTTGGACAGTTGTCAAACCGGGAAAGCCTCAGGGATGTAGTCCTTGCAACACAGGCTCTTTCCGACAAGGCCTACCATCTTGGCTTCGGAAGATATGCTTCCAGAAGCACTTTGGCAGACGCAAATAACAAACGTGATTACCACATCTTCGAAGAGTTCGCCTATCGTGTTGTTGCCGACGCACGCAAGTGCCGGGCGACCGACATCTTCAAGCTTGGCGGGAACGTATATGCCTTTGACTCAACGACTATCGAGCTTTGCCTGGAGACATTCAAATGGGCCATCTTCCGGAAGCACCAGCGGAAAGGCGGGATCAAGGTACATACGTTGTACGACCTGGAAACCTCCATTCCAACGTTCTTCCACATCACGGAAGCCAGGCTCAATGACATGAACGCCATGGACGTCATTCCGTATGAAGAGGACTCGTTCTACATATTCGACCTCGGGGACTACGACTTCGAAAGACTGTTCCGGATCAATGTCATCGGGGCCTACTTCATAGTCAGGGGCAAGAAGAACAACGACTTCAAACCGATGAAATGGACGAGGCGCTTCCCTCCTGGTTCCGGCATCCGATCTGATGCCACCGGGTACATGAACAGCGAGTTGACCAGATGGAAGTACACCGAGAAGATCAGACGCATCACCTACTGGGACGAAGAGCAGCAAAGGAAGTTCATCTTCTTCACTAATGCGCTGGATATCAGCCCGATAATGGTTGCCGAACTATATCACAACCGATGGCAGATCGAGTTGTTCTTCAAGTGGTTGAAGCAGCATCTCAGGATAAAAAAGTTCTGGGGGACTTCCGAGAACGCCGTGAGGATCCAGGTTTACTCCGCAATAACCGCCTACTGTATGATGGCAATCGTGCAAAAGAAGATGGGGATCGAGAGGCCTATCTACGAGATGTTGCAGCTTGCAAGTGTCTCATTGACAGAAACTACGCCGCATAACAAACTCTTTGGAAAACCTAACTACAATATTGTCAATGATCTTGATGGTTCTACCGAACCGACTTTGTTTGATTGTTAAACTTTATATAATCCGTCCGGAACTTTTACCGGACACACATGACATCACATTCTTTTTTGTAAATTTGCTCCAAATGCATTTGAATGTATGAAGAGCATAAAGGATATATCGGCAAAGCCGTTCATCAAGTGGGTTGGAGGTAAGACTCAACTACTTGATGAGGTGAAAAGATCCCTGCCGTCAGATTTGGGAAAGAGAACAGGCCTCACATATGTGGAGCCATTTGTGGGAGGTGGCGCAGTGCTGTTTTGGATTCTTCAGGAGTATCCAAATATTGAAAGGGCCGTCATCAATGATATCAATGCTGAGTTGATTTGCACATATCGAGTCATCAAAAGCAATGTTGAAGCTCTGATACAAGAACTCAACCGAATTCAGTCCGAGTACATTTCTTTGGGCGCAGATGGCAGGAAAGAATATTTCCTGTCGAAAAGAGCCTTGTTCAATTCGCGTAATATCTCAGATATTAATACTGCGGCTTTATTTATATTCTTAAACCGGACTTGCTTCAATGGCCTTTACCGGGTTAACTCAAAGGGAGAATTCAACGTTCCTCATGGCAAATACTCTAACCCAAAGATTTGTGATGAAGACACCCTGCGTGCAGACTCCGCCCTTCTCCAGAAGGTTGAAATTCTTTGCGGAGATTTCAGCGAAACCGGCCAGTTTGCTGGACCTGATGCCGTGTTCTACTTTGATCCTCCATATAAACCCTTGACAGAGACAGCTTCTTTTACATCATACGCCAAAGATGGTTTCGATGACAACGAGCAGCGACGTTTAGGCCGTTTCATTGAGGATATTGCATCGGAAGGAGCTGTGTTTGTAGCAAGCAATTCAGACCCTAAAAATGTAGATCCTGAAGAGAACTTCTTTGACAGGCTATATCATAGTTTCACAATTAAAAGAGTATCAGCAGCCAGAATGATTAACTCCAATCCCAATGGCCGAGGATGCATTTCGGAGATAATGATTTCAAACACTATCAATATTTAAGGTTATGAGAGATTTCGATAAATGGCTTGCGGCCTTCAGACCGTCAATCGCCGACTATAAATACTATGTGGATTTTGACAAGGTTTTCGCAAATGTCGAGGCTATCAAGATTCCATTGAACATATTAAACTCGCTCATAGGTTCAAAGAATATCGAGCAGGAATTTGAAGCCATCCTCAAACAATACCCAGAGACGTTGAAATGCATCCCGATCCTTCTTGCAAAGCGTGAGCTGGAGATAATGGCTATGGATGATGAAGGCCAGTTCAATTTCAAATTCAATCGAATGAACTATACTGTCTCTGACTATACAAAGTTCATGCGTAAGACCGGATTGTTTGACCTTATGGAGAATCATATCGTCAACAATCTTGTGGATTACGTTACAGGCGTTGAGACTGGACTTGATTCAAACGGAAGGAAGAACCGTGGCGGCCACCTCATGGAAGACCTGGTCGAAAGCTATTTGCAAAAAGCCGGTCTGGTCAAAGATAAGACCTACTTCAAGGAAATGTATATCCATGAGATTGAATCTAAATGGGGAATTGACCTGTCTTCAATATCAAACAACGGTGGAGCAGAGAAACGCTTCGACTTTGTGGTCAAGGGTAAAGATACCGTGTATGGAATAGAGACTAACTTCTATACCAGTAGCGGATCCAAGCTGAATGAGACAGCTCGCAGCTATAAAACCATCACAATGGAAACCAAGGATCTTGGCTACTTCAAGTTTGTTTGGTTCACTGATGGTTGGGGCTGGGGCAGCGCCAGGAACAACTTGAAAGAGACGTTTGATGTTCTGGAGGATTTGTACAGCATCTCTGATCTTGAGGATGGAATCGTTTCCAAAAAACTAAAATGAGTATTATGCCAGGCCAAAATATTTCAATGGTATGTAAGAGACAGGAGCCATTGGCAATTGTCCCAGTAAATGGAAGTTACATTCTCGGCATCTACAAAGGCACTTTGTCGGATTTTGACATCTTGCTAAAATATCGCCAGAAAGAAGGCGACAACTGGAGCCGTATCCGTACTCCTAAGCATATTCATTGGGCTGTGGACATGCTGATTAAACACTACAGTGAACCACACGAGACAGATTTGCTGCTGGACAGTTTGCTTAATCTTTGGGAACAGACAGTCCCGTTAGAATCTAAAGCGGAGCAGGATGAGTTACTATCACCAGACAAATTATTGGCTGATGTTAATGATGAAGCTGCAAAATACGGCAAATTAGCCGGTAAAGGTGAGTATAGTGTAAAGTTCCTGATATTGATCGCAAAATTGCTGATGGTCCAGGAAAAGACTAACAGACATGATGCTTATATGTTCAAGAACCTGTTAGAAAGGCTCAAAGAACACCGTAATATTTTTGAGATTGTTTCGACCGCAGCTTTCCATTGATGATTACTCCGTATTACAGATCTGTCGATAAAGACTTTACTCTTTTACAAGGAGATTGTATCGAATTGTTGAAATCCTTTGATTTTAAGTTCGATATGGTCTTTGCTGATCCACCGTATCACTTATCGAATGGTGGAATCAGTGTACAGAGTGGACGCATGGTTTCTGTCAATAAAGGAGAGTGGGACAAATCGCAAGGCTTTGAGGAAGATTACAAATTTGATAAGGAATGGTTGTTTGCTTGTAGAGACAAACTGAAAAGCAACGGCACTATTTGGGTGAGCGGTACATATCATAACATCTTCTCAATAGCCAGATGCCTGACAGAACTTGGTTTCAAGATTCTGAACTGTATTACTTGGGTCAAAACAAATCCACCACCAAACCTATCTTGTCGGTATTTTACTTATTCGGCAGAATACATCCTTTGGGCAAGAAAGGAGCAGAAAGTCGCTCATTACTTCAATTATGAATTGATGAAAGAGATAAATGGCGGGACCCAAATGCGTGATGTCTGGACTCTGCCTGCAATCGCAAAGTGGGAAAAGAGTTGTGGCAAACACCCGACTCAAAAACCGCTATGTGTTTTGTCTCGTATTATTCAGGCGTCCACAGAACCAGGAGCCTGGATTCTTGATCCGTTTACTGGAAGCAGCACTACCGGTATTGCCGCCACACTCCTAGGCCGCCGCTTCCTCGGCATCGACCAGAGCGAAAAGTTCTTAGGGTTAAGTAAAGCTCGTAGAGAAGAGCTTAACAGCTATGCTATTCGTGCTGAATATCTGGACAAGCTCCAGAAACAAGCCAAACTGTTTGAAGACAAGGATATTCGAGTCCTCAGTGAACCACAGGCTTACTATGGGCCAGATTTACCGTTTTGATGAATCAAGTAACTATCATAACAGAATAAACTGATAATCTTTATCTGGTGAACGAGCGATTGTAATGAGAGTTGTGATGAAGATACAATACGGGTGTTGAACGAGCGTTATGCTAGGAAGGGTATTGCAACTGATTGAAGAAAGAATTTGAAATATCAGCAACGAAAAATATGAAGATATCATCTGTTCAGATACGGAATTTTAGAAAACTTAAGAATTGCCACATTGATTTTGGTGGACAAGAGACGGTATTTGTTGGTGCTAACAATAGCGGAAAAACTTCCGCTATCAGTGCCATCGTATGGTTTCTGAAGAATACCGAAAAATTTACTCTGAAGGAGTTTACAGCTACCAATTGGGCGAAAATTAACGAAATCGGTGATAATTGGCTTAAGAAAGATCCTGTAGATGAACAGTGGTTGAATCCACATCTTTGGGATAAGTTCGTCCCATCATTAGATATTTGGATAGGTATAGATGAAGGAGAGCAATTCAGAGTAAATCATCTTATTCCATCTCTTAGTACTTGGGAAGGAAAGATGGTGGGTGTAAGATGCCAATACGAGCCAACAGATGTCAAAAAACTATATGCGGAATACAAACTTGCAAGGGGAAAAGTTGCTGAGCTGGAGGCAACAGAGGAATGGAAGAAGGCTTCATCCCCTGATTTGTTTCCAAAGAATCTTTGTGACTTTATCGGGAAAGGTTCAAATTTGAAGGGCTACTTTGATGTGAAGTATTACGTCATTGATCCAAAATCGGAAACATGGGATGAAGGGCCATCACAAGATACTCCCGATGATTGCTTGGATATGAATCCACTAGAAGAGCTTATAAGAGTAGATGCTATATTGGCCTCGAGAGATTTCTCTGATCCTCAAGGTCAGTCGGATTCCGAAATAGATACACTGTCAAAGCAATTTCAGAAATACTATTCAAGCAGCAATAAGGAAGAGGAAGACCTGACACCAGAAGGATTAGAACTTGCCAGTGGTGTTGCAAAGGCCAATGAAACCTATGATGCCAAACTGAAGAAGACTTTTGAGAATCCTGTGAGTGAACTTCAAGATATAAACTATCCTGGATTTCAAAATCCTGAAATAACCATCAGGAGCAAGATTCAAATTGAGGAGGCTATTAAACATGAATCAGCTGTGCAGTTTGCTATTCAGGGTATGCCTGAATTGGAATTGCCTGAGAAATACAATGGATTAGGCTATCGAAACCTGATATCCATCTATTTAAAATTGATGGACTTCCGTGAGCAATGGGTCAAACCCATCAACGAAGGGAGAAGCATTCAGCCGATTCATCTGGTATTTGTGGAAGAACCAGAAGCACATTTGCATGCACAAGCACAGCAAGTATTTGTAAAGAAGGCATACGAAGTTTTACGGAAACACAAGTTACTGGAAGAACAGCCATGGCTCAGTACCCAATTGGTGCTGACAACTCATTCCAATCATGTGGTAAATGAATTGGATTTGAACTGTATGCGTTATTTCAAGCGCGTTGTTGATCCATCCTTGTCAATTCCGATTTCGAAAGTAGTAAATCTTTCCAGCACTTTCGGAACAGATGAGGACACTAAGCGCTTCGTAACAAGATATATACGCCTTACACATTGTGACCTGTTCTTCGCAGATGCGGTTATCCTTGTGGAGGGACCAGCTGAGAAAATTCTTGTTCCAAAATTCATCAAAAAAGCAGGATTGGACTCATACTATATTTCGGTAATTGAAATTAATGGCAGACATGCTCATAGTTTCCGAAGCCTGATGGAAAAATTAGGAGTGGCAACTTTGATTGTAACAGACATTGATGCCGCTGAAAAGAAAACTGGAGCTGATGAAAAGAATCATGACTGTGCTGTTATCACGGCCAAGGGAAAGGGCTATCACACCGGGAATCCGACTATCAAGAATTGGATTGTTGGGAAAGATAAGATAGATGAATTGTTGGCACTTTCTGCTAAAGACAAGATTTTCGGTAACGTCAAGATTGCTTATCAAGAGCCAGTATTTGTTAAGTGGGATGCTGATAAAGACGATACTACTGAAATCTGTCCATATACCTTTGAGGATGCGCTGATTTTTACAAATCTCCATCTCTTCCAGCAGGAAAAACTTGGCAGACAGGGAGCGATAACAACAATTGCCAATCTTTGTAAGCAAAGTACATCAGCCGCAGAACTTCAGAGTAAAATATTTGAGAAACTGGAACATACAGGTGGATTCCAAAAAGCGGATTTTGCCAACAGTTTGCTTTACTCAGATCAATTCGATAGCTTGGAAACGCCAAATTATATTGAAGATGGGTTGACCTGGATGAAGAATTTTTTGGATTCAAACGGAACGGACAATGGAAAATAATATCGATAAGCAAGTAGATGAGACACTTGAAGAGTGTATTCTGGCATCTCCTCGCAAAAGTTTTTTTCTTTTTGCAGGAGCCGGTTCCGGAAAGACATACTCATTAGTTCTTTTGCTCAAAAAAATTCGCGATAAGATTGGAAAAGAATTGTTGCTTCAAGGGAAACAAGTGGCAGTAATTACCTTTACCAATGCGGCAACAGATGAAATCATCAACCGTTTGGATTATAGTTCGGTATTCCATATCTCTACAATCCATAGTTTTGTATGGGATGTTATTAAATATTACCAATCGGATATCAAAAAGCTATACGGTAAATATATTCAAGAGGATATCGAAGAAGTCCAACAGAAATTGGATGCAGCCAAGAATAAGACTACAAAAAATTACTTGTCAAACTTGGAAAAATTGGAGAGTTTGAAAATACGTCTTAATAAGACCAAGGATATTGATAAGTTTGTATATAACCCCAATGGCAACAATCCTGAATACAATGCCTTGAAACATGCTGAAGTCACTAAGATATCTGCTAAGATGATTAGCGACAATCCAATGCTTCAACAAATAATAGCTCAACGTTATCCTGTCCTATTAATTGATGAGAGTCAGGACACAAAAAAAGAATTGGTGGATGCTTTCTTCAAGATTCAGGCTAACAATGCTGACATCTTTACATTGGGGCTACTTGGTGACCAAAAACAACGCATCTATGCCGATGGCAAGGAAAATATGGCAAGCAATATTCCAACTGAATGGGAGAAGCCTGTCAAAAGGATGAACTATCGTTGCGCCAAGCGTATTATTGAATTGTCGAATACCATAGGGAAAGAGATAGATGAGTTTGCAGAACAAACTCCACGTGATGATGCCACTATAGGCGTAGTAAGATTGTTTGTGATCAAGCTTTATGAGGGAATTAATAAAGATGAAATTGAGTCGACTGTGATGAAGCAAATGGCTACTGCTGCCGAAGATAGCAAATGGTACGGCGAGAATACCGAAGTTAAGATCTTGGCATTGGAGCACATGATGGCGGCAAGAAGACTTGGTTTTGATCAGTTCTTCGCATCATTATCAAGAGTGTCCAAATATCAGATGACATCTTTGCAGGGAACCGTGCCGGAGATAGAATTCTTCACAAAAGAGGTGTTGCCTATCGCAGAGTCAGTTAATGGTGATGGAAGGGTTGCACTGAATTTATTGAAAGCATATTCCCCCTTGCTCAGTAAAGAAGTATCGGAGAAGCCTTACGATTTATATTTGCGATGCAGAGAAGAGGCTGGTAAAATGTCTGCTCTCGTAAATTGCAATAAAACCATACGTGAAATAGTTGAGGTCATATACAAATCTCAATTATTGACTATTCCGGATGTTGTCCTAAGAGCGAGTAAACTGCTCTTAGAAGATATTACTACTGAAGATGACGAAGATTTGGCAGCCTGGGTTCAAGCAATGGATTTACCCATAGATATGGTTAGACGATATGACGATTATGTCAATCAGAAGACCCGTTTCGATACTCATCAGGGAGTGAAGGGCTTGGAGTTTGATAGGGTAATGGTTATTATTGATGATTCCGAAGCAAAAGGGTTTATGTTTAGTTATGATAAATTATTTGGAGTGAAAGCATTGTCTGATACTGACAAGAATAATTACGCTCAAGGGAAAGAAACTTCAATTGAACGGACACAACGGTTGTTTTATGTAACTTGTACCAGAGCAAAGAATTCATTGGCGGTAGTAATGTACACAGAATCTCCTGAAGTTGTCAAGGCGAAAGCTATAGAGAAAGGATGGTTTCGAACTGAAGAGATTGTGATTTTATGATTTACACATAGAAAGGCCACCACTGTTTCCGAGTTATCCTGATGATACAAACAAACCCCTCATTTGAAATCCTCAGACATCAGAATTTGTTTGTATAAAATTCAGTTAAAAACACATAACTAATTGATAATCAATCTCGCAATCTATCTTTAACGAGGAGGAATATTGATTTGATAATATATTGAAAATCAATAAATTACAAAACTGCCAAGGAATCATCCTTGGCAGTTTTTGGTTTTTCAGCCACTTTGGGACTATCCCTGAAAGAAAAGGAATAGTTGGTGGGGAAATATTACTATCTTTGCGAATAACAACCATTTATTATTGTAATGCACAAGTTAGTCCCTTCATTTATTCTATTATTACTGTCCTCTGTGATGGCATTTGGTCAGTATGCAAATACCACAAATGTTGATGTAAC
>JAEEHQ010000044.1 GCA_016280915.1 Bacteroidales bacterium
TACTTTTTTTTGGGTCTAAGGCAATAAATTGAAATTTTCTCTGTTATCTTTATTTAGCAATAATTATTTACATACTATGAAGTGCAGCATTCCTAAAGGTACTCGCGACTTCCTGCCAACGGAAATGGCTCGTCGCAACTATATTTTCGATAATATCCGTGAAGTGTTCTTGGCTTTCGCTTTCGAACCCATTGAGACCCCCTCGATAGAGAATCTGTCGACGCTGATGGGGAAATATGGTGAGGAGGGCGACAAACTGCTCTTCAAGGTGCTTAATTCAGGCGATTTCATGGACGGTGTGGATTTCAATCAGGACTACCATAAGGTGGCCCCAAAGATTTGTGACCGTGGCTTGCGCTATGACTTGACGGTGCCTTTCGCCCGCTTTGTAGTTCAGCACCGCGACCAGATTGCCCTCCCTTTCCGACGCTATCAGTTGCAGCCAGTGTGGCGTGCCGACCGTCCTCAAAAGGGTCGCTACCGTGAGTTTTATCAGTGTGATGCCGACATGATTGGTAGCACTTCACTGCTGAATGAGTTGGAGCTGGTGCAAATGATTGATGCTGTGTTCCAGAAACTGGACATCGAAGTGACTCTGAAAATAAACAATCGCAAGGTGTTGGCTGGCATTGCCGACCATATCGGTGCTCCCGACAAGTTGGTGGACATCACCGTGGCGATTGACAAACTGGATAAGATAGGGTTGGACAATGTTCGTGAAGAGTTGCGTGAGCGTGGCTTGGATGAGGATCAAATCAAAGCACTTGACCCAGTCTTCGAACTCAGCGGCAATGCCCATGAGAAGTTGGAGCAGCTTGCCCGGCTTTTTGCCCATAACGAGGTGGGCACTAAGGGTGTGGAAGAGTTGAAGGAACTTTTTGGCTATGTGGAGTTGGTGCAACTGAAATGCCATGTGGAGCTTGACCTCACGTTGGCACGTGGCTTGAACTATTATACTGGTGCAATCTTTGAGGTGAAGGCCCACCATGTGAGCATTGGCAGTATCTGTGGCGGTGGTCGCTATGATAATCTCACGGGCATCTTTGGTATGCCCGGCGTGAGCGGAGTGGGTATCTCTTTTGGCGCCGACCGTATTTACGATGTGTTGACCGAATTGAATAAGTTCCCTGCCAATTTGGGACAGTCGGCACAGGCAATCTTTATCAATTTTGGTGCCGAGAGTTTGCCATATTGTATCAAATGTGCTGCTCAGTTGCGCGCTGCGGGCATTAGTACGCTGGTTTATCCCGATGCTGCTAAGATGAAGAAACAGATGGATTATGCCAACAAGAACCATATTCCTTTTGTGGTGTTTGTGGGTGAGACAGAGATTGCCGCCAATACGCTCACAGTTAAGAATATGACTAGTGGAGAGCAAAAGACGGTGACGATGGAAGAGTTGTTGGAGATGCTTCGCGCCTAATGATTGAAAGGTGGCTTTGCCGACATTACTGTTAAAAATGACCTAAACATGAGGATTAAACACATATATCTGTTGGCCCTGACAATGCTGCTGTCGCTGGGAGCGAGGGCACAGGACACGGTTTGGCAAACCAAGACGGTGGTTGACACGGTGTACAAAACCCGCGTGGACACAGCTTATGTGCAGGTGGTGGACAGTGCCACCATCAAGGTGCTTCAGGAGAAATTAAAGCTGGCCGAAGAGAAGGACCAGTTCTATAAGAGCATCCTCACCAGCTCGGGAGTGGATAAGACCAAAATTGAGGCCGACCGCGACCACTATCGCCATGTGGTGGATTCGTTGAGGGAGAAAGTGCGTCTTGCCGAGTTGGAAAATGTGCGCAAGGAGGAGGCCAACAAGTACCTCAAACAGCGTGCCCTCGATGCAGAAGGCAAGGTGGCCGAAGCCACCAACCGTAAAAAGAAAGTGCGTGCCATACAGGGTATTGCCATGCGTTTCTATCGCACACCCAATTGGGAGGTGCGTCTCAATCCCCATACCACTGATGGGGCTTTTGATGGCACCTATGACAAGGTGATTCGCAACCGCAATGCCGGCAATATTGAGTTTGACTTTGTGACAGGTGCATCTGTGATGCTGTGGGATATGACCAAGTATTTCAACAAAGACCTTGAGATTAAAAACCGCAGAGATACCACCAAGACCTATGAGTTGCGCAAGTTCGACCAAGATTTTGCCTATGACTTGGGCATCTATGTGGGCTTTGGTGGCAGCAACCTTTTTAAGAATTTCTACTTGGGACCTTCGTTCCGATTTGTGGACTTCTTCTACCTGACTGTGGGTATCAATGTGGCGGAATATAATGTGCTGGTGTCGGGTTATGACGAAGGGGGCATCATAGGTGCTTCACAAACCATCGACGATGTCACCGCCAAGTCTTGGCTGGTGAAGCCTTTTGTGGCGATGAGCATTGACTTGGACTTTTTGTCTTATATAAAGAAATAATCAGAGTGCTCGGAGAACTTCGAGAAAGAAGCACTAACAGAAAGAGGTGTCCGCTGATAGACAGGGACACCTCTTTTTGTTAGTGGAAAGTAGGTCTATTTCTCGAAATAGCGTTTGAGAAGGCCTTCGAGGGCTTTGCCGTGGCGGGCTTCGTCGCGAGCCATTTCATGGACGGTGTCGTGGATGGCATCGAGGTTGAGGGCCTTGGCACGTTTGGCTAGGTCGGTCTTGCCAGCGGTGGCACCATATTCGGCATCCACGCGCATCTTCAGGTTTTGGGCAGTGCTGTCGGTGAGGACCTCACCCAGCAGCTCGGCGAATTTGGCGGCGTGCTCGGCCTCCTCATAGGCTGCCTTCTCCCAGTATAGGCCTATCTCGGGATAGCCCTCACGGTGTGCCACACGGGCCATGGCCAAATACATGCCCACCTCTTTGCACTCGCCTTCAAAGTTCATGCGAAGGTCGGCTTTGATGTCTTCGGGGGCATCTTTAGCCACGCCAACGATATGCTCGGCGGCCCAAGTCTTGATGTCTTCTTTTACTTCTTGCATTTGCTTGCCGCAGATGGGGCACTTCTCGGGCATTTCATCGCCTTCATAAACATAGCCACAAACGGGGCAGATAAACTTTTTACTCATGGTATTCTTTACTTTTTAGGATTTATAATGGATTGTTGTTTTACTGCGTGAGCGTTATTCGCGTTGCGTTGTTCATCATACTATTGTTTTTCCAAGTGCAAAGATACTACTTTTTCATGATTTGGGAGAAATATTTTTTGTCCAATAGGGATTTTTGTGTAATACAGCAACTAGATTAGGGCCTTGGTTATTTTTGGTTGCTGAAGCGGTGCCAGTGGGCTTTAAGCTTGTTTTCGAGGAAGAAGACATCGTATAGGTCGGAGTCGATATAGTATTTAGTGTTGTTGCGTAAAGTGACTATTACTTGTTTTTGTATGATTACGCTGTTGGTAATCTTGATGTCGTAGTCGGGTGATATGTCTTTGATGTTGCTCCAAGGGAGGATAGCCTTCTTGACAGTTTTCCATTTTTCTTGTTTTGAGCGTGCCTCTACGTTGGTGAGGGAAAGGTGGCTTGGTGTTACGATAATGCGGTCATGGGTGTGGCGAAGGATGTGGGCAATAGGTAGAATCATGGCCGCGATTAGTGTTCCAAACAATAGTTGTGCGCCCAAGTAGTCAACTTTTATCAAACAGTAGGTGAACATGGCTATGATGGCAACATAGAGCACCATATGGAGGAGGATGCTGATGGTGGTGTGATATACAGCCACAGGATGGTTGTGCGCCTTGTTTCTCATGCAATGAAAAAAGAGGGATGCATGGTTAGCACACACCCCTCCATGAAAAACATTATTACCTATTGGTTAGTCAAGCACCAGGCTGGGGGCGCTGTAGGTGCGGGCTGCCAGTTCTTGGTTGAGCATGTATAGGCTTTTGGCATCGCCGCCAAACAGTTCCATCTTGGTGATTAGGTCGCGGGCATTAGTCTCCTCTTCGCCTTGCTCCTTGACAAACCAGTCGAGGAACTGCATGGTGCGGAAATCTTTGACCTTGTAGGCAGCATCGTAGATGGTGTGGATGCTGGCAGTGACATACTCCTCATGCTCCAAACCGGCCTTCAGCACATCCATGTCCTGCTTGAACACCTTGTCGGGCATAGCAATGGCCTCAAGTTTGATGGGGCAGTCGTTGTTCTGCATGTACTTGTAGATGAGCATGGCGTGGTCGCGCTCTTCCTGTGCCTGAATCATGTACCAGTTGGCGAAGCCGCTGAGGCCACGTTTGTCGAAATAGTTGTTCATGTCCAGATAGAGATAAGCGGAATAGAGCTCTTTGTTAATTTGATCGTTAAGCAGATCGGCTACTTTTTTGTTTAACATGATGTGTATGTTTTGAAAAAATGATTATTCTTTGATGGGTATTTTATTGGGCCATGTCGGCAATAATGGCATTGGCGAGGGCTTCCAAGGCGGGCAGTTGTTCGTCTTTGAGTGCAGACTTGAGGGTGACGTTCTCGCCGAGGATGTTGATTTCTTTCATTTGCTCCAGCAGAGCACGCATTAGCTTGCCCGACATGGGGCCCCAGGAGCCGTTCTCGATGATTGCCACCGAGCGTCGCTGCCAGTTGTGGGCTTTGAGGTCGGTGAGGAAGTTCTCCATGGGCGTGAAGATGTCGCAGTTGTAAGTGGATGAGGCCAACACGATGTGGCTGTAGCGGAAAGCTTCGCTAACCAGCTGGCTGACGTGGGTGTGGGAGGCATCGTACATGGCAATGCCTTTCACGCCGTGTTCGGCAAGGAGGCTGGCCATTTTCTCGGCAGCTGCTGCGGTGTGTCCGTACACGCTGGCATAGACTATCAGCACACCTTTCTCTTCGGGAGCGTACTTGCTCCAAGTGTCGTATTTACCAATGAAATAGCCGAGGTCCTGACGCCAGATGGGTCCGTGTAGCGGACAAATCATCTGAATGTCGATGGCGGCAGCTTTCTTTAGCACGTTCTGTACCTGGGTGCCATATTTGCCTACGATGTTGATAAAGTAACGGCGGGCATCGTCCAGCCAGTCGCGGTCGAAATTGACCTCGTCGGCATAGATATTGCCGTTGAGGGCACCGAAAGTACCGAAGGCATCGGCGGAAAAGAGTATTTTATCGGTGGTGTCATAGGTGAACATCACTTCGGGCCAGTGGACCATGGGTGCCAGCACGAAGGTGAAGGTGTGACGGCCGGTACAGAGGGTGCCTCCTTCCGCAACGGTTTGTAGGCGGCTGTCGAGGTCGAAGTTGAAGAATTGGCGTATCATAACGGCGGCCTTGGCGGTGGTCACCACGGTGAGCTCTGGATGACGCAGCACCAGATTCTGAATGAGGGCGCAATGGTCTGGCTCCATGTGGTTGACGATAAGGTAATCCAGTTTGCGGTCGGCGAGTACACCTTCCACATTCTCAAAGAATTGCTCGGAGACGGCGGCATCGGCGGTGTCGAGCAGCACGGTCTTCTCGTCAAGGAGCAGGTAGCTGTTATAGGAAGTGCCGCGGGGGATGGGGTAGATGTTTTCAAACAGAGCGAGCTTACGGTCGCTGGCACCTACATAATAGAGATCGTCGGTGATTTTACGTGAGTTTTGCATTTGGGACAGGTTCCTTATTAATAATTATTTTGTTTCATTCTATGGGTAAAATGTTGTAAGACTTGCCTTGTTAGATCGTGTGGTCTTTTTTACCCAACTGCAAAAATACGAATTATTTTCAGATAAGTGCTTTTTTTTGCACTAATTTGTTTTTTTTCTCATTAGGTCATTTTTTTTTAGTATCTTTGCAGCGAAGAAAAGTGTTGAGAATAGAGGA
>JAEEHQ010000045.1 GCA_016280915.1 Bacteroidales bacterium
AGACACACAGAAATTGTGTATCTTTGCTCTTTGGTAAGGTGATTATATCTTTTCATTTGACAACACACAAGTAGTCATTTTACCTGAGAGTACCAAATTTTGGTACTCTTTTTTTCTACTTAGTGTTGCACTTGTAACTGGAATTTAGGCTTCTCTGAAAAGAGCCATCACTTCACTCACCTTAGCCTCCATGGGCTGGGTGCCGTCGATCCAATGGATGGGGATGCCCTGACGCTCCATGCGGCGGAACCAGGTCATCTGACGCTTAGAGAATCGGCGGATGTCGGTGTAGAGGTTCTCATACATCTCTTCGTAGCTGCACTCGTTGCGCAGATAGCGAGTGATATGTTTGTACTCTAACCCATAGCGTAATAGCCGCTCAGCTGGGACACCGCTGTCAAGCAGGCGTTGCACCTCTTCCACCATCCCCTCCTCCAGACGCTGACGCAGGCGGATGCCGATACGCTCTATGACCTGTGCGCGGGGGTAACTGACCCCGATGATAAGATGCTCCACCTCGGGCATGTGGGGATAGGCATCGGGGTGCTGGAGACGGTATTCCTGAATCTCAAGGGCGCGCAGCAGACGGTCGCGGGTCTCGGTGTCGGTGTGGTTGTGCAGCTTGATAAGGCTGGCAAGGCGAGCGGTCAGCTCCTCGTCGCTATAGGCCTCCATAAGTTTGCGAAACTCAGGGTCGATTGGAGCATCAGCCAACTGGTACCCTTTCACAACAGCTTCGATATACATGCCGGTACCACCGCAGAGAATAGGCTGGCGACCCCGACCAACTATATCATTAAAAGCACGGATAAAATCGTTCTGGAACTGATAGACATTGTATTCGTAACCAGCATCGTGAATGTCGATAAGATGGTAGGGGATATCAACGTCGTGAATATGATAGTCGGCAAGGTCTTTGCCCGTGCCGATGTCCATGCCACGGAAGACCTGCCGAGAGTCAGCACTAATAATCTCACCGCCGAGCTGGAAAGCCAGTTCGGCGGCGAGACTTGTCTTACCACAAGCCGTGGGGCCTGTTATGGTGATTAACTTAGTCGTCTAAGAAATAGAGTTTGCCGAGCTGCTTGTCGAACTCGTACTCGCCGAAATCGGACAGAGCAGAACGGTTGATAATAAACTTATAATCGATATTCTTGACCACAATCACCTCGACATTGTACTGGTGGTGCTGACCAATCTGAATCTCCTTGAAGACCAACTTGGCCTTATCGAGGATATTGCCTTCGGGGTCGAAAGCATTATCGCGGTCGGGGAAATCTTCCTTGTTGATGCGACGCTGATAGAGCATATTCATGGCCTCCGTCCAAGAAATGGCGATAGGCTCCTTGAAACGCTCGTCAATAAGCATGGGCACCTGCTGACCGTTGATGATGGCTTGGACTTCGCCCTTTTGGGTATTGATCATCGTCACAGGAATGGTGCTCTCATCGTGAACGATGACGGCCACATCTCTGTAGTTGGAATCAACGGGTGCATTGACCAAGTCGATATAGGTGCCATCCTCGTTCTGCTTGGCGATAGTAGAATCGGCCAACGAGTTGACCACATTCTTACGCACATAGTCGGAACGAAGCACCAGAAATTCAATACGACGGTTGAGCTGGTGGGCAGCCTCTTGGTGCTCGGGGGTGGGCAGGTCGTTGATGTAGTCGCAATCGAGCGTTGTGCCTGCTGAGAAAGTGTAGGGAACGCCACCAACCTCAATCACCACGTCGCGGTCAAGCGTACGGGGAACACGCTCAGCATAGCCCTTGGCGACCAAACGGTCACGCTCAATGCCACGGCTGGCAAGGTAGTCAACCACGCTCTGGGCACGGCGCTGAGAAAGAGTATCGTTGGTGAGGCCAAGATAAGGACGGCAGTCGGTATGGGCACGGATTTCGACCACGATGCTGGGATTGTTGACCATCACCAGATAAAGGTCCATCAAAGAATCCATGAACTCCTCTTTGATGTCCCACTTGCTGAGGTCATAACGAATCTCGGGCAGTACCACAGGTTGCTGGGGCACAGGCTCCATGCGGTAGTCGTGGACGATGTCCTTGTCGACGGTATAGCCCTTGGTGCTCTCAGAGCCCTCTAAGCTGAAGTAGTCGACCTTTGACAGGTACATCTTATAAACCACCTGGCCGTGGACTTGGCTGTTGTTGAACTTATAATGACCCTTCTTGTCGGTGTAGGTCTCAGCCTCAGAGCCGTCGGAGCCCACAATCTTAACCTTGGCACCCTTGATGAGCTGCATGGACTTCTCGTCACGGACGGTGCCCTCGATAGTATAGAGCAGCGGAGGTAGCTGGAAAGAGAAAAGGTTCATGGTAGGCAGGGGAATCTTCTTACCTTTCTTGTCGGTATTCTTGTTGAAAGGATCGTCAAAGGGTCGGTTGGAAGAGAAATAGCCACGCTCCATCATGGGGTTGTCGTCATTCTCGGGATAGTAGATGATGGTCATCTCATCGTAAGAAGAGTTGATTGGCACACCGAGGTTCTGCGGTTTGGAGCAGATGCGCTTGCCAATCTTGGTCTTGAAGAGGTCGTAACCGCCGATGCCGGGGAGACCGTTGGAAGAGAAGTACATCGTGGAGTCGCCACGGAGGACAGGGAAAGCCTCACGGCCGGGGGTGTTGACCGGAGTTCCCATATTGACGGGCTTGCCAAAATCGTCGGCAAGGGAAGGACGGGTGGCCTTCCAGATATCATAGTCGCCCTCTCCACCGGGCATGTCGGAACAGAAATAGAGGGTGAGACCATCGGAAGAGATAGCAGGATAGAGGTAGTTGTAGTTGGTGTCGCCAAGGTCGATTTTGACAGGTGTTGCCCATTCGCCGGGTTGCAACTCTTCTTGTTCAGTTTCCTCATCCTTAGCGTCCTTACCTTTTTTCTTACCCTTGGTGTCTTTATCTTCGTCAGCGTCTTTCTGGCCCTTCTTACCCTTCTTGGTAGTGGTCTTGCTGGCCTTAGCTTTCTTGGCAGTCTTCTTTTTCTTGTCGACAGCTACAGCCTTGGTAGAAGTGTAGATGGCACAACCATGACTCTCATGCTCAACAATGTCGCATCGGGTGAAATAGATGGTATTGCCATCGGGTGAGAAACAAGCCTCACCTTCGTTGTTCGAGGTATTAATCTTACCGCTTTCGTCAAAAGAAGTCGGAACATCTGTCCAACGCTCGTTGCGGTCCTTATAGACAGTATAGAAGGAGGAGAAATTCTGACCTGTCCACACATCCTGTCCCTCATCATTCATCCCATAGCGAGAAGAGGTGAAAACAAGGGTATTGGTGTCGTCGCCCATAAAACGGGGTGACCAGTCGTTATAGTCGGTATTCCAATCGGTCAAACGGGTGATGACATGGCGGCTACGGTCGGCGGCCCAACGGGTAACTTCGATAAGAGATTTCTTACGAGAAAGGGCCAACTTATCGTTGGGCACCAACTCAAGGAACTTGTCGTAATAACTGTCGGCATCGTCAAACTCGCCACTAAAGCGGCACATCTCAGCCATATAGTAATAAATCTTGGGCTCGACGGTGTAGTAGCCTGCCTGAATGAGGCGGCGGTAGGTATGCTGAGCCTTGGGATAGTTGTACATAAGGCGGTAGCATTCACCCATCTGGAAATAGATGCGGTTTTTCTCGGCCTTGTTGCTGCTCACCCTGTCATAAGCCTTTTGATAGCTTTCGAGGGCAAGGATGTACTGCTTGTTCTGAAACTGCTGGTCGGCCACAGCGGCCACACTACTTTGGGCCGAGGCTGTCCCTGCAAAAAGAATGGCTACAATAAGTAGTGCAAGTCCTTTTTTTATCATTTTCATTATATATAGATATTTTATTTCCGTAACGTAATTATATTAATATTAGTACATTGCACCAAAAAAAAATTAGAGACAATGCACACAATTAATGCGCTAAATTACACATTTTTTTTGACATGAGGAAAAAAGTAAACAAGAAATTACTTTTCGTCCACCTGCACACTCTCAATATCAGGATAAAGGAGGTAACGACTGCGGATGGTCTTGAAATGGTCGAGTTGGGGTTGCCAGGAGGCCCTAATCTCCTCTTCTGGCACCTGATGCTGCAACTGACGGCGTAAGTCGCCCGTGCCAGCCAACTTATCGAAGAAATTGTTCCCCAAAAAGAAGAGATTTCTGTTAGCCACCACATTGTACATCATCATCAGATATGAAAGGTCAAACCTTGGCGGCACTTTTATTCCGCGCAAGTCGAATCCATAGCATGGCTTCCCTCCTTTAGGAGTGAACGAGTAGAGGGGTACTTTCTGCCCGGCGGCAAGGGTGTAGGTGGCATTCCATTCCACTCGGCTAGGATGAGGTGTGCCCACCACCTCGAAAGGCCAGTCGGTTCCACGCCCCACGCTGGCAGAGGTGCCCTCAAACAAACAGAGGCTGGGATAGAGTGCAATGGCATGGGCGTTGCGCAAATTGGGCGAAGGAGGAACAGGCAAATCATAGACACTATCACGACGATAGTTTTGCATGGGAACTACCGAAAGCTTGCATTCTATGCCACCCGACAACCAATGCTCGCCATTGACCATGCAAGCATATTCGCCAATGGTCATACCATAGACAATCGGCACGGGGTGCATGCCCACAAAAGAGCGGTACTTGGCCGTGTCGAGCACAGGCCCATCGATGTAATGTCCATTGGGGTTAGGTCGGTCAAGCACAAGCAATGGCTTGTCATTCTCGGCACAAGCCTCCATCACATAATGCAACGTTGAAAGATAAGTGTAAAAACGGCAACCCACATCCTGCAAATCGAAGATAACCACATCCACATCCTTCAATTGCGCTGGTGTAGGCTTCTTGTTCTTGCCATAGAGAGAAATGATGGGGAGCCCCGTCTTGGGGTCAACACTATTGTCCACCTTGGCTCCTGCAGCCTCTGTGCCGCGGAAACCATGTTCGGGACAGAATATCTTCGTCACATGAACGCCTTCATTTAAAAGCGTGTCGACCAAGTGAGTACCCCCAACCAACGACGTTTGGTTGGCAACCAGGGCAACCGCAAGAGGTGGGAAAATGGCATACTCCTTCGATAGCATCACTTCGGCGCCCACCCTCAAAGGCTGAGGGACTGAGGGCTTTGGCTGCTGCGCCTTGCACCCCACCGCCAGCAGTAGTGCCACCAACACCAACCAGCTATGCCTCAACGTATGCATGATAATCAATTCTTACCCGTATGACCAAAACCGCCAGCACCGCGCTCCGTCTCACTCAGCTCCTCCACTTGCACCAGCTCAGCCTGCTCATGCCGCGCCACCACCATCTGGGCGATGCGCTCACCGTCGTTGATAACGAAGGGCTCTTGCGAGAGGTTAATCAAAATCACACAAATCTCTCCTCGGTAATCTGCATCGATTGTACCCGGCGAATTAAGAACGGTGATGCCTTTCTTGAGTGCTAACCCGCTGCGAGGACGCACCTGAGCTTCGTAACCCACAGGCAGTTCGATGAAGAGGCCTGTCTTCACCAATCCTCTTTGCAGAGGCTCTAGGGTGATAGGGCCTTCGGGGAGGAATGCCTTGAGGTCGAGGCCGGCAGAATACTGCGTTTCGTACTTGGGAAGGGGATGATGGGATTTGTTGATGATTTTGAGAATCATAGCGGTAAGCGTTGTTTTAATAACCTTTTAAAATCAATAGGGCTAATGGAACGCATGAGTCCTATTAGCCCTAAATGGCAAATGCCTTGTGGCAATTAGTCTTTGTTGATGAGGATTTCGTCAATCATGCCATACGCCTTGGCCTCCTCAGCGGTGAACCAATGGTCGCGGTCGCTATCCTCATACACTTTCTCGTAGGGCTGACCGCTGTGCTTGGCGATGATTTCGTAGAGTTCCTTCTTGAGTTTCTGAATCTCACGGACGGTAATCTCCATGTCGCTGGCCTGACCTTCGGCACCACCCATCGGCTGATGAATCATCACGCGGCTGTGGGGCAGGGCGCAACGCATGCCCTTCTCGCCAGCACAGAGCAACACGCTGGCCATCGAGGCAGCAAGACCCGTGCAGATTGTGGCAATCTTAGGTTTGATATACTGCATCGTGTCGTAGATACCCAAGCCCGCATAAACCGAGCCTCCCGGTGAGTTGAGGTAAATAGAGATATCCTTGGTGCTGTCGATGCTCTCGAGGAAGAGCAACTGGGCCTGGATGACATCGGCCGTATAGTCGTCGATGGCGGTGCCGAGAAAGATGATGCGGTCCATCATCAAACGGCTGAAAACGTCCATCTGAGCCACATTCAGCTGGCGCTCCTCCACAATATAGGGGGTAAGCGAATTGTTGATGGCCGAGGTGTATTTGGCATAAGTCGTGCTGCTGATGCCACGATGCTTGGTAGCGTATTTCTCAAACTCGTTCATAATAGCTGTGTATGATTATAGTTTTTATTTGTTTAAATAATTATTCTTTGTTTTTTGTCTGCTTCGACACTTTTTTCATCAATTCCGGACGGCGTTCCTGAGTGCGTAGCACAGCTTGGTCGTAACGCCATTGCTCTATCTTGGCATGATTGCCGCTGAGCAACACCTCTGGAACCTTCCATCCACGGAAATCGGGCGGCCGCGTATACTCGGGCGGAGCCACCAAATCATCCTGAAAAGAATCACCCAGCGCCGACTGCTCGTCGCCAATCACACCGGGGATAAGCCTGATGACGGCATCGGCAATAACCGCTGCCGCCAGTTCCCCCCCCGTCAACACATAATCGCCAATGGAAATCTCCTTGGTAATAAAATGCTCTCTAATACGCTCATCCACGCCCTTGTAGTGTCCGCAAAGAATCATCAGATTCTGCTGCAACGACAACGAATTGGCCATCGACTGCGAGAGCATCTCGCCGTCAGGTGCCGTGTAGATAACCTCGTCGTATGCTCGTTGAGCCTGCAGCTCCTCAATACAATTGGCCAGGGGTTCCACCGCCATCACCATGCCGGCACCGCCCCCATAGGGATAATCGTCCACACTACCGTAGCGCGTCAGCGAATAGTCGTGGAGGTCGTGAAAGACAACCTCCACAATTCCCTTCTTCTGTGCCCTTTTGAGGATAGACTCCTCAAAGAACATAGACATCATGTTGGGGAAAAGGGTAAGAATATCCAGACGCATATCAGCGGATTCTAAGTTTCTGACCGGGTCGGATGACCGAATTCTCTCTAAGGCCGTTGAGCTTGCAGAGCTTGCTCACCGTGGTACCGTTACGTTTGGCTATACGGCCAAGGGTGTCGCCTGTGCGCACCTTGTAATACTTGCCGTCGCTGCTGTAGTTGCCTGAGCTGGAGCGACGCGAAGACTGGCTGCCGGTGTTCTCCTTGCCACGTTTGGCCACTTTGCGGAAGGAGTTATGGGTGAGGGTGAGGGTGGGAGAAATCAAATCGCGCGTATCGGTGCTAATCACATTCTCGGGATTCATGGCATTCCCCTTGTAGCGGATTTCAAAATGGAGGTGCGAGCCACGGCTGCGGCCCGTGTTGCCACACAGTCCTATAATGTCGCCGGCTTTCACATGCATGCCAGGGGCCACATGGCGTTTCGACAGGTGGGCATAGTAGGTCTCCAAGCCATTGTCGTGGCGTATCACCACCAAATGGCCGTAGGAGCTATTGTATTTGGAGAAACGCACCACACCGTCGAAAGCGGCGTAAATAGGCTCTCCTGTGGGCATAGCCAGGTCAAGACCATAATGGAAACGGCGGCGGCGAGGACCAAAGTGTGAGGTGGCTATGGCTCTCTGTGGTGTGGGGAAAACAAAATGCTTGCCGTGGTCAGGATCTACCAACGAGAGAGTGACGGGCTCCATCAGCGACACATCCATCTTTTCGGAATGCACCGAAGCCGAGTCGCCGGCATACAATATCTCATCCTCACTCTCAGCACCAGGGTCGTCCTTCTGAGATAGGAGGAAATCAGGCAAACCTCTCACCAAGTCGCTGTTGTCATCATCGTCCATCTCTTCGGGTTGGCCCGGACGCTCCTGCAGGTTGGGCATACTGGGAAGGGGCACGCTGGGAGCATCGTAGAAAGCATTCTCACGGTCCTCGCGGTCCTGTGGGTTCTCATCAAAATAATAATAGTCCTCGTTTGTCGGTGACTTGCCCTCCACATCGTCGGCCACGTCCACGGTGTCGTTGTTCACCTTTTTCTTTTTAGGCTTCTTTTGGGCAAAATTATCTATGCGCACTCCCGAGTACTCATCGCCCGGGTCCTTGGTCTTTACAAGTTTGTTGTACTTTATCTGGCTCCCTCCCTTGTCGCTGGAAGAAACTTTAGGTTTAATTGTCTTATTTTGTTTAGCATTGGGACGGTCCTGGGCATAAGACTGCGCCACGAAAGCGACCATCAGAATTATTATAGTAAAATAGATATATTTCTTCATAAATAGAATGCAAAAGTACAAAAAAAAATCTACCCGACCAAAATAAACTTACAACACACCCATTATCAACCCACTAAGGCAACAAGAATGGAGGCCTACCCATGGCCATCCTCCATCTTTGCCAATGATTTTGTAGCCACAACAAGCCAATTATTGTAACCTCTGCCAAAAAAAACAAGGGGTCATCTGCCCCACCATAGGTACTACAGCTCACGCATCTCCTGTTTCAGGAACTCGAGGGCCTTTGTGGTAGGGACCTCACCTGTAGCCACCGAAGAAAAGACCGCGCTGGCCAATCGGGTGGGGTCGGCATCGGTGGGAATGGTGATGGCAGCCGAATTGATGATGCCGGTCATCTCGTCCTTGGCCTCGCGAATCATGTTCCATGCCTCGCTCGACACATACACCTGCTGGCTGAGATTGTGCTCCCACTCGTCGCGGATAGTCTTGGTCATTGTGTTCTGCAGCTTCTTGGTGTCCATGCCCAGCTGGTAGCAGCGCAGCACCAAACTCTCGGGACTGATACGTTCCAGATAGAGAGCCATGCGCTCATAGGCCTGCAGGCGGATGGGGGTGACCAGTTTCACCGCTTCGCGATGCTCGTCAATACGCATCTGCAGCATCTGCATCTTTTGCTGGTTGTCGAAATAACGTTTCGTAATCAGATAAAAGACATAACCCGCAATAGCCAGGGTGGCCAATACGGCCACTAAAACCACGATGACAAAAAACCAAGTATTCATGAATTTTCTTAATTATCAGTTATTAAAGTTAATTATTAATCAAGTTTCAACACAGCCAGGAACGCGCTCTGCGGCACCTCCACATTGCCCACCTGACGCATACGCTTCTTACCCTCCTTTTGCTTCTCCAACAGTTTGCGCTTACGGGTGATATCGCCACCATAGCACTTGGCGGTCACATCCTTTCGCACCTGTCTCACCGTCTCGCGGGCGATAATCTTGCTACCTATGGCTGCTTGTATGGCCACATCAAACTGTTGGCGGGGGATGAGCTCCTTCAGCTTCTCACACATGCGACGCCCGATGGGATAGGCATTGTCGACATAAGTGAGGGTGGAGAGAGCGTCCACGGGGTCGCCATTGAGCAGAATTTCCAGCTTCACCAGTTTCGAAGGCTTGTAGCCATTGAGGTAGTAGTCAAAGGAGGCATAGCCCTTCGAGATGCTTTTCAGCTTGTCATAGAAGTCAAACACCACCTCGCCCAACGGCAGATCGAAGGAAATCTCTATGCGGTCGGTCGTCAGGTAGTTTTGATTTTTCAGTATGCCGCGCTTGTCCATACACAGCTTTATTACCGCCCCAATGAAGTCGGCCTTGGTGATAATCTGCGCGTGGATATAAGGTTCATACACCTCGGCGATATTGTTCGGCTCGGGCATACCCGAAGGGTTGTACACATCAATCTCCTCGCCGTTGGTCAACTTCACCTTATATTGCACGTTAGGCACCGTGGTGATCACGTCCATGTTAAACTCCCGTTCCAGTCGTTCCTGCACAATCTCCATGTGCAGCAGTCCCAAGAATCCGCAGCGGAAACCAAAGCCCAAGGCCAGCGAGCTCTCCGGCTCAAAAGTCAGCGAGGCATCGTTCAGCTGCAACTTCTCCAACGAAGAGCGCAACTCCTCATAGTCATCTGTGTCGACAGGATACACACCGGCAAACACCATCGGCTTCACAGCCTCAAAACCCTCAATAGCTTTCTCACAAGGCTGCTGCACATGAGTGATGGTGTCGCCTACCCGCACCTCTTTGGAGGTCTTGATGCCGCTGATGATATAACCCACATTGCCGGCACTCAGCTGCTTGCGGGGTTCCATGTTGAGCTTAAGAACACCTATCTCGTCGGCGTGATAGTCCTTCTCCGTGCTCACAAACTTCACCCAATCGTTGGTCTTCAGCGTGCCGTTCATGATGCGGAAATAACTGATGATTCCACGGAAAGGATTGAACACCGAGTCGAAAACCAACGCTTGCAACGGAGCCTCGGCATCCCCCTTGGGGGCAGGAATCCGGTCCACGATGGCCTGCAGGATTTCTGGCACTCCCACGCCTGTCTTGGCGCTGCATGCAAGGATGTCCTCCCGTTCGCACCCCAGCAGGTCTATAATCTCGTCGGCCACCTCTTCAGGCATGGCGCTGTCCAGGTCTATCTTGTTCATCACGGGGATTAACTCCAAATCATTCTCCAAAGCCAAGTAGAGGTTCGAGATGGTCTGTGCCTGAATGCCTTGGGTGGCATCCACCACCAGCAGGGCACCCTCGCAGGCCGCTATGGCTCGCGACACCTCGTAGCTGAAGTCCACATGCCCTGGCGTATCAATCAGGTTCAGGGTAAACAACTTGCCATTACGTTCCCCCTCGCCCTCATACTTATAATCCATCTGAATGGCATGGCTCTTGATGGTGATGCCGCGCTCCTTCTCCAAGTCCATGTCGTCAAGCACCTGATCCTGCATCTCACGTTGAGAGACGGTGTTGGTGTATTCCAAAAGACGGTCGGCCAACGTGCTCTTGCCATGGTCGATGTGGGCGATTATGCAGAAATTGCGTATACTATTCATTTCTTATCCTATTGTCAAGTTCTACAGATTGCTCTATGGTCACATTCATTTCCCCAAGCGGCCAGTCTCTCTCGTTTCGATCCTCTCTCCTCGGCATCCCTGCAGCCTTTCAATTCAAAAGCCACCGCCCATCTCAGCGCGACCAAATACAAAATGCAAAAATACAACTTTTTTGTTAAACAAGAGAATTTTTTCCTTCCATATTAATTATTATTAGTATTTTTGCATTCATTATGAAACACATCTTTGTCGTCAACCCCTGTGCCGGCAAGCAGGATGCTTCTGCCATCCTCACCCACAAAGTCGAGGCCTATGCCGCCTCCAACCCTCAGTTCGACTATCAGATTTACTTCACCAAGGCCCCAGGCGATGCCACCACCTGGGTGCGTCGCTGGTGTTCCGACCACCCCAACCACCAAGTCCGTTTCTACGCTTGTGGCGGCGATGGCACCCTCAACGAGGTCGTCAGCGGCTGTCTCGGCTTCCCCAACGTGCAGGTTACCGTCCACGCCAATGGCAGCGGCAACGACTATATCAAATACTACGGCACCCTCGACGACTTCAATGACCTCGACCGTCTGGTGCAAGGCATCCCCCACCCTGTCGATGTCATGCGCATCAGCTACACCACCCTCCAGGATGGCGCCCCCCACCAAGCCCCCATACGCTACAGCATCAACGTTTGCAACTTCGGTTTCGATGCCATGGTGTGCAAGGTGGGCAACGACGTACGGCGCAAACCCATCATCGGCGGCAAACACTCCTACACTACCGGCATCATCCGCAGCCTCTTCACCTCCCGCAGCAACTATGTCTGCATGAAAGTAGATGGAAAGCCCTTCTTCGACGGTCACATGCTACTTTGCACCCTTGGCAACGGACGCTTCAACGGTGGCAACTACATGTGTGCCCCCCTCTCCCTCAACGACGACGGCCTTCTCGAGGTCAACCTCTTTAAAAAGATGTCTCTCTTCAAGTTCGCCTCCCTTGTCAAAGCCTATTCTAATGGTACCCACATCCATCGTCCCGATGCCCAGTCACTCATGCTCTACCAGCAAGCAGCCAACGTCGAAATCTCAAGTCCACACCCCTTCTGGTTGGTCATCGACGGCGAGATGCTCCACAGCAACCACTACCTCGTCCAAAACCTCCCTCATGCCATCACCTTTGTTAGTCCGTGTTGACTTTGACGAGACTCACTCCCTTTTTCTAATATATCTTTTTTTCACTCTTACATTGAAACGGCTCAGGGCCGGACGATGAGTTTCTTGGTGGAGATGCCGGAGGCTGTCTGCACCAGCATCAGGTAGATGCCCTGCGGCCAGTCCTTCACCAAATACAAACCTAAATAAGTTTAATCCAGTAAATAATGGACTATCAAAGTCACACCAATGAGCTTACCCCGAGATAAAGCGATGCTCTATTGGCGATAACAAATGATGGCTGAACCGTCATCTGGCAACCGTGTTGCTGCGGACGGCGAGGAAGACGGAGAGGGTGCTGATGGCCATTACCAAAAGAAATGTGAGGAGAAAGTCGATGGCGCGCATGGCGACAGGGAAGGCGGAGACGATGAAGTTGTCGCCCATCTTGACGATGCCGAATTGCTGCTGTATGAAGCAGATGAGGAAACCCAGCAAGAGACCCACTACGACACCCACGGCAGATATCATCATGCCTTCTATCCTGAAAGTAAGCCGGATGTCAGCTCGCTGCATGCCCATGCTGCGGAGGGTGGCAATGTCGCGCTTCTTGTCTAAGACCAACAGGGAGAGCGATGCCACGAGGTTGAGGGTAGAGATGAGCACAATGAGGGCAAGGATGAGGTAGATGCCCAGGCGTTCGCTGCGGAATATCTTGTAGTAGATGGGCTGCTGCTCGAAACGGTCCTTGACGGTGAGGTGGTCGCCCAAGAGCTGTCGAATTTCTCCTTTGAGTTTGGTGGCATTGGCATGGGGGGCGAGGGCGACGGCCAGGGCGGTGCACTCGTCGGGGGCATAGTTCATGAGCTGCCGCACAAAGCCAATGTCGGCCACCACGTATCGGTTGTCGATGTCCTGCTGAATATAGAAATTGCCTCCTGGATAGGCATAGGCGGTGTTGAGGGCCTGATCCATGGTCATGCCCATGGCCACTCCCCGCTTAGGAATATGTACAGCCACGGGGTCATTGGAGGCCTCGCGTATGCCTAAATTGTAATAGACTTCGGCTCCGAAGAGGAGGAAATAGACCGACGGGTCGGCCAACGTATCGGGGGTACCCAAGGGTACATCCACGGCGGCTTTGAGTCCATAGACCCCTTCATACATGAGGGTGTCCAAGCCCGTAATGGCGGCGTAGTGGGCATCGACACCACGTAGCGATACGATGGCCTGGTTGTGACGATGGGTTATCCAGGCGTTCTCCTCAACGATGCAGGAGACGGCAGCCACGCCAGGCATCTGCTGCAGCTGGGCAAAGGGGATATCGTTGGTGTGAAAAGTCTTGCCCTTGGCGGGCTCGACCAACAGCGGAGGGTCGAAGGAGTTGAAGAGGCTCTGGGTGAGCTGGCCGATGCCGTTATAAACGCTGAGTACCACGATGAGGGCCGTGGTGCTGACAGCAATGCCGATAAGAGATATCCAAGAGATAATATTGATGACTGTCTTCTGCTTGCGGGAGAAGAAATAGCGTCGGGCAATGAGTAGGTTGAAGTTCATGGCAGCTCCTGTGGTGAAGGACCGATGGCCCTATTGCTTCAACAGGCGGTCGATTTTCTCCACATAGTCGAGGGAGTCGTCGAGGTAATAGTCGAGCTGGGGGATGATGCGCAACTGCTTGGCCTCACGGTTGCCGAGACGGCGACGGATGTCGGAGGCATGGGTGAGGATGGCATCGATGATGCCCTGCTTGGTGGCAGGGACGGCATCCTGGCCGCCCTGTGCAGGGATTTGCCCGATGGGCATGATGCTGACATGCACACGGGCAATGGAGAGGTCGGGGGAGACGCGGACACCGGTGACGGTGATGAGCGAGTTGCCCAGCACAGGCTTCATCTCACGCAGGAAGATGTCGCCCAAGTCCTGCTGGATGAGACGCGCTATTTTTTGTTGACGGGTACTTTCCAAAGTCTGATACTGCTTAGGTTAGAGACGCCATCCGATGCGGATGGGGATAAAGACGGTTTGCTGCACCAGCACGACACCGGCCTCGATGTAGAGGCTGTGGTAGTTGCGATCCATCTGCTGGTAGGCGTGGTCGTAGAACCAGTTGAGACCGGCATAGAGCTCGACATACTCGGTGATGGTGTTGCCGTAGTTGTTGTTGTTCATGAGGAAACTGCCTCCGAGACGTGCACCCACCATGGGGGCAAAAGTGGCGTTGATGGGGCGGTAATCCATGTCGATGAAACCCTGAGCCATATGGCTGGCGCTCACTCCCTTGTTACCCTGATAGAGGGGGAGGCAATAGTTGTAGCCAAGGCCAAAGCCAAGGAAGAAATCCTGGCTGATGTTGATGCCGTTGATGACGTTGAGACCGAAAGCCTCTTCGTTGTCGCGGAGGTTGTAGCCGTTGGGAAATTCGGGGTTGGTGCTGCCGTCGCTGACCACTTTCTGCTGGCCGTAGTTGCCCATATTGTGCAGATAGCCGGCTTCGACCTTGAGCATGTATTCCACCTTGGGTTTATCTTGCTTGAACTGTGCCATTGCCGAGCTGGCGGCAACGAGCATAACCATCAGTAAAACAATTTTAACGTTTCTCATTGTACTATAATTTGCGATTGCAAAGATAAGAAATTATTTTTAATTAAAACGACATAAGTTCCTGCGGGGAGGTGGTGGCTAACGAGGTCGCCACTACGTAAACCATTCTTTTGCAATAGTTTTCTACCTGCTGCATCGTAGATTAGGATGTCGAATTTTTTGTCATATTGTCCCAGGTCGACGATGAATTGGCCGGCCGAGGTAGGGTTGGGATAGAGGCGCAAGGGACTTTCAGCCAAGGGTTGAGCGGGGGCATGAATGTCCATGAGGTTGGTGTCGATAACTGCCAAGGCATACTCCCCCGGGAAGAGGCGGGCGGTGAAATAGCCGGAGGAGAGGGTGCTGCTGGCCGTGCGGGTGCGCGACACCACCTGCCACGACTGTTGGGCGTTGGCACGATAGAGGAGACAAAGTGAATCAAGGGTGTAGGGCTTGTCGTAGAAATCCAAGTCGATGAAGGAAGCTTCGGGGGTGCCACTAGTACCCATGCTGTAGAGGAAGCGGCCGGTGACGTTGCCCTCCCACGGCACATTGCCTACAACCTCCCAATAGCGGTTGGCGAGGCGCACGATGCCCTCCTGTTGATCGCCGGTGGGGTGGGCATAGTGGTGACCCACATGCACCCAAGCGGTGGTGTCGTTGGTGGCATCGCTCACCATGATTTTGCAGAAACTGTTGCCGAGTGTTTTGAGCCCTTTGTCGGAGAGGGAGATGGCGTTGTCGGTGCAGGCATCGGAGAGTTGGTGGCGGTAATCAACCACGGCAAAAGCGGCCTGGAAGGGAAGGGAGAAAGTTTGGGAGGCGATGCTGTCGTCGAAAATCATCAGCTGGTCGCTCTGCTGCAAGTCGCTGCTGAAGAAGGTGATAGGCACACGATTGCCGAAAGCATAGTGGTCGGTGCCACGGAGGAGCTGACGGAGGGTGAGGGTAGCTTGGTTGCCTTGGACGACAAGGTTGTCGATGGAGTAGTCGACAAAGCCTGGATGGTAGACATGGAAGTTGAAGAAGCCTGTGAGGTCAATGCCGCTGTAGAGCGCGAGACTATCGCGCAACTGGGCAGCATCGAGATTGCCAAAGGCACAATTGCGAAACAGGCGGTTCATGCAGTCGTAGAAGAGGGAGTCGCCCAAATAGCCGCGGAGCGAATGCCACACCATAGCTCCTTGTTGATAGGTGGTGGTGCCGTAGGTGTGGTATTGCGACATGCCGGAGGGGGAACGCCAGCCACCATCGTCGATATGGGCGGAGCGAAGCACCGTGGAGAGTTTTTCCTGGTAGTAGTTGACAGCAGCCCTTTTACCGAAGATGGCCTCGGTGGCCACCTCCTCGCAGAAGGTAGCGCCGCCCTCGTTAATCCACATGTCGCCCTCGTTGGAACAGGTGATGAGGTTACCAAACCAGGCATGACCCAGCTCATGACAGATGGTCATGTGGCAGAGGTTGTCGGTGGAGGCCATGCATTGCGACACGAGGCCGATGTTGTTGGCATGCTCCATGGAACCCTTCGGGGTGGAGATATAGCCGACACGCTCCCAACGGTAAGGGCCAAAGCAACGTTCGAACATGGGTATCACCTCCTCAAGCATGTCGAAGGTGGCAGCCACACTGGCGCTGTCGTGGGTGGTGAAACCCAGAATGGCAGGATAGGTGCCATAGATGCTTTCGTACTGGCGCTCAATCACGTGCCAGTTGGCTGCGGAAACAGAGGAGATATAGGTGGGAATGGGATATTGCAGGAGCCAGACGCTGGTGCTGCTACCGTCGGGGTTGGAGACCTCGGATTGTTTGACGCCGCTGCAGAGGGCTTTCCAGCCGGGCTTGGCGGTGACGGTGTAGCGGTAGGTGGCCTTGTCGTAGAAATTGTCACGGCAGGGGTACCAGCTACGACCATAGACATGGGGATAGGCCGAGAAGGCGGCACCGAGGTTGTAGTAGATGTTGTTATCCATGTGCAAACCGCCGAATCCATAGCTCTCCACATAGCCGTTGGAGACGTAGGGCACGGAGACGACATGGGTGTCGCCTGCCTGCCCACCAGAGATGTAGACGCTGAGGAGGGCGTTGTCGCGGTCGTAGGTATAACCGCGGGTGACCACACCATCTAAACTGATGGGAGAGAGTGAGTCGCATATTAGGTCGAAGGTGACCGACCGACAGTCACGGGTGAGGCGGAAGGTGATGTCGGCGGTAGCCCTGAGCTGTTTGTCGACGGAGTGACCCATATCCAGGATCAGGTCGTAATGCAAAACATCCACCGAATCGGCCTCAACCGTCTGGGCAAAAGTGTCGTTGGGGATGAATACCAAGCAAAGAGGCAACAAAAAAAATAAAATTTTTTTCATAAGTCTATGATATTCTAAGTCAATAAATAGCAACCGTTTTTCGGCATCGGGAATGCAAAGATACGAAAAAAAAAATTGGTGGAATAAAAAAAAGTTCATATTTTTGCAAAGTGATATCAAAATGATATTGGCTTGAAAACAAAAATAAAGTCGGACGAATCGCTAAGAAATATATAAAGTAAAATATTAATAACATGGAAACAAAAGAGTTTACAAAAAAAATGACGGTAGCCAATAACGGCTTCATCCATTTGATTATCAACATTCTGATTTTGGTATTAACCATTATATTGGCAACCACTACGGCCAGCGAAGGCTTTGCCATAATGGTTTGCTGCCTAGGTTGCATTGTCTACACGCTGCACATCATAGGCTTCATGACCATACAGCCCAACCTCTCGCGGGTGCTGACCTTCTTTGGCAAATATCGCGGCACAGTGGTGGACAATGGTTTCTTCTGGGTGAATCCTTTCTATGCCAAACGTCGCATCTCGCTCCGCGCCCGCAACATGGACGTGCCCCCCATCAAGGTAAACGACAAGAACGGCAACCCGATTATGATTGGCTTGGTGCTGGTGTGGAAAATCAAAGACACCTACAAGGCTTGCTTCGACATTGAGGTGGACTCCACCACTACCATCGACAAAGACGGAGTCAAGACCACCAAGAGCAATGGCTACGACAATTTCGTCAACGTGCAGAGCGACGCAGCCCTGCGCAAGGTGGCAGGCCTCTATGCCTACGACAATATTGACCACCACAGCGAGGAACTGACCCTGCGCAGCGGCGGCGAGGAAATCAACAACCGCCTGGAAGAAGAGTTACGCAGTCGCCTGAACATTGCAGGTATAGAGGTGGTGGAAGCCCGCATCAACTACTTGGCTTATGCTGCTGAGATAGCCAGCGTGATGTTGCGCCGCCAGCAGGCCGAGGCCATCATTTCGGCACGCGAAAAGATTGTGGACGGTGCCGTGAGCATGGTAGACCTCGCCCTGAAGAAACTCTCCAAAGAGCATATCGTAGAACTTGACGAGGAGCGCAAAGCCGCCATGGTGAGCAACCTGTTGGTGGTGCTCTGCGCCGACGAGAGCGCCAGCCCAGTGATTAACACGGGTACACTGTATAATTGATAAAGCGGAACCATCAATATGACCACGCAGAAAACACACACTTGGAAGTTCTATGCCTTTCTAGCATTATTGGATTTCGTGTTCCTTTTCGTGTTGGACATGCTTATCGAAAGCGGATACACCCATCGGATACTTGTTCACGACCTTATTGCTGCTGTGCTTTTTGCCGTCATCATCTGGCTTGTAGACCTGAAACCATTTAAGAAGAAAAAATGAAAAAGAGTTTTGCACTGAGGGTAGATGCCGAAGTTTACGAGGCTATCGAGAAGTGGGCTGCGGACGAATTCCGCAGCACCAACGGGCAGATAGAATGGATTCTGTCCGATGCCCTCAAACGTGCCAAACGCACCCCGCGGAAAACTTCCGCTGGTAATAAAGAGAAGGAGGACTAAGATGGAACGTCGTAGAATCATCGGAATTGTATTGCTGGCACTGGCAGGTGCGGCCTGCTTGATGTCGGGGGTATGGAACCTCATCAGAATGCCGGAAGGCGCAGATACCCGAATCCGCATAGTAGTCTTTATGCTGGCGGAAGTGGCACTATTGGTCCCGTCGGTATGGGCTTTTACCCATCCCGACTCCAAGCCGCTATTGAAAGGGAAGGATCAGGCAACCACGCAGAGTCTCATCGACCCCGCAGGTTACCGCTACATTACGCTGGGCGTGGCAGCACTGACCTTAGTCTTAATAATCAACATCGAGGTTCTCAAAAACACAGGGTGGGACCCGTTCGGAAGCTGGGCTTCCACCATTGCCATCCTTGCATTCTGTATTGTCGCTACAGGGGTGATGTTTTGGTCGATGTATAAGAGTATTCAGAAATAAGCATTATGGAACAACGCAGAAATATAGGTATTGGCCTAATTATCGTTGCAGGACTTCTCTTCCTGGTGTCGGCGGTGTCGGTCATCATCAAGATGCCCTGGGGAAGTGAAAAGGTTTCCCATATCGTTGTTAACCTCCTCCCACAACTGTTGGTGCTGGCCGTGACGGCCTACCCTATCCTACGCCGCCAGAATCTGTCTGAGCCACCCGCGTTGGGCGGTTCCTTCAGACAAATCAGAGCTGCCTCACGTCGCACCTACGACCCCGATGGCTATCACTTCATCGTAGCGGGTGGCATTTGCCTGTTTATCTCGATTAGTTTTTCGTTATTCTCGCTCAAAGCCATCGGACTGAACCCCTTTGGCAACAAGCTCACCTCAGCAGCAGCCATCGCCCTTTGCCTCCTGAGCTTTGCTGGAACGATGGTGGCGGTGGTGAAATCGGTGCAAAGCATTTACAGAAACTACCAAAAGAATCATTAATCATGAAGGAACGCAATAGAACAATATCCCGCATTTTGTTGATTGTCTCGGCTGGCATCCTGCTGCTACAAACCCTCTTGATGGCCCTATTGCTGAAAGAGAGCGTCACCATGCGCATAGCCATGCCCCTGCTGTTCTTGGTAGGCGAGATAATTGCTGGCGGAGTACTCTGCTTTGCCACCCTCAACCCCGACAAATTCAACCGCAACTATACCTTAAAGAAACGAGAGGGCGGTCTGCGTTTTGAGCGCATCACCTATGGACCTGACCCCGAAGGGCTGCGCTATATTTCTGCCGGCATCAACACACTGGCCATCGTCTTAATTTTTGCGGCCATTGCTGCCGCCTTGCTTTGGCCGGAGAGATTTAACGGTGATTTCTTTATACCGGTAGTTTCTGTTTCGATGATAATGGTGATTAGTGTAGTTTTTGCGGTTACTGAGATGAAACTTCGGAAGAAGATTGAATAGATTTGATTTTACAAATTATTAATAGAGATTCATATTTAGATAATAACCAACAATTTCTTATTATATGACTGAAATCCTTCGAGTTGAAGGTCTCAAGAAAACCTTTTCCTTGTCGAAGAAACAACAACGAATAGAGCATACAAGCAGCTCTACCAAGGTGGCTGTTGACGACCTTTCGTTCACCGCCAACCAAGGTGAAATTTTCGGCCTGCTGGGGCCCAACGGCGCCGGCAAGACAACTACCCTCCGCATGCTGGCCACCCTCATCAAGCCCGACCATGGCGATGCCTGGTTGGATGGCTGCAGCATTGTCAGCCAACCCGAGGCGGTACGCTCTAAGATTGGGTTCCTCACCAGCGAACTAAAGCTGGAAGACTTTTTCACGCCCAACTATCTCTACGACTTTTTCAGCGAGCTGCACGGCGTGCCACCCGCCATTGCCGCGGCACGCAAGCAGGCCATGTTCGCCCGCTTTGGCATCAACAAATTTGCCGAGGTGAAGGTGGCCAACCTCTCCACCGGCATGAAGCAAAAGCTGAGCATCGTCATCTCGCTGGTGCACGACCCGGCCATTATCATCTTCGACGAGCCTACCAACGGCCTCGACGTCATCACCGCCCGCACGGTGACCGATTTCCTGCAGGAGCTACGCAACCAGGGCAAGACCATCATCCTGTCCACCCACATTTTCAGCCTGGTGGAACGCCTGTGCGACCGCGTGGTCATCATCATCGACGGCCGTCTGGCAGCGTGCGGCACCCTCGACGAGGTGTGCAACGGGGTGAGCATAGAAGACCGCTTTTTTGACCTGTATAAAGAAATGAAAGGAGGCGAAGAATGAAGAACCGCAACAACACTTGGACCATCATACGCAAAGAGTTTGCCCGCTTTTTCAGAGACCGGCAGCTGGTGTTCACCACCGTCATCATGCCGGGTTTGCTGATTTATCTTATCTACAGTTTGATGGGCGTGGGCATACGCAATATGGAATCACAAGGCAAGCAGGACTTGGTGACTGTTCGCGTGGAGAATATGCCGGCCAGTATGGAGCCGGTGCTGACGCTGCCCGAAAGCAACGTTTTGCTGGTGCAGCAACCCATCAACCAAGGCGACATCGACGCGCTGCAGGATAAGGACCTAAACGACATGCTGATACGTTTCCCCGCTGGGTTCGACTCGCTGGTGGCCAACTACTCGCCACAGAGTGGTCTTCCTGCCCCCAACATTGAGATTTACTACAATTCTGCCAACAATGCCGTAAACGGTGTTTATTATGCATTAGACGCCACCCTGACGGCATATGAGAACAGCCAGGCAAACCTCTTCGACGTGAACCGTGCCGACGGCGAGGAGCAATCTTTCGACCAAGCAAGCGACGACCAGATGATTGGCGACATACTGAGCAAATTACTCCCCATGCTCATCATCATGATGCTCTTCAGCGGCACGATGGCCATCGCCCCAAGCGCCATTGCCGGCGAAAAGGAGCGTGGCACCATCGCCACCCTTTTGGTCACCCCCCTGCGCCGCAACGAATTGGCGTTGGGTAAAATTGTATCGCTGAGCAGTATTGCCCTTCTGAGCGGCATCAGCAGTTTTATCGGCATCGCCCTGTCGCTGCCCAACATGATAGCTGCCAGCGACGAAAGCATCGACATACCCTTCAACTACACCCCCAACGACTACATCGCTCTGCTGCTGGTCATCCTGGCATCGGTGTTGGTGATGGCTTCTGCCGTGAGCCTCCTCTCGGCCCTTGCCAAGGATGTGAAGAATGCCGGCACGATGATCACCCCCTTCATGCTCGTGGTGATGCTGGCAGGCCTGCTGCCCATGTTCCAAACCGGCACAGCGGACAATTTGGCCATCTACCTCATCCCCTTCTACAACGCCATTGAGGTGATGGCAGACGTATTTGCCCACTCAATGCGCTGGACACCCGTACTCATCACCCTGGTATCAGACATCGCCTACACGGGCATTGCCGTCTGGGGATTGACACGCATGTTCAACAGCGAGAAAGTAATGTTCTCAAAATAGGGGTTATAGATACGATAGGCACAATAGATATAGATACATTAGGATAGTGATGAAAAACGTAAAACTTTATATCGCCATTGCATACGGCCTTATCTGGGGGGCAGGCTTGGTGTTCTATCTCTCGGGGACCAATGTCGCTTCGTTCGCAGGTGCAACCCAATTATTGGCTTCCTTCTGCATGTTCATTCCTCTGGTGGCGACACTCATCTGCCAGAAATCGAGCAAAGAGCCTTTGCTTCGCAATGTCGGCATCAGCTGGAAGGTCAACCGCTGGTGGTTCTTCGGCTGGCTCATCGTCCCCCTCATCCCACTGCTCACGATTCTCTTCACCCACTGGACAATAGGCCTTAGTTTCAACGTCACAGGCGAAACGGTGCCTCTCGGTTTTATGAATAAACCCGTAGGCATGGTGGGGATAACCCTTTTGTCTGGCATGGTGGCAGGTGTTACCATCAATGCCCTTTTCGCCTTCGGTGAGGAAATTGGCTGGCGCGGATATCTGCTCAAACAGTTCGAGGGCAAAAACTTCCTCACCACATCCATAATCATCGGCATCATATGGGGCTTGTGGCACGCACCGCTCATCCTCCTCGGACACAACTACCCACAGCATCCCCAATGGGGTGTGCTCATGATGGTGGTACTGAGCATCCCGCTCAGCTTTATCATCCAGTATTTCCGCGTCAAGAGCGGCTCCGTCATCGTGGCGGCCGTCATGCACGGCACCTTCAACGCATTGGCAGGCATGGCCTACATCTTTATCGACATGAACAACTGGAACGACCTCATTGACGCAAGCTGCGGCCTAACTGGCATCTGCTCTCTGCTTGTTGTAGCCATAGCCATCTTCCTCTTCGACCGCTACATCACCCGCGAACATCTTATCACCCGCCCTATCAGCATTCCTAACACAACTCCTCATGAAAAATGAATAACACAGCTACGCGCAAACATTGGATTGACAACCTACGTTGGGTAGTAGTACTTCTGGTACTGCTCTACCATGTCATCTATTTCTATAACAACAAAAACGTCTTTGGCGGCATAGGCGGTTTCGGCGACGGCCCCCAATACCAGGACGTGTTGATGTATATCCTCTATCCCTGGTTCATGCCTTTGCTGTTCCTGCTGGCAGGCATCAGCGCACGCTATGCCCTGGAGCGCCACGCTGCCGGCGACTGGTTCCGCTCGCGTACCCGCAAATTGCTGGTTCCTGCCACCATCGGCCTTTTCGTGTTCCAATGGATGACCGGCTATTTCAACACTCTTATAGCCAATCCCGACATGCTGGCATCGGTGCCACAACCCATCAAATACTTCATTTGTGCAATAAGTGGAATCGGTCCTCTGTGGTTCATACAGGACCTTTGGCTCTTCTCTTTGGTCCTGCTGATAGTGAGGAAGATAGACCCCTCAAACAAATTTCACAATTGGTGGGGAAAGAGAGGCATCTTTTGGATAATCATGCTGGGCGTGCTGTTCTGGTTGGGCGAACAAACCCTCATACAACATCCACGTCCCGAATCGGCCGACGGCTTGTTGAACCTCTATAAGCCGCTCTTCTACCTCATTCCATTTTTGATGGGTTACTTCATCTTCTCACACAACCTAGTGCAAGAGAAGGTGGCTAAAGCCTGGGTGCCGCTGATGGTGTGCGCCGTTCTTTTCGGGACATGGCTGGTAGTGACCACTTTCGGTCAAGACAATACCTCGCCGCAATACCTAAGTAGTGGATTGAACTGTATCTACGGGTGGCTGATGTGCCTTGCAATGATGGGGTGGTTCCGTGCATGCTTTGACCGTACAGGAGCTTTTGCCTCTTACATGACCCGCAGCAGCTATGGGCTCTATATCGTGCATTATCTGGTAATTGCCAGCTTTGGATATATGTTGAAAGTACATACCCAGCTGCCACCAGCGGCCATCTACCCCATCCTTGCCGTTGCCGTGTTCACCCTCTCACCGCTGATTAACGAGGTGATTAGCCGCATCCCCTTCATCCGCTGGTGCGTCCTCGGCATCAAGAGACAACGTCCTGAACGGTCCTCGGGGAAAGAATAGCAGAATGCTTAAGTAAACCGACTCCCCCGCACAATAATAACGTCCAAGTGCCGTTATTACAAACAATGAAACATCCACGACGCACCCTATCGCTCCTATTCCTGTCGGTGTTGTTGCTTGCCTTTCTGGCCAGTTGCAGCAACAAAGGGGTACACATGCCCAAGCACCGCAAACGCCGTCATTGCGATTGTCCGACATTTGCACAAATGGTCACTCCTACCACACTTTCTACCGATGGACTCCGCTACTATTGAAAAATACAAACGCACCCTTGGCAATTATTTGCCCACCAATGCAGTAGACCCCATTTTCGACTTTATCCAACAGCACAGCGTCCACTTGCACATCACTCGTGAACGCCACACCAAGTTGGGCGACTACCGCTGGCCTCAGCAACGTCATCCATTCCACGAAATCAGCGTCAACGGCAACCTCAACCCTTATTTTTTCCTCTGGGTTATGCTGCATGAGATGGCACACCTCAACACCCGCGAGCACCATGGCTCCAACGTACAGCCCCATGGCCACGAATGGCAAGAAGCGTACCGCCAGCTGATACTGCAATACATGAGTTGTTTCCCCGAAGAGTTACACCCTTGGATGCGCCGATACTGCTCACGCATTCCTTTGAGCCATCCAGTAGAAAACAAAATAGAGGAACTACTGCGACACCATAACCCCAACTATAACCCAGCCGACGACCTGACCCTCAACCAGCTGGCTCCTGGCACCGCCTTCCGCATTACAGCCAAGCCTCACATACACTTCCGCGCCATCGAAAAGCGACGCACCCGCTGGATTTGCCAAAATCTGGACGACGGCAAGCAATACCTTGTCGCAGGTACCGCACAGGTAATACCCGATTGAGGCAACTGCTAAAAATTCCTTCCTTCGAGCATCGGGACAAACTTGGCATCGCCAAGGTCCTCAATGCGCCATTGAGCGGGGGACTCGCCTTCTTTGAATATGCGCAACATGCGCTGCTCCTCATTACCGACAGGTATGACCATGATGCCGCCCACCTTGAGCAGTTTCATCAGGCCCTCGGGGACTTCGGGGGCGCCACAGGTAACGAGGACACGGTCGTACATGAAGTCCTTCATCTCCGGCACTCCGTTGAAACTATCTCCTAAGAAACAATGGGCTTGGGTATAACGCAGGGCGGCAAGCAATTCCTTCGTTTTGCGGAAAAGAGGAGCATGACGCTCAACGGTATAGACACGGGCTTTCATCTCGCAGAGGATGGCAGTTTGGTAACCGCTGCCGGTGCCTACCTCAAAGACCGTCATCATGGGCTTGAGCTCCAGAAGCTGTGTTTGCCAGGCAACGGTGTAGGGTTTGGAGATGGTTTGACCACAGTCGATGGTGAGGGCTTGGTCGACATCATACAAGATATGGTCGAGCAGGGTTTCACCAACAAACCAATGCCGCGGAAGTTTGTCCATGGCGTCGAGGACCTTCTTGTCGGTGATACCCCTTTGCTTTAGTTGGGCTACCATGCGGTGACGCCATGCAACATATTTTGGTTGGTCGGGTAAGATCAATACACTCATTTTTGTTTGTGCTTACTTGTAGGGTGCGGGTGCGTTAGTTGTTGTCCTTCCAGCCCTGAGCCCGCAGCTGGATGGTGCTGTTTTGAGGGGTGACCATAACAGCAGGAGAGCCCTCTTCGGTGATATGACCAATGATGTGTATCTCGGTGCTGTCCTTGATTTTTTCATAGTCTTTCTGACTGATGGTGAAGAGCAGCTCGTAGTCCTCACCCCCATTGAGGGCATTGCTGACGGGCAGCATGTTCTGACTCATCTCAGAGCATACTCGAGTCGTCTGATAGTCAATGGGGAGACGTTCCTCATAGACCTCACAGCCGCACTTGCTCTGTTTGCAAATATGCAGCAGTTCGCTGGCTAAACCATCGCTGACATCAATCATGGAAGTAGGGACTATCTCCTTTTCTGCCAAAAGCTTGACAATGTCGGCACGGGGTTCGGGCTTCAGGTAACGTTCCAACACATAGTCATAGCTGTCGAGGTCGGGTTGGAAATTGGGATTGGCCTGGTAGGTCACTTTCTCGCGTTCGAGCACAAGCAAACCGCTGTAGGCGCTGCCAAGGTCGCCGCTGACGCAGATGAGGTCGTGAAGCTTGGCACCGCTGCGATAGGTGATTTTGTCGCTCTCCACCTCACCAACAGCCGTGACTGATATGACCATGCCAAGACGACTGCTGGAGGTGTCGCCACCCACCAAGTCCACATCATATCGCTCGCAGCAAAGACGGATACCTGCATAGAGTTCGTCAAGAGCTTCTACCGAGAAGCGGTTGCTCACCGCTATGCTCACCAACACCTGACGAGGAGTGGCATTCATGGCACAAATGTCGCTGAGATTGATGGCAACAGCTTTGTAGCCGAGATGTTTGAGCGGAGTATACATCATGTCGAAATGGATGCCTTCTACCAACATGTCGGTGGTGACTACAGTCTTCTTCTTGCCAGTACCCAGCACGGCGCAATCATCGCCGACACCCTTGACGGTACTCTTATTGAAATGGGGGAAACCACTGGTAAGACGGTCGATCATAGCAAATTTGCCCAAAGATTCCAGTTCGGTACGTCCCTCTTGATATTCTAAATGTTCCATTGTTGAATGCTTATAATAAATGCAAAGATACACTTTTTTTCTCATTTGATGAAAAAAGGATTAAAAAAAATAAAAAAGTCCAAAATGAACAATAATTGAAAAAAAACATCGTTATGAACATTAAACTTTAAACAACAAAAATCATTCATCATGAAGAAGATTCTTTTTATAATGATGGCCGTTGTTGCCATTTTGGCTTGTGGCTGCCAAAAAGAAGAAAACACCAATCCCACTAACGATGAGCGCAAACCCGACATCACCCCGTACCTTGGCAAATACCTGATGACCCGCACTACCGACCTCACCATCAACGTACAAGGAATGTTCCAGTTTCCTGTGGATCGAGACCTTGATGTGGAGACAGTTACCGTTGCTAAAGACCCCAATCAGGAATACGGCATCATCATGACCAGCAGCGACGGCTTGTACGTCAAAGGTACTGTCGATACGCTTGGATTACACCTTCAGAACGACACCATCCATCTTGCCATCGACACCTTGGGTATAGATGCCTCTGTCCTGGTGACCATGACGCATCCTGTCATTAGTGTTCCTGACAATGGCGTGATGACTTGGACAAGTACCGCTCAAGGTTCTGCTACCGTGGCTGTGCCTATCATCGGCAATCTCACCGCCACCATCACCGGCAACATGAAGTACCGCACCGTTGCCAGCAACTAACAACAAACGATACTATTTCATGTAGTTGACATATCTCAACTATCAAACCCATTTCATGTAACATCAGCAAGACCTTTCCTAATCGCGGAAAGGTCTTGTGTTTTAAAACCACAATCCTTAAGCTCTAAAAAGAGGTGCAACAAAAGGCAACTCGCAACATAATAAGCATCGGAAGGCCAAATGCGGGGTAACCTGTTCCATCATACGGAAACAAGTAGCGAAATGCTTGGCAAATTCTCGGGATGAGCTAGCTAATTAGTAAAGAAAAGAGGGAGAAGTTAGCAAAGAGATAACGAGGAGACCGCAAGAAAGAGATGGATCTAGGAATCAGGTAGGGTCATCCCTCGTTTTTCTGAGGAACCGATTGTTTTTTTGTTCTTTATACTCATTCGCTTGTCAACGAAGGAACTCGGCGAGGAGGATGGCGCAGGCAACGGAGGCGTTGAGAGATTCGGCCGTGCCACCAAGATTGGGAATGGCTATGCGGTGCGTGACGCATGACTGGACTTGGGGTGTGATGCCGCGCGACTCGTTGCCAATGACCAATATGGCTCCCTCTTGAGGCAGATGGATGGGATTTGTGTGTGACCAGATATTATCGCCGTCGAGAAGAGCACCAAAGACGGGTCGGCCACAACTGGCAAGATAAGCAGGAAGGTCGGTATAGTTGATTTGGGTGCGGAAGAGTCCGCCCATGGTGGATTGCACGACTTTGGGATTGAAACAAGAAACGGTACCTTCGCTGCATACGATATGGCGGACACCAAACCAGTCGGCGGTGCGGATGATGGTGCCGAGGTTGCCCGGATCCTGCACATGGTCAAGCGCAAGGACAAGCGGAGCACCCTCTGCCTTGGAACCATTCAGGACATTGCGGTCGAGAAGCATCCACACCTCGTTGGGAGTGCGGAGGCCACTAAGACGATCGAGTGCATCTGCATCAACCTCAAATAGTTCCGCACATTGAGGGATGATAGGATGCTGAGAGAGCCATGAATTTGTTGCACAAACCACCTGGATAGGGACATTTGCAGCCAAAATCTCCTCGCACATCTTTACCCCTTCGACAACAAAAAGTGAATCTTCATCACACCGTTTTTGTTGCTTATATACAGCAAGTTCCTTTAATTTGTTCTTTGATATCATAAGGCAAAGATACATTTTTTTTTGAAATTAATTTTGTTATGTCGGAAAAAGTTAGTAATTTTGCAGCCGATTTCAAATCAAAATGGTGGGCGTAGCTCAGCTGGTTAGAGTGCCGGATTGTGGATCCGAAGGTCGTGGGTTCGAACCCCACCTCCCACCCCAAAAGCAATAATAAGGAGTGTCTCAAAGGCACTCCTTTTTTATTACCGATAGATACAGCAACTATTTTTTATAGAAACGCCAAGTGTCGCTGTGACCGTCGCGATAGGTAAAGCTCCATTGCAGGAGGTCAGCCGTCAAAGTGTCCAAGTGGAACTTGTATTCGTAGTCGATGCTACCGCCCACAACCGTGATAATCTTTTGCGGCAATAAGGACGTTGTGTCGCCCGCTACTACATCCATTCTGAAATCCTCTTTGATTCCTGCAAAGTAGAAATCCTCACCGTCGAGATGCCACCGGCTGGGGCTGACGTAGTTGAACACGACAGTCGTCGTGTCACCTGTTTCGGAAGTGATGAAATAGACCTGACGGGCGGAGTCGAGTGCTGTGCTGTCGGCAAAGAAGTCCATTGTGCCAGTTTCATGTACATCGAAATGATTTCCTTCTAAATCGTAGTTGAACGCATGCTCGTAGGTGTAGTGACCTTCCACCTTCGGCTGGATTTGTCGTGTGCCGCATGCTGAGAGCAGGCAAACGACCGAAACTAAAATGGGGATAAAGTATTTCATGTTATTTTGTTTGATATTTTCATTCTCAATTGCCCAGCTGGCCAGGTAGACGCAGTTTTTCTTTCGTGGGAAAGGTGGCCTCATAGGCTTCGAAGTCGTCGGGATGATGGTCGGCAACAAAATAGCCTTGAGGCGGTGCATACGTTGCCTCCACTATTCCATAGCTCCTAAGCCAGTTAGGTATTAGTTCCTGCGCAAGGAAATAGGGAACCTCGGCATCGTGCGGCTCGTTGTGGTAGTGGATGCCAAATTTGCTGGCAAGGTCGAAACCCGCATGGCAGTAGAAGTCGATGTTGCCCTCCATGCAAAGGAACCCGACACCCATTGCCCTAGCCCTCTCCAACGCATAGTTCAACAATTGAAGACCGTAACCCTTGCGTTTGAAGTCGGGATGGATGCTGATTGGGCCAAAAGTCCACGATGGCACATGTTCGCCATTATCCAACACCAGCTCCGCTTTCGAAAACATGACATGCCCAATAATGCGGTCATCCAATTCCATTACGTAATCCAACTCGGGAATAAAGTCAGGGTTAGTGCGATACCGGTGGAGCACATAATGCTCCAAGCATCCCGGGCGGTATACATTCCAAAAAGCCTCGCGAGTCAAATTCTCCACCTCGCTGTAATCCTCAGGTTTCTCTAATCGGATATTTATTTCCATAGGTTGTTAAGATTATTATATGACAAACAATACAAGGCACCGGCAACCATCATCTAACCACCAACTTTTGTGTGCTGCTACCCGCGGGGGCGATTACGGTTACATAATACGTACCTGATGGCATACCATCCAGCGGAACGGCGAAGCGGGTGGTTGAAATTGGGGTTTCTTTAATCAGTCGACCCATCAAATCACGAATAATGAGAACTGCCCCACTCGAAGAAAAGCCTGTCGGCAACTCTACCCACACACTTTTCCAACAAGGATTCGGGCTAAGCTTGAAAAGGAGCGGCGCACCCATCATCTGCTGAATATCAACCCCTTGAACAGAATCAGCCGAAAAAGCCCGCGAGAAGTCGGGTATTCCATACCCACTGTGCATATCCACATGGTCAGCCAAACTGCCCCATGCACGGACACTATCGCACAGCTGAGAAGGCGTAAGATTGGGATAACGCTGCCAAAGACAAGCCATCATTCCCGCCATGATGGGCGTTGCCAACGAGGTGCCACTGGCCATAGAAAGGTTGCCCTCGGCAGTAGCGCCATACACTTCCGCCCCCATAGCCATGACATCAGGCTTTACCCGCATATCGGCGGTGGGGCCAAAGGAGCTGAATTGCGCCCATTCTTTCTCTATAGTGACAGCTCCAACGGTGAGCACCTGCTTGGCATCGGCAGGGGCGTTGAGCCGTCCATTGCCCTCCTCGCCATTGTTGCCAGCAGCATTGAGCACCAACATTCCACGACTGACAGCTATGTCGGCGGCAATAGTAATGGGTGTTGTATTACCATCTAAATCAGAAAGCGTATGATTCTGAAGACTATCATCGAAAGTAAAATAGCCCAAGGAGGTGGTGATGATATCAGCTCCTATACTATCGAGGTATTCGGCAGCAGCAATCCAATTGTACTCTTCCAAAATTGTCTCACGCTCGGTGTTCTCGGTTCGACAAAGCACATAAGAAGCCTTGGGGGCCGTGCCCACGAAAAAGCCAGGCAAGTAGGAAGCCATGAGAGAGAGCACTTTGGTTCCATGACCATGGATAGAAAAGACTTGATTGCCACTCCATACAAAGTCGCGTGTGGCCAAAAGCCTACCTTCGTCGCGCATGGCTTTGAAATAGACAATCGAATCCACACCTGGGTACCCTCCATCGCATACGCCAATGATAAGTCCCTGTCCTTCAAATCCATTTCTATGAAGGTCGATGCCATTTAGTTGGGCTATTGGGGGATAGCTGTGAAGATAATAGTTAGAATCGTAGATAGAATCATAGGCCATTGGCAGATAGGCCAAACCTGGCCCGACAGCTACTATATTGGGAGCCTCGATTGTACTTCTCTCACAGAAAATTACCGTATCGACAAAAGACATAGTATCCAAAGCATACACCATCATAGAATCTGGAGAAAACAAGGTAACCCCATTGAGCCATTTGGATTGGTTCTGTATGATAAAACCAGCTTGACGGAAAGCTCGGAGATATGTCTCACTCAGAGGGAGGTCAAGACTGTCAATAGCTATACGCTGATGCTGACGGCGCTCCAAAGCCCGCTGACTCAGATAGGCGGAAGGGTTATCGATAGAGAACGCACAACCAACTTTATCGTGCAGTTTTATCCAAAACTTATATACCTCCTGGCCCTGGGAGACATCTACAATAGAAAATGTCAACAGAAGGAGGATAAAAGAGACTCTTTTTTTATTCATTTATCAGCACTTAATTGGCTCAGCAGCCAAGCATAGGTAAAATTCTGATACCAAAGTTCGCAACCATTAGGGGTGTTCTTCTCAACATAGCATCCGATAGTGCCGTCGTGTTGGAGGGTGAGGGAGGAATAAACCGAAGGACCTTCACAAAGGAGTACAGGGTCCTGCCAACTCAGACCTTCATCATAACTAATGAAGACGCTCACACTCTCTCGGTTCATGGAATTGGGTATAGAATGGAGCAGGATGTTCTTCTCGGCCGCATCATCAGTAGCACTAATTCGCAGCATATCGCCGTCACATGCATTAGTGGTCATCTCTGGCCAGGTGCCCTGGGTACCCCAGGTGGCGCCACCATCCTCTGAGATATTGCGGCCGCGGGCACCCGTCTGACGGATGCTCATGAGGATGCGACCGTCGACCAGCTCCATCACCTTGGCCTCATCGCCACCCGAGTAGGCCATCTCGGAGACCTTCCAAGTGATGCCGTTATCGTCAGAATAGACAAGGAAATTGTCAAGCACATTGGCATCCTTGCGGCACATGGCAGCCACAAACATAATGCGACCTTTGTGCTCGCCACGTTTGAGACGCAACCCGTTGCCAGAGGCACAAAAGGATCCTTTATAGTCACGACAAACAGGATTGAAAGCTTCGTCTCCCCAGAGGGTCTTGGTGATATCCATTGGTTCCGACCAAGTGACACCGCCGTCGGTGCTACGGCAGATGTAGGTACTGATAGGGTCGCTGGCCGTGGAGGCAAAGAGACCGTTGCCACCCACAAAGGTAAGCACCACATCGCCATTTTCGCAAACCACCACACCCGGGTCGCCATAGCCATGCTTATAGCCAGAGCCTTGGATGATTGTGGTGGGCGGAGACCAAGTGCGACCATTGTCGGTACTGCGACGGCAGACTATGTCGATATCTTGAGGAAGGTCGCCTTCATTGTATTTGCGCTTGTCGTTGACGACCAACAGCGTACCGTCGTTCAACGTGCAAATGGCCGGAATGCGCCAGTTGCGGGAACCATAGGAATTGGGGGCAAAAAGCCGTTGCTCGTAAAAGAACACGCTGTCGTTCAGTGGAATCTCAGGCTTCACGACGGTATCGGATGGGACATTGGGGGATGGCTCATTCTCTCGGGTGCAAGCAAACACAGGAACCAACATCAAGCAGAACAAGGCAATAATTATTTTTTTCATAGGTATATTGGTTTATAGCTGACAAAGATGTTTTGCTGAAGATACTAAGCAATCAGTACTGAAGCCGCATGACGAAACCGCCACCCGGTTTCATGGTTACCTTGATTTGTGAGTTGGAAGTGAACTCGTGACAATAGTCGCTACCTTTACGGTCGGCATTGACCCCATCGCGGTAAATCTCAACCTGACAAGCTTTTCCTGTAAGCTGACGGAGATCTATTACCACTTCCCGCTCCGTCCAATTGGTGATGCCTCCCACATACCAGGTATCTCCCTTACGTCTGGCGGTAACAATGTATTCGCCCACCTCACCCTGAAGGACCATGGTTTCGTCCCATGTGGTAGGAATGTCGGCCACAAACCGGGTATAGTCGGGCTCTTTCTTGTAATTTGAGGGCGCGTCGCACAGCATATTGAGGGGAGACTCCAGCACGATATAGAGACCTAACTGGTGGCAACGAGTGCCTTGGCTCATAGGTTCACTCCAACAGGGAGCATAACAACCCTTGGCGGCATTATGCATGGCACCCTGGGTATAATCCATGGGGCCAGAGGTCTGACGGATGAAAGGGATTTCGGTGTCGTACTGCACTTGATTCCAAGTACTGGGAGCCCACTTGAGCTGTTCAAGACCCGCAACACCCTCAAAGTTGAGAACATTGGGATAGGTACGATTAAGACCTGCGGGCTTGAAAGCGCCATGGAAGTCGACAAGTAGATGATATTTGGCACACATGGAAGCTGCACGTTTGTAAAAGTTGGTCACAATCTGGTCATCGCGATCCATGAAATCTATTTTGAACCCTTTGATTCCCATCTGACTATAGTGTTGACAAACATGCTCCATATCGCGGTCAAAAGCATAATAGCCTGCCCAAAGGATGAGACCGACATTGCGCTCGTTGGCGTACCTCACCAACATTGGAAGGTCAATCTCTGGCACCACCTGAAAAAGGTCGGCCTTGTTATTTACTGCCCACCCTTCATCAAGGATGACATACTCGATACCATACTTTGAGGCGAAATCAATATAGTATTTATACGTGTCGTTATTGATGCCTGACTTGAAATTCACCCCTGCTATATTCCAGTTGTTCCACCAATCCCAAGCCACCTTGCCGGGCTTTATCCAGCTGAGGTCTGACACTTTGCAAGGTTCACCCAAAAGATAGCTCATATTGTTCATGGCCAATTCGGCACTATTTTTTGCCACCATGGCAATACGCCAAGGGAGTACGGACAACTTATCCACTTGAGCTATATAATCTTCGCGTTCCTTGACAATCATCTGGAGGTTGTTATGTCCACCCTGCTCGAGGGTCTTGGGATAAGGAGCATGCTCACCTTCCAAACGGCCGCCATCGCCCATGCCTTTGAGGTAGAGTCCTGGGTAATCTGTCAGCGTCGACTCAGTAAGACAAATTTTCACGCCATGAGGGCCATGCACCAGCAGAGGGAGAAAACAAAGTTGGTCGGTTTTCATTTCAGACAGCGCATCGGTGATGTACAGATTCTCGAACGAGGAACTGTACTGTGAGGCATGATTGTTTTCCTCGTAATTAGTCACATAAGGGAAGGTGGCATTATAATCGTCAGCAAAAATATACTCGACCTTCTCGAACTTGACACGGCAGGGCTGGACCATCTGATAGCGGTATGCGATGCCCTCGTCGTAGGCCCTAAAGATGACGTACAGCACATTCTTAGAGACTTTTACTTTCAACGTTAACTCATTATAATGATTCCGCATGGAGGACTGACGGGTGAAAGGAGAGGACACCATTTCGTCAACAGTATTAGTAGAAGTCCCGACCACAGGCATTTGAGCCGTAACCATTTTTTCATAAACACGGTTCAAACCAAGATGAGATGGAAGCATGAGTGTTACACCATCATAGACAATATCATAGGTAATTTCCTGCTCGGGAGTGGCAACGATATGAGTGACCAACTTGCCGTTAGGAGATTTTAAGGTGAACTGCTGAATCTTATCTTTGGCCTGCACGCATAAGGACAGTAAGGTCAGAAGCTGTAATAGAGCAATCTTTTTCATCGTATAATTAAGGTTTTATGTTACAATTTTTTAGAATCTGTTTAAATATGATTGATGAATTTTATTATGGACATGAACGAGCAGATTTTTCGCCTTTCCGAGGGGACAATGGGGTTCAAATATGCCGTTCAGGTGCTTTAAGAAAATCATTGAATTAAATTTTAAACAGCTTCTTAGCTCCATCGCCAATGACCACGGGAATGACTTGGCATTCCACGCCGAATTTTTCTTTAAAGGCCAAAGGCACTTCGGTTACGAAGGAGTCATAGATTTCATTTCTGACCAAATTGATGGTGCAGCCACCAAATCCTCCGCCCATGATACGGGAACCTGTCACCCCATGGCGACGGGCCTCGTCTACAAGGAAATCAATCTCCTCACAGCTGACTTCATAGTCTTTGCTGAGTCCCTCATGAGTGAGATACATCTGCTGGCCGACTGTCTCATAGTCATCTCTTTGCAGGGCAGCCTTCACCTCCATCACACGGTCTACTTCACCAACAACATAACGTGCACGCATGTAGTCTTCTTCACTAACCTTCTCTTTCACTTTGTTCAGCATATCCCAATTGCAATCCCGCAAGGATTCTATTCCCAACGTTTGTGCCACACGCTCACAACTGTTACGGCGATCGTTATAGGGAGAACCTACCAACTCATGTTTGACACAACTATTGATAAGCACCAAACGGTAATCCTTAGGGCGCCAAGGTAGGTATTCGAATTCACCGCTGCGACAGTCGAGGCATACCAAGCTGCCTGCACGGCCGTGCATGGAAATGAACTGGTCCATGATACCACATTTAACACCCACAAAATTATGCTCTGCAGCCTGACCTATCAGAGCCAACTGCATGCGGTCGAGGTTGCCTTGGAAAAGGTCGTTGAGCGCCATGCCGAAACAACATTCTAAAGCTGCTGAAGAACTCATTCCGGCTGCTATGGGGACATCACCTGCATAAACCGCATCGAAACCCTCTACCTTGACACCGTTGGCCATTAACAATCGGACAACTCCATAGATATACCGAAAATGGACAGACTCGGGTCCCTGGTCGTCATCGATATCAAACTCGCAATAATGCTTAAGGTCGATGGCATAGGCCCTCACCCAACGAGTACCATTGGGACGCACCTCAGCCATGATGCCCTGAGAAACTGCTCCTGGGAAGACGAAGCCACCGTTGTAATCGGTATGTTCGCCAATAAGATTGATACGACCCGGTGCCATATAGAAACTGCCCTCTGCACCACCAAAGCGATTTAGAAATTGCTGATGAATGATATTTCGATCCATTATTGTATAGTGTTAGTTTGAAAATGCAAATATACGCTTTTTTTTCTATACTTGAAGAAAATTACTCCTCGTTCATTCCGCGATGCTTGCGCTTGCGGTAATAGCGCTTCTTGCTGCGGACTATTCGCGTACGAACATGGAAGCCATCTCCCAGTATTTCGCGTTCGGCTTCACGATTACCTTTGCGGATTGCCAAAAGCTGGTCGGGTATGGCTATACGTTTTTTGTGCTGTTTCATAATTGGCATATCTTTCTGTTACAAGAACTTCTAAAAAAACCTCCGCGGGCTGTGCTGCCTACGGAGGTGGATGAATAAATGTAAAATGGTATATTCCTCCTATTTAAACGCATTCTCTGACAGGCCCTTGCCTCCAATCTTGAGATCTTCCATGTAGCTGGGCACTTCGCGGCCAAGGTACTTGTCGACATAAAGTTTTGCAAGATACTGGCCCAACATAAAGCCATGACCTCGAAGACCTGTGCAGAGACCGACCTCAGGGTCAACGATATAGCGAGGCTCAGTATAACGGCCAGCCCATACAGCCAAAAAGCCGACTTCACGAAGATTGGGAATCCATTCAGCAAAGACCTCAGAAACTATTTCTAAGAATTCCTTACTATTATACTTAATGTTCTGTCGAGCCTCATAAGCATCCGTGGCAGGACTGGCACAACCTATAATCTGTCCGGTGTGTCCCCATTGCTGGCCATATACAGCACTGAAGCCTTTGTAATGGCGGCGGTCGATGACCATATCCAATGGCCCCCCATTGGGGCCCATCATAGGCAGACGACGGGTGATGAAGGCCTGATGCTTGACAGGATAAAGACCCGTGTCAAGGCCGAGTTGGTCGATAAACTTTTCAGCTCCCCAACCCATGGCATTGACAAAATGGTCGCAAGTATACTCAATGTAATGGCCCTCGTGATTGCGAACCAAGGCGACATAGTGTCCACCAATTTTTTGAACATGAAGCAACTCACAATCCTCATAATAGCGTCCACCTAATTGTACGCCAATACCACGTATGTAGTCGATGACACGGCCAGGTGTTGCCTGCCAACAATCGCGGGTGATTAAGGCATGGCTATAGGTATCTTTGGTGTCATCCCACAATGGAGAGATCTCTTTTTTGAAATCTTTTCTCTCAATCATATAGGCATCACTCCAAGCACGAGAGGCATCGAGTGACCGATAGGTGGCATCATCATGAACCAGATTGACATAGTGTGTGAGATGGTAGTTGATATTGTGCACTTTCTGCATCTCCTTGAAAATCTCGTGGTTGTGAACAGCTATATCGGCTATGTCGGGATTGGAGAATGCCGGTCGTCCTCCACCAATGCAACGCCACGAAGCTCCGCGGCTGTAGTTGATCATGACGGGTTTCTTGCCGGCCTCGGCAAAATAGCGGAAAAGTGCACTTCCAGCAATTCCTCCACCTGCAATAAGAATAGCGATATGTTCCTTTTGCACGTCGTTCATCTTGGGGAAGATAAAGACCTCACGCGACTGGCTGTTATAGAGATCGCCTATGGTTACCTGATTGGAGAGTGGGGCACGAGGTGTGGCATCTCCAACCAATTCAACTCCATAGCTACGCAGAATTTGTCGAGCACGTGGGATACAACGTTTGCCACGACAAGGGCCCATACCCAAACGGGTGATGTGCTTGAGTTCATCAACCGAGATGGTTTTACGGTCGCCCAAGACCTGTAGGACCGTGTCGAGTTTGATATCTTCGCAATGGCAGACGTATGTCTCAGCAGGGTCTTTGATTTCGACCAATGGCTTAAGTTTCAGAGGTTCAGGATACCCCGCCTTGGTAATAAAGCCCTTGATGTTAGTCATCACACCTTGATGGGAAAGGACTTTTACTCGTGCCACATGGGTTTTGTTTGGCTTATGGAGAATCTTTTCTACCAACCCCTCTCCTACTTTCTGACCATTGTTGTCGACCAAGAAGACTTCAACTCCATCAGGCACCTCATACTCAATGGGCAGGAAGACGAACTGCTTGTTCATATCATAGCCAAAGATTGCCAAGCCTGGGCAATTAGAAACACACTGCATGCAACCTATGCATTTGTCGTAATCAATTGTGGGTGTGCTGGAGGTTGTTGGCTTGCTGATGGCTCCTTGCGGACAAGAGAAACTACACGGGTTGCAGGCAAAACCATAGAGACAGTCGGCCTGAACGAAAGGTTTCATCTTCATACGCTCTTCGGTAGGCAGATTGGGCTTCTCCAAGATTCGGACAGGATGCTGCTGTGAGTCAATATACTGGCGAGAGATATCGAGATACTCATCATAATTATAACGTATTCCTAAGGCCTGCGCTACCTCATAAGCAGCCTGGCGTCCACGTAGGACTGCACTAGTGCCTTCGCCAATACGGATGGCATCACCAACACCATAAGTGTTGTGTCCGAAAACCTCACGCCCCTTAACAAGCAACTGATTGTCAGGTATTAAGCCTGTACAAATATTGATAATATCTATATCGTCGATAATCTGTTCTGTGCCAGGAATGGCCTTGAAATTCTCACATTTGGCAATCACGGCTCCAGTTATTCCTGTATGGTCGGCATTAGGAATGGCGCGAACAAGGGTGTAGCCAGTCATGATGGGAATGCCTAAGCGGCGGAGACGATTGGCCTGAACGGGGAAACCTCCCTCACGTGGCATGGCCTCAATGATAGCCTTGATGGTGGCACCAGCCTGCATACCTTGATAGGAGGTGAGGTAACCAATATTACCAGCACCTACAGTAAGCACTCGTTTGCCCAACAAGGTGTGTTCTTGATTCATCATCTTCTGGAACACAGCAGCAGTGTATACTCCTGGCACATCGTCGTCGGCGAAGGTGGGCATAAAGGGGACCGCACCTGTAGCAACCACAAGATGGTCAGCATCGACATAAGAGATTTCTCCCGTGACGATATTCTTGATGGCAACCCGCCGACCTTCAAGTAAATCCCAAACGGTGTTATTGAGCAAGATTCCTTCGTGGTTATCACCTGCCAAAGTCTTGGCAATATCAAAACCACGCATGCCACCAAAACGTTTCTCTTTTTCAAAGAAGAAGAACTGATGGGTCTGCATGTTAAACTGGCCACCTATGCGGCTGTTGTTGTCAATTACCAAATTGTCTATTCCAAAGGCATTGAGTTGTTCACGACATGCCAAACCCGCAGGACCAGCACCAATGATAGCCACCTGCGTTTTAAATATTTTAACTTCACGTGGAAGCTCTGTACGAACTTCGGGAATCTCGTAGACACTGGTATCGACATGGTGCACCTCTTTGACGTTATCAACCAATGTGACGCAGATTCTTTTAACCTGCCCATCAACAATCATTTCGCATGCGCCACACTTGCCGATACCGCAATTGAGGCTGCGATTGCGACCATTAATACTATGGCTGTGGACGGGGAAGCCGGCCTGATGAAGTGCAGCAGCAATGGTGTATCCTTTGCGCCCTTGCACCTTCTGTCCGTCATAGATAAATTCCACTATCTCGCTCTGCGGGATGTCTAAAATAGGGTGTTGCTCAATCTTGTACATATAAGTGTTTAATGATTGGTTAATAAAGTATTATAGATAATTATGTTGCCTAGCTAGTCTTGAAGGCCCTGATGCTATATTTGACTGATTCTTCAACAGCATCGAAGATGCTGAATCTTAAAAACGTTGCAAAGTCGAGTGCAAAGGAAGCTTGCTTTCTTTGCCGAAACCTGGCAACGTCTCGTAGAAACCCCATACAAGAAATCGTTAGGTTTTGCAGCGTGGGGCCAACGAAAACCCTGCTACTCAGCTTCCCAGAGTGAAGAAAAACTCGGTGACTATCGGAAGTGACACAAAGTGCCAATGAGAATAAAAACGGCATTGGACCTATATGGCAAAAATCAGTCATACTTTATACTAGAGCGATTTTGAACTTGCAAAAATACATATATTTTTCCAAAGTACAAAAAAATTAACATTTGAACATTCCAAACGCCCAAACCATACAAGCATCAGCACCACATTTCACAAATCCAATCCAACACCATCGCTCTTACAGCCCACTATACTTTCAAGACGGCAAAGGGCCAATTATAGAAAGCGTGGGAGGGAAAATTTATTGGGGACACTATTGAGACAAAACAAGACATGACGACGTTTTTTTGTTGAGTGGCAAGGGGAAATGGCTTAGGAATGGAGGAAGCACTGAAAGGCAAGGGTGGGGAATGAAGAAAGGGGACTAACTCTATTTAGTCAGTCCCCTTTGCGTTGTTATGATGATGGAAACAGGGTTACTTTTTGATGTATTTGAAGTTACGACCCAAGAACTGGGCTTGGTCGCCAAGACCTTCTTCAATGCGCATGAGCTGGTTGTATTTGCAAATACGGTCGGTACGGCTGGCACTACCAGTCTTGATGAGACCAGTATTCAAGGCCACAACAAGGTCAGCAATGGTGGTATCCTCGGTTTCGCCAGAACGGTGGGAGATGATGGATGTGTAGCCATTGCGGGTGGCCAGATTAACAGCGTCAATGGTTTCGGAGAGAGAACCTATCTGATTGAGCTTAACGAGGATAGAGTTAGCAACGCCCTTGTCAAGTCCCATCTGTAAACGCTCAACATTGGTGACGAAAAGGTCATCACCAACCAACTGACAACGGTCGCCAATAGCGTCGGTCAAGTGTTTCCAACCATCCCAGTCATCCTCTGCCATACCGTCTTCGATGGAGAGAATAGGATACTTGGCAACCCATTCCTTCCAGAAGTCAACCATCTCAGCAGCATTGTATTTCTCACCGCTGGACCAACGCATGGTATAGAGACCAGTCTCAGTATCATAGTACTCAGAAGCAGCAGCATCAAGAGCAATGAATACATCCTCGCCAGGACGATAACCAGCCTTCTCAATAGCTTGGCATACAACCTGAATAGCCTCTTCGTTAGAACCTAAGTTAGGAGCAAAGCCACCTTCGTCGCCCACATTGGTAGACATATTCTTGGATTTCAAAACACTACGGAGATTGTGGAAAACCTCAGCACCCATACGCAGAGCCTCGGTAAATGAGGGAGCACCAACAGGCATAATCATAAATTCCTGGAAGTCGATGCTATTGTCGGCATGAGAACCACCATTCAGGATGTTCATCATGGGAACAGGAAGCATGTAGCCATTGCAACCACCAAGGTAGCGATAAAGTTGCTGACCCGATTCCATTGCGGCAGCCTTTGCACAGGCAAGAGAGATGCCTAAAATGGCATTAGCACCGAGACGGCTCTTGTTGGGAGTACCGTCGAATTCAATCATTTTCTGATCGATAGCACGCTGTTCTTCAACATACATACCGCGGAGCTCTTCGTTCAGCACGGTGTTAACATTGTTGACAGCCTTCATGACGCCCTTACCAAGGTACTGGGATTTATCGCCGTCGCGAAGTTCACAAGCTTCATGAACACCTGTGGATGCTCCAGAGGGGACAGAAGCGCGTCCTACAGCGCCCTGCTCAGTGTAAACTTCAACTTCAACGGTGGGATTGCCACGAGAGTCGAGAATCTGACGACCCTTAAGTCCGATAATTTGTGACATAAAAAACGAATTATTTTTAAAAGATTATTTAAGCAATTATTCTACATAGTAAAAGGAATGCAGAGAAGCACCGCCTCCCGCATTCCCTTTTTGTTAAGTTCCTCAAAGATTATTCAGCCTTGGGAGCCTCTTCAGTAGTAGCAGCGGGAGCCTCAACGGCTTCAGCCTTCTTACCACGGCTACGACGAGTGCTCTTAGCTTTCTTCTCGGTAACAGCCTTCAGCATGTTCTCGTTGTAGTCAACGAGCTCAATGATGGCCATCTCGGAGTTGTCACCACGACGGATGCCAGTCTTCAGAATGCGGGTGTATCCACCAGGACGGTTAGCAACCTTCTGGGAAACTTCGCGGAAAAGTTCGTTGACGGCCTCCTTGCTGTGGAGGTAACTGAAGACAACACGACGATTGTTGGTGGTGTCCTCTTTCGAGCGATTGATAATGGGCTCGACATATACTCTGAGCGCTTTAGCTTTTGCCAGCGTGGTCTCAATTCTCTTCTCCATAATGAGAGAGGTGGCCATGTTGGAGAGCATAGCGACGCGATGTGCGTGGGTTCTTGACAAATGATTTACTTTACAACCGTGTCTCATTTCTTATTATTCTTTATCTAATTTATACTTACTGATGTTCATACCGAATTCAAGGTTCTTGGAAGCAACCAAGTTTTCGAGCTCGGTTAGCGATTTCTTGCCGAAGTTACGGAACTTCAACAAATCGGCTTTGTTGAAAGAAACCAAGTCACCCAAGGTTTCAACCTCTGCTGCCTTAAGGCAGTTGAGGGCACGGACGGAGAGATCCATGTCAACCAACTTAGTCTTAAGCAGCTGACGGAGATGCATGGTACTCTCGTCGAACTCTTCCTGTACGGGTTTGGGCTCGGCTTCGAGAGTGATGCGCTCGTCGCTGAAGAGCATGAAATGCTGGATGAGGATGGTGGCTGCCTCTTTCAAGGCCTCTTTCGGATGAATGGAGCCATCGGTCTGAATGTCAAAAGTCAGCTTCTCATAGTCCGTACGTTGTTCAACACGATAGTCACTAACTTCGTATTTCACATTCTTGATAGGCGTATGGATAGAGTCGATGGCGATAACACCGATAGCATCACCCGGCTTTTTGTTCTCGTCGGCAGGGACGTAACCACGGCCCTTCTCGATGGTGAGCTCAATCTTGAGTTCGGTGGTGGTCTCCATGTGACAAATCTCGAGTTCGGGATTGAGAACTTGGAAGCCATTGAGGAAGTTGTTCAGGTCGCCAGCTTTGAACTCAGTCTGACCAACGATGGTGAAAGCAACCTTCTCAGACTCGTAATCCTCAATCTGACGACGCAAACGAATCTGCTTCAGCTTGAGAATGATGTCGGTCATATCCTCAACCACTCCAGGGAGTGAAGAGAACTCGTGGTCAACACCGTCAATGTGCACCGAAGTGATAGCGAAGCCCTCCAATGAGGAGAGGAGAACGCGACGCAATGCATTGCCGATGGTGATGCCATAACCGGGCTCCAAAGGACGGAATTCGAAAGTGCCACGAAAGTCGTCAGCCTCAAGCATAACCACCTTGTCGGGTTTCTGGAAAGATAATATTGCCATTTTAATTCCTTTCTTGTTGTTAATGTGGTTTCTGGATTCTGGTTTCTAGAATATGTTGTCCTTGCCAGAAACCAGTAACTAGACCCTATTACTTGGAATAAAGGTCGACAATGAGCTGCTCGTTGATGGTCTCAGGAATGTCGGCACGCTCGGGATAGTTGACGAACTTGCCAGAGAAAGAGTTACCATCCCATTCAAGCCAAGCGTAGTTGCTGGCATGAGAAGCGAGGTTGTCGGTAATAATTTCCAAAGACTTGGAACGCTCACGGACGGAGACGACATCACCGATTCTAAGCTCATAGGAAGGAATGTTGACAACATTGCCGTTGACAGCGATGTGGCAGTGAGACACCAGCTGACGAGCTTGAGCACGGCTGCGAGCAATGCCAAGACGATAAACGACATTGTCAAGACGGGCCTCGATGAGTTTCATCAATTCCTCACCAGTGACGCCACCACGACGGGAAGCTTCAGCATAGAGTTTACGGAACTGGCGTTCGAGGATACCGTAAGTGTATTTGGCTTTCTGCTTCTCACGAAGCTGAGTGCCATATTCCGAGGTCTTGCCACGGCGACGGCTTTGGCCGTGCATACCCGGAGCGTAAGGTTTCTTTTCGTAGTTCTTGTCGGGACCGTAGATGGGTTCGTGGAACTTTCTTGCGATTTTGGTTTTAGGACCTGTATATCTTGCCATTTTTTACTTATTCTTAATAACGTTAATAATTACACACGACGGCGTTTTGGGGGACGACAACCATTGTGGGGAAGCGGGGTAATGTCGACGATTTCAGTCACCTCGATGCCACAGCCATTGATTGCGCGGATTGCAGATTCACGTCCTTGACCAGGTCCCTTAACAAAGACCTTTACTTTTCTTAGGCCCAAATCATAAGCAACTTTACCGCAATCTTCCGCAGCCATCTGAGCGGCGTACGGAGTGTTTTTCTTCGATCCGCGGAAGCCCATTTTTCCAGCAGACGACCAAGAAATCACTTGACCGGCATTATTAGTCAACGAAATGATAACGTTGTTGAAAGAAGCAAAGATACATGCTCTTCCAAGAGGTTCAACTTTAACGACTCTTTTTTTGGTCGGTTTAGAAGTTTTTGCCATAAATTTTTTACTTGTGCTTGATTTTACTTTTTGTTCACCAACTGCTCCAATAGTCAAATAATAGTCCGCAATTGGCCGCTACACAGTTAATTCTTTTTACTTGGTAGCTTTCTTCTTGTTAGCGATAGTTTTCTTCTTACCCTTACGAGTACGGGCATTGTTCTTGGTGCTCTGACCACGGAGAGGAAGTCCCAGACGATGACGGATGCCACGATAGCAGCCAATATCCATCAGTCGCTTGATGTTCATCTGAACTTCGGAACGGAGAGCGCCTTCAACCTTATACTCATCATTGATGATGGTACGAAGGGTATTCTGCTCATCGTCAGTCCAATCCTGAACCTTCTTGTCTTCGTCGATACCAGCCTTCGCCAGGATCTCAGATGCAAGACTTCTTCCAATGCCGTAGATATAGGTCAGACCTATAACGCCTCTTTTGTTTTTGGGTAAGTCAATACCTGCAATTCTTGCCATAGATTCTTTTTATTCTTTTTGTTAGTTAATCATCCTTGTCTTTGTTTGAACTTAGGATTCTTCTTGTTAATTACATAGACGACCCCGTGGCGACGGACAACTTTGCATTCGGGGGATCTTTTCTTTACAGAAACTCTTACTTTCATTTTTTATTTTATTTATCTGTTATTTCTTTTCAACATTCTTTCAACAAAATGGACTATTTGTGACGATAAGTGATGCGACCTTTTGTTAAATCATAGGGAGACATCTCAATGGAGACTTTATCACCCGGAAGAATCTTGATATAATGCATACGCATTTTACCGGAAATATGGGCGATTATTTGATGCCCGTTTTCCAACTCAACGCGAAACATTGCGTTGCCCAAGGATTCTATTACTGTTCCGTCCAACTGAATGGATGATTGCTTAGCCATGTACTTATCGTTCTTTAATTATTGTTTTCAATATAATCGTATGTTGTAAGAATATCTGGACCATCTTTACCGATGGCAACGGTGTGCTCGAAATGAGCAGCGGGCTTTCCGTCTTTGGTACGGCAGGTCCAACCATCTTCCTGGGAGAACTTCACATTCTTAGAGCCCATACACACCATGGGCTCTACAGCTATTACCATTCCCTCTTTCAACAGAGGACCTGTGCCCGGTACCCCGTAATTGGGTACATTGGGACTCTCGTGCATCTTAAAACCGACACCATGACCGCAGAGTTCGCGAACGACAGAATAACCATTCTTTTCGCAATGCATCTGGATGGCATGACTTATGTCGCCAACACGATTGCCCTCTTTACACTTGTCAAGTCCGATATAAAGAGCCTCTTTAGTAGTCTTCAGAAGACGTTGCATCTCGGGAGAGACTTCTCCACAAGTGAACGTGTAGGCAGAATCTGCACATAGGCCATTGAGCTCGACAACGAGGTCTAAAGTAACGTTGTCACCTTCCTTGATAAACACCTCGTTGCTGGGGATGCCGTGCACGACAACATCATTAATAGAGATGCAGAAAGCAGCAGGAAAGCCCTCATAGCCCTTGCACAACGGAATACCGCCATTGTCGCGGATGAACTGCTCGCCAATCTTGTCCAAGAAAGCAGTAGTGACACCCGGACGAATATGACGGCCCACCTCAGCGAGAGATCTCCCGAGGAGGCGGGCAGCATCACGTATTAATTCTATTTCTTCCTTAGTCTTTAAGAGGATCATAATCTTTTTAGTTGTTACGCCTGAATAGACATAGAAGTACGGCCCTTGATACGGCCTGTCTTAGTCAGACCGTCATAGTGGCGCATGAGCAGATGGCTCTCAATCTGCTGGAGGGTATCGAGAATGACACCTACCAAAATCAGCAGAGAAGTACCACCATAGAACTGTGCAAACTGAGTATTCACATTGAACAGTCGGATAATGGCAGGGAGAATAGCCACAATAGCCAAGAAGATGGAGCCCGGGAGAGTGACCTTAGAAAGAATGTTCTCCAAATACTCAGCAGTTTTCTTACCAGGTTTAACACCGGGGATAAAACCACCATTCTTTTTCATATCATCAGCCATCTGGTTGGGGTTGATGGCGATAGCGGTGTAGAAATAAGTGAAAAGCACCACAAGGATGAAGAAGATGAGGTTATACCAAAATCCGTTATAGTCAGCAAAAGCCATCCAGAACTTAGAGTCAGTGTTGCCTCTAAAACCCATGAAAGTGATGGGAATGAACATAATGGCCTGAGCGAAAATGATGGGCATGACACCTGCAGCATTCACCTTAATAGGAATATACTGACGGACACCACCATACTGTTTGTTGCCAACGATGCGTTTAGCATACTGTACAGGTATACGACGAGTACCCTGAACAAGTAAAATAACCAACAAGATGACAACCAACAGAACGATGATCTCGACAAGGAACATCACCAGTCCACCACCTGCATCAGCCAGACGAGAGACAAACTCACCAAACAGTGCAAACGGCAGGCGGGCAATAATACCTATCATAATCAACAGAGAGATACCATTACCAACACCTTTCTCGGTGATACGTTCACCCAACCACATAACGAACAAGGTACCTGCAATCAGAATGATGATGCTGGTGGCCCAGAAAGTCCAAGGAGGTGTGGTGCCGTCGAAAGGATAGAAGGCAGTGGAAGTAGCACCCAGCTGATACTGCATGTTGGTGATGTAAGCGGGAGCCTGGAAACCAGTGATGATGACAGTAAGAAGACGAGTGATCTGATTCATCTTTCTACGGCCATTCTCACCATCGCGCTGCATCTTCTGGAAATAAGGAATCACCATTACAAACAACTGAATCACGATAGAAGCAGTGATGTAAGGCATGATGCCCAAAGCGAAGATGGATGCATTGGAGAATGCACCACCGGAGAACATGTTTAACAGACCCATCAGACCTTCCGAACCCTGAGCCTGAAGATTCTGCAACTGCGAGGGGTCAACACCGGGCAATACCACGTAACAACCAATACGATATACGAGGACCAAGCCTAATGTATAGAGAATTCGCTTGCGCAGGTCTTCAATAGACCAGATGTTTTTGAGTGTCTGTATTAATCTCTTCATTATTTTTTTGTTTAATAGTTACTGAAGTTGATGGAGTAAATGAAGTTTATGAAGTCTTGAAGAGTTCGCTCCTCATCAACTTCATCAACTTCATTAACTTTATTCAATTACTGTAGCTGCACCACCCTTGGCCTCGATAGCCTGCTTTGCAGTAGCACTGAAAGCATGAGCAGTAACATTGATAGTCTTGTTCAATTCGCCGCGGCCAAGAATCTTGATGCGATCCTTACCGGAAATCAGACCATTCTGCTTGAAGACCTCGACATTGAAGTCGGTGATATTCTTGGTCTCAGCAAGATCATTGAGGGTGTCGATGTTGATACCGACATACTCAACACGGTTGATATTCTTGAAACCAAACTTAGGCAGGCGACGATAGATGGGCATCTGACCACCTTCGAAACCAATCTTCTGGTGATAACCCGAACGTGCCTTGGCACCCTTGTTACCACGGGTAGAGGTACCGCCCTTGCCGGAACCGGCACCACGGCCGATACGTTTGGAATGCTTGATGGAACCTTCTGCGGGTTTGAGATTATTCAAATTCATAGTTTCTTCTCTTTTTATCCCTTAGGAGCAACTCCCAAGGAGTGTCTAACAATTAGTTTTCCTCAACAGTGATTAAATGTTTCACCTTCTCAATCATACCGAGGACCTGGGGAGTAGCCACCACGGTGCGCTCATGATTGATCTTTCTCAGGCCGAGGGCGGCCATCGTTCTCTTCTGACGGGCGGGACGACCGATGATACTTCTAACCTGTTTGATTTTCAAAGTCTTTTCTGCCATGATTTTTACCTCCTATGATTAACCGTTAAACACTTTGTCGAGGGTGATACCGCGAAGCTCGGCTACCATGCAAGGATCCTTCATCTGCAGAAGGGCATTGATAGTGGCCTTCACAACGCTGTGGGGGTTGGAAGAGCCCTTACTCTTAGCAAGAACGTCCTTCACACCCACGCTCTCCAGAACAGCACGCATAGCACCACCGGCGATAACACCGGTACCGGGAGCTGCGGGTTTCAGGAAGACTTGGGCACCACTATACTTACCACTCTGCTCGTGGGGAATAGTGCCTTTCAGCACGGGAACCTTGATGAGGTTTTTCTTGGCATCGTCAACACCCTTCTGGATAGCAGCCTGAACCTCCTTGGCTTTACCAAGGCCATAGCCTACGACACCATTCTCATTTCCAATAACAACAATGGCAGCAAAGGTGAAAGTTCTACCACCCTTGGTAACCTTGGTTACGCGATTGATCGCAACAAGACGATCTTTAAATTCAATTTCGCTAGATTTTACTCTTTTAACGTTTACTTCTGCCATGACTTATTAGAATTTTAAACCACCTTCTCTGGCACCATCGGCCAACGATTTAACACGACCGTGATAGAGGTAACCATTACGGTCAAACACCACGGTATTGATACCAGCAGCGAGTGCGCGTTCAGCCAGCATTTTGCCAACCTTAGCAGCCACTTCGCTCTTTGTGCCACTCTTTTCAACACCTTTCTCCAAGGAGGAAGCTGCGGTCAGTGTCACACCTTTTACATCGTCAATCACCTGTGCATAAATTTCCTTATTGCTTCTGAACACAGAGAGACGCGGCATTTCTGCGGTACCGCTGATCTTATGACGGATGCGGAATTTAATCTTATTTCTTCTTATATCTTTCTTTGTAGCCATAATTGCTTATTCTTTGGCGTTCTAACTATTATTATTTAGCAGCAGCTTTACCAGCCTTCTTACGCACCTCTTCACCCTGGAAGCGGATACCTTTGCCCTTGTAGGGCTCGGGTTTGCGCAGGGAACGAATCTTTGCTGCAGCCTGACCCAAGATCTGCTTGTCGCAGCAAGTCATGGTGATAATGGGGTTCTTACCTTTCTCGGTCACAGTCTCCACATGGATTTCAGGAGCAAGCTCAAAGAAAATCTTGTGACTGTAGCCAAGGTCCATCTCCATTACGTTACCATTGGCTTGGACTTTGTAACCAACGCCAATAACTTCCTGGACGGTCTTGAACTGCTCAGTGACACCTTTCACCATGTTAGCAACCAAAGCGCGATAGAGACCATGCATAGCCTTATGCTCCTTGCTGTCGGAGGGACGCTCGAAATGGAGCTGACCGTCCTCAAGTTTCACGGTGATGGCAGGATTCACCTGTTGGCTCAGTTCACCTTTGGGACCCTTTACGGTAATAACATTCTCAGGAGATACCTTCACTTCAACACCTTGGGGAAGGTGGATAGGCATTTTACCAATTCTTGACATTCTATTAATCTCCTCTCTTTAATTAGCTGATGTAACAAATAACTTCGCCACCCACATTCAAAGTGCGAGCTTCCTTGTCGGTCATCAGACCTTTGGAAGTGGAAATGATGGCGATGCCAAGACCGTTCAGTACGCGGGGCATCTGGTCAACGCTCACATAGCGACGCAGACCGGGGGTGCTAATGCGTTTCAGTTCAGAGATAGCGGAAATCTTAGTCACAGGGTGATATTTCAACGCAATCTTGATGCTCTGGTTGTGAGAGCCTTCGTTCTCGAACTTGTAGTTAAGGATATAACCTTTTTCGAAGAGGATCTTGGTGATCTCTTTCTTCATGTTTGATGCAGGGATTTCGACAACTCTGTGCTTAGCGGCAATAGCATTGCGCATGCGGGTCAAATAATCTGCAATAGGATCTGTTACCATTATATTATTCTTGATTTTAAGTTTTGTAGTATTGGGCTTGCCAACTTGCAAAGCTACCAATGAAAAAATTTTAATTATCTATTACCAGCTTGACTTCTTAACACCGGGGATAAGACCGCTGACGGCCATCTCACGGAAGTTGATACGGGAAATGCCGAACTGACGCATGTAACCCTTGGGACGGCCAGTGAGCTGGCAGCGGTTGTGCATGCGGATGGGGTTGGAGTTTTTCGGGAGTTTCTGAAGAGCGATGACGGCCTTCTCAACTTCCTCGGGCTCACCCGTGCGGACGATTTCCTTTAAAGCAGCGCGCTTGGCAGCGTAGCGAGCAACCATCTTTGCTCTCTTACGTTCTCTTGCCTTGATTGATTCTTTTGCCATTATCTCTTATTTTTGTTGATTCTTAAAAGGAATGCCAAACTGTTTGAGCAACGACATAGCCTCCTTGTCGGTGTTAGCCGTGGTCACGAAGGTGATGTCCATACCCTGGATGCGGTCGATCTTGTCGATATCGATCTCGGGGAAGATAATCTGCTCGGAGATACCGAAAGTGTAGTTACCCTTGCCGTCGAAACCCTTGTCGTTGATACCACGGAAGTCGCGGATACGGGGAATAGAGGCAGTAATAAGACGCTCCAAAAATTCGTACATGCGCTCGCCACGGAGAGTCACACGGACACCGATGGGCATGCCACGACGCAGCTTGAAATTAGAAATATCCTTGCGGGATTTAGTGGCAACGGCCTTCTGACCAGCAATCAAGGTCATCTCTTCGATACCCTTGTCGATGACTTTCTTGTCGGCGATAGCTGCTTTGCCGAGACCCTGGTTCAGGGTAATTTTCTTCAGACGAGGAGCCTGCATAACAGTCTTATAGCCATACTCTTTCATCAGAGCGGGCAGGATTTCCTCGTTATACTTGGTCTTTAAAGTAGGAATATATGCCATTATTTAATCTCCTCCCCTGATTTTTTAGAATAACGTACGAGTTTACCAGTTTTCTCGCTCACTCTGCGACCGATTCTGGTGGGAGTCTTACCGTCCATGACCATGAGGTTCGACAGATGGATGGGGGCTTCCTGCTCAACGATACCTCCCTGGGTGTTCTTAGCATTAGGTTTGGTATGTTTCTTGACCAGGTTACGGCCTTCCACGATGGCGCGATTCTTTTCGGGATAAACAGCCAGGACTTTACCGGTCTTGCCTTTGTCTTCACCGGCAATCACCATGACGGTATCCCCTTTCTTAACGTGCAATTTCATTTCTTTTTCTTCTTTTTGTGTTATTACAATACTTCAGGGGCCAACGAAACGATCTTCATGAATTGTTTGTCACGGAGTTCGCGTGCGACGGGTCCAAAAATACGGGTGCCACGCAGCTCATCTGCGGGAGTGAGCAGGACACAGGCATTATCGTCGAAGCGGATGTAGCTACCATCATTGCGGCGAATTTCTTTCTTAGTACGGACCACAACTGCTTTAGAAACAGCTCCCTTTTTAATGTTGCCGGAAGGAATAGCGTCTTTCACAGCTACCACGATAGTGTCGCCAATAGTGGCATAACGCTTCTTGGTGCCGCCGAGAACGCGGATACACAGAGCACTCTTAGCGCCACTGTTGTCGGCAACGGTCATTCTGGTTTCTTGTTGTATCATTTCTTTTCGTTCTTTTTGTCTTGGTGGTTGTGTCTAAATTACTTAGCTCTCTCGACGATTTCCACGAGGCGCCAACATTTGTTCTTGCTCAGAGGACGGGTCTCCATGATGCGCACAGTGTCGCCAATGTTGGCCTCATTCTTCTCATCGTGAGCCATGAACTTGGTGGACTTCTTCACGAACTTGCCATACAGGGGGTGCTTAACTTTGCGCTCGACCATGATGACGATCGACTTGTCCATCTTGTTGCTCACCACAACACCGACTCTTTCTTTTCTTAAATTTCTTTCCATATCTATTTTAGTTCTGCTTCTGCTCGGCAATCTCGCGGGCACGGAGCTCGGTGAGAAAACGGGCGATTTTTTTTCTACTTTCTTTAATGGTATTGGGGTTCTCGAGCGGGGAGACAGCATGGGTCATAAGCATCTTCTGATACATGTTGCGCTCAACGTCCAACTTTTCCTTAATCTCAGCAGTCGAAAGCTCTTTTATGTTTAATTCGTTCTTCATGACTGTATCTTCTTTTATTCTTCGATATAATCTCTTTTAACAACAAACTTGGTCGAGATGGGGAGCTTCTGAGCTGCCAGACGGAGAGCCTCCTTAGCCACATCCATGGGAACGCCTTCGCATTCGAATAGGATGGTGCCGGGCATAACGCGGGCAACAAAGTATTCGGGAGCACCCTTACCTTTACCCATACGCACCTCGTTAGGTTTCTTGGTGATGGGCTTGTCGGGGAAGATGCGGATCCAAATCTGACCTTCACGTTTCATGTGACGCGTTACAGCTTGACGTGCAGCCTCTATTTGACGGCCTGTGATGAAACAGGTTTCCAGGGATTTGATACCAAAGGTACCGAAAGCCAACTCGTGACCACGGAAAGCATTGCCTTTAATTTTACCCTTTTGCTGCTTTCTATATCTTGTTTTCTTAGGTTGTAACATTTTACTTCTTGTTTAGCGGTTACTGTCTGCGGTGTATTGTTTCTTTAACCTTAACCTATAACCTATAACCTTTATTACTTACTGTTGTTATTTCTATTGTTGGAACGACGACGGCCACCATTGCCACCACGACGCTCGCCACCATTCACTGCAGGACGGTGCTCGTTCTTCTGACCACCAACGGTGGAAGCAACCAGCTCGCGCTTACCATAAATGGTACCACGGCAGATGTAAACCTTCACACCAATGCGACCATAAGTGGTATGAGCTTCGGCATTTGCGTAGTCGATGTCAGCACGCAGGGTGTGCAGAGGAGTACGGCCCTCTTTGTAGTGCTCGCTACGGGCGATCTCAGCGCCACCGATACGACCACTGATGGAGACCTTGATACCCTCAGCGCCGGAACGCATAGTGCTCACGATAGCGTTCTTGATGGCACGACGATACTGCACGCGGCCCTCAATCTGCTTGGCAATATTCTGGGCAACCAAGACGGCATCCAACTCGGGGCGCTTCACCTCGGAGATGTTGATCTGGACGTCCTTGCCAGTAAGTTTCTTCAATTCTTCCTTCAGCTTGTCAACCTCGGAACCAGCCTTGCCGATAATCAGACCTGGACGGGCGGTATTGATGGTGACGGTGAGGAGTTTAAGGGTTCTCTCGATGTAGATTTTCGAGATGCTGGCCTTAGCGAGACGGACATTGAGGTACTTACGGATTTTGTCGTCCTCGACGAGCTTCTGCTCGAATCTGCGACCACCGTACCAGTTAGAATCCCATCCGCGGATGATGCCTAAACGATTTCCAATTGGGTTAGTTTTTTGTCCCATTGTTTCTTTCTTCTTATTTGATTAACTATTTAGTTTCTTCAACTTTAGCTTCAGCCTTAGGAGCCTCTTCAACACGGCTGCCCAGGATAACGGTGATATGGTTGCTGCGTTTGCGGATTCTGTAGCCACGGCCCTGAGGAGCAGTGCGCATACGCTTCATCGTGCGGCCTTCGTCAACCATAATCTGTTTCACATACAGCTGGCTGTCTTCAAGACGGACACCCTCGTTCTTGGCCTGCCAGTTGGCAACTGCACTCAGAATGAGCTTGTACATCTTAGGAGCGGACTCTCTGGGGCAATATTTAAGGATACCCAGAGCCTTATCAACGTCAACGCCGCGGACCATGTCGGCAACGAGACGAGTCTTACGGGGCGAAGTAGGATTGTTCATCAGCTTAGCCACGTAGAGGGTCTTTCTTGCTTCTTTCTGTGCTTCTGCACTAATTCTTTTTCTCTGTCCCATTTCTTATTATTTGCGATTTATGGACTTTAACTTTTTATTTCTTTGCTTTATCTTTCGATCCTGCGTGGCCGCGGAAGATACGGGTGGGGGCAAATTCGCCCAGTTTATGTCCAACCATATTCTCGGTTACATACACGGGGATGAACTTGTTGCCATTGTGCACAGCAATGGTCTGACCCACGAAATCAGGGCTGATCATGGAAGCGCGGCTCCAAGTCTTGATGGTAACCTTCTTGTTGTTCTGCTGAGCCTCGATAACTCTCTTCTCAAGTTTGTAGAAGATGTACGGACCTTTCTTTAATGAACGACTCATTTTCTTTTTCTTTTAAAATGAATTACTTCTTTCTTCTTTCGACAATGTACTTGCTCGACTGCTTCTTAGGAGCGCGAGTCTTGTAACCCTTGGCGGGAATGCCCTTACGGCTGCGGGGATGTCCGCCGGTCTGACGGCCTTCACCACCACCCATCGGGTGATCAACAGGGTTCATGACAACGCCACGGTTGCGGGGACGACGGCCCAACCAACGGTTACGACCAGCCTTACCACCAACCTCGAGGTTGTGCTCAGCATTGGAAACAATACCCACAGTGGCACGGCAGGCCTGGAGAATCATGCGCATTTCACCGCTGGGCATCTTAATGATTGCATACTTGTCGTCACGAGACATCAGCTGTGCATAAGCACCAGCACTGCGCACCATCTTGGCACCCTGGCCAGGACGCAGCTCGATGTTGTGAATCAGAGTGCCGAAAGGAATCTCGGCGAGGGTCAGCGTGTTGCCGACTTCGGGTGCAACACCTTTACCAGACATGATGGTCTGTCCGACTTTCAAACCCTGGGGGCAGAGGATATAACGCTTCTCACCGTCCTTATAGCACACGAGGGCGATGCGGGAGGTACGGTTGGGGTCATACTCGATGGTCTTTACGACTGCGGGAATGCCATCCTTATCTCTCTTGAAATCGACGAAGCGATACAACTGTTTATGACCACCGCCGATGTAGCGCATGGTCATCTTACCCTGGTTGTTACGGCCACCGCTTTTGCCGTAGCCACACACCAAACTCTTTTCCGGCTTGCTGGTCGTGATGTCATCATTGGTGACAACGATTTTGCGACGCTGACCGGGGGTTGTCGGTTTAATTCTTTTTAAAGCCATTTCTGTTTTTCTTTTTAGTCGCTTATCAGTGGACTATTACTATTAATGTTATTAATTTATGTTTCTTTAGTACGTGCCAAAGGCATGGGGCTCTCACCTCATGCCTTCGGCCTCATACCATCATTTATAAGCTTGCGTAGAAGTCGATGGCATCGCCTTCAGCCAACGTAACGATGGCCTTCTTAAAGGCGTTGGTACGGCCTACGAGGTATCCAGCCTTGGTGTAGCGGGCTTTCACTTTACCGCTATAGTTCATCGTGTTCACGTCCAGGACCTTCACATTGTAGAAAGCCTCAACAGCCTTCTTAATCTCAATCTTATTGGCGCGCTTGTCAACAATGAAACCGTAACGATTCAGAACCTTAGGCTCGGGTTTGTTCTTGTCGCGCTGAATGCGGTTAAGCTTCGGAGCGGCAGCGGCCTCAGTGATTCTGGTCATCTTCTCGCTAATCAGAGGTTTTACTATGATATTCATGTTAAACTTTCTTAAATCTTTTTACTAACTACTTTATTTTGTTGCCAAAACGCGGTTAATTTCGTTGATCGAACCCTCACTGAGGATGATATTTTTGCAGTTCAAAATGTCGTAAGTGTTTAGCTCAGACACATTTACTACTTTTACACCCTGGATGTTTCGAGCAGACAAAGATACGAAATTATTTTGATTCTCAATAACAATGAGCGATTTTTTATCAGCAACGTTCAGATTGTTGAGGATCTTAACCATGTCTTTGGTCTTGGGGGCGCTGAGGGTGAAGTTCTCAACCACGGTCAAGCAGTTCTCAGCAACCTTGGCACTGAGGGCAGAACGACGGGCCAGACGTTTCACCTTGATGTTCAGTTTGAAGCGATAGTCGCGGGGTTTAGGTCCAAAGATGGTACCGCCGCCGACGAAAACGGGGCTCTTCAAATCACCAGAACGCGCACCACCGGTGCCTTTCTGACGTTTCAGTTTGCGAGTACTGTGAGCATTCTCACTGCGCTCCTTAGCTTTAGCTGTGCCCTGACGGTTGTCTGCCAGGTATTGTTTGCAATCCAGGTAGATAGCGTGCTCGTTGGGCTCGATGGCGAAGATAGAATCGTCCAGGTTGATGGTTCTACCGGTTTCGCTTCCGTTGACATTATAGACTTTTAACTCCATCTCTCAAGTTTTAAAATTGAACCTTTGGGTCCCGGTACAGAACCTTTAACAATAATCAAATTCTTTTCAGGGATAATCTTGACAACCTGAAGGTTCTGGACCTTCACACGATGGTTGCCAGTTTGGCCGGCCATACGCATGCCCTTGAAAACGCGCGAAGGATAGGAGCTAGCACCTACCGAACCGGGGGCACGCAGACGGTCGTGCTGACCGTGAGTCACATCACCGACACCGCCAAAACCGTGACGGGTAACGACGCCCTGGAAACCATGACCTTTGGAGGTTCCCACTGCATCGACGAATTCGCCTTCCTGGAAGACATCGACTGTCAAAACTTCACCATGTTTCTTCTTGTGACCCTCCTCAAAACGGGTGAACTCAGCCACATAACGTTTGGGAGTGGTGTTGGCCTTGGCAAAATGGCCACGCATAGCCTTGGTGGTGCGGCTTTCTTTCTGCTCACCAAAGGCCAGCTGAATTGCAGAGTAACCATCCTTCTCGATGGTCTTTACTTGTGTCACTACACAAGGACCAGCTTCAATCACAGTGCACGGAATCTGCTTTCCGTCGGCATCAAAAAGACTGGTCATTCCAATTTTTTTACCTAATAATCCTGACATTTCTTTTTAGGGATTGTTGTTTGTTTTGTTTGTTAGTACTCAGCATATTTTCATCTCCGTAACCATCCGTCGACTACTAACATTGGCTGACAGTTTTTAATTATCACACTTTGATCTCAACTTCAACACCGCTGGGAAGCTCCAGTTTCATCAGTGCATCGATGGTCTTTGCACGATCGTTGATTTCGATGTCCATCAAGCGCTTGTAGCTGCTCAGTTCGAACTGCTCGCGGCTCTTCTTGTTCACGAAGGTAGAGCGGTTGACGGTGAAGATCTTTTTGTTGGTCGGCAGAGGAATGGGGCCATTCACAACTGCGCCGGTCATCTTGACGGTCTTAACAATTCTCTCGGCAGATTTGTCGACGAGATTGTGGTCGTAAGATTTCAGTTTGATTCTAATTCTTTGACTCACGGTTAATGTATTTTTATTAATAATTATTCTTATTCTTTAATATCTCATCCTGCAGGTTGGGAGCCACCTCCTGGTAGTGCGAGAACTCCATGGTGCTGGTGGCACGGCCCGAAGTGATGGTGCGCAACGCGGTCACATAGCCGAACATCTGCTCCAGAGGTACCTTGGCATGGATAGCCTGAGCACCCACCTTAGCCTCGATGCTTTCTAGTATGCCACGGCGGCGGTTCAAGTCACCGGTCACGTCGCCCACATAGGCATCGGGTGTCACCACCTCCAGCTTCATGATAGGCTCAAGCAACACGGGACTTGCCTTGCGACAGGCGGCCTTGAAGCCAATCTTGGCGCACACCTCGAAGGAAAGCTGGTCGCTGTCCACGGGGTGAGCCGAACCGTCTAACACGGTCACCTTCATGCTGTCCATCGGATAGCCGGCCAACACGCCGTTCTGCATAGCTTCCTTGAAGCCTTTCTCAATGGCAGGAATGTATTCTTTCGGAATATTGCCACCCTTCACATCGTTCACAAACTGCAGGCCTTGTATGCCCTCATCTGCGGGACCTATCTCAAACAGCACGTCGGCAAACTTACCCTTACCGCCCGTCTGTTTCTTGTAGATCTCGTGGTGCTGCACGGTGGTAGTGATAGCCTCTTTGTAGGCCACTTGAGGACGGCCTTTGTTCACCTCCACGTCAAACTCACGGCGCATACGGTCCATAATGATGTCCAGATGCAGCTCGCCCATACCGCTGATGATGGTCTGACCCGAAACCTCATCACTCTTCACACGGAAGGTGGGGTCCTCTTCGGCTAACTTCATCAGGGCATTATTCATCTTGTCCATGTCGCCCATGGTCATAGGCTCGATGGCAATACTGATGACGGGTTCGGGGAACTTCATCGACTCCAGCACAATGGGGTGCTTCTCGTCGCACAACGTGTGGCCAGTCTTGATGTCCTTAAAGCCCACAGCAGCACCAATGTCGCCAGCCTCAATACGGTCCAGCGGATTCTGCTTGTTGGAGTGCATCTGCATGATGCGGGCGATGCGCTCCTTCTTGCCAGTGTTAGCGTTGAAGACATACGAGCCAGACTCCAGCGAACCGCTGTACACGCGGAAGAAGCACAGACGTCCCACGTATGGGTCGGTGGCTATCTTGAAAGCCAGCGCACTGAAAGGAGCCTTCACGTCGATGGGACGGCTCTCGGGAGCTTCGGTCTTGGGATTAATGCCAGCAACTTCCTCCATGTCCAAAGGACTGGGCAGAAAAGCAGCCACTGCGTCCAGAAGGGTCTGGATGCCCTTGTTCTTAAAGGCGGAACCGCACATCACAGGGACAATCTTTCTTGAAAGGGTGGCCTTGCGAATCTCGGCAATAATCTCGTCGGCGGTGATGCTGTCGGGGTCATCGAAGAACTTCATCATCAGTTCCTCGTTCTCCTCTGCCACGCCCTCGATAAGTTTCTGGCGATATTCGGCGGCAATCTCCTTCAGGTCCTCGGGCATGGGAATCTCTTCGAACTTCTGTCCGTTCGAATCCTCGTCCCACACCAGAGCCTTGTTGTCGATGAGGCTCACCACGCCCTTATACAGGTTCTCCTGTCCGATAGGAAGCTCGATAGGGATAGGGTTAGCACCCAAGCGCTCTTTAATCTGGTTCACCACGCCGAAGAAATCGGCACCGGCACGGTCCATCTTGTTGATAAACGCAATGCGGGGCACACCATACTTGTCGGCCTGACGCCACACAGTCTCTGACTGGGGCTCCACGCCACCCACGGCACAGAAAATGGCAATGGCACCGTCCAGCACACGCAATGAACGCTCTACCTCAACGGTAAAGTCCACGTGGCCCGGAGTGTCGATGATATTATACTTAAAGCGATTATCATGCCAGTGCCAAAAAACGGTCGTTGCAGCCGAAGTAATAGTGATACCCCTCTCCTGCTCCTGTACCATCCAGTCCATGGTAGCAGAACCCTCATGTGTCTCACCCAGTTTGTAGTTCTTGCCGGTGTAAAAGAGGATTCGCTCAGTAGTCGTCGTCTTGCCGGCGTCAATATGAGCCATGATACCGATGTTTCTAGTATATCTTAGATCTGACATGTAATGCTTTAGTAGTTCTTGAGGTTATCTTTGTTATTAAAAAATTGTTTTTATATATTATACTTTTATAATATATTAGAAACGGAAGTGCGAGAAGGCCTTGTTAGCCTCAGCCATGCGGTGGATATCCTCCTTACGCTTGAAGGCGGCACCCTCTTCCTTATAAGCAGCCTGAATCTCAGCGGCCAGTTTCAGGGCCATGGTCTTCTCACTGCGCTTGCGGCTGAAGGAGATGAGGTTCTTCATGCCGATAGACTGTTTGCGCTCGGGACGGATCTCGGTAGGAACCTGGAAGGTGGCACCACCAATACGGCGGCTCTTCACCTCAACGCTGGGGGTGATGTTGGCCAAGGCTTTTTTCCACACTTCGAGGCCGTCTTCCTTAGTACGGTCGGCCACAACGTCGATTGCCTCATAGAAAATCTTGTAGGCAATGGTCTTCTTACCACCCATCATCAGGTTGTTCACAAACTTGGTGACGAGAACATCATTATATTTAGGATCCGGAAGGATGATACGTTTTCTGGGTTTAGCTTTTCTCATTTTTCTTTTTCATTAATGAATCGTCTCGCGACTGATTCCTAATCCTTAAATCTTAGTTCTTTCTTATTTAGCAGCCTGTTTCGGACGTTTGGCACCGTATTTCGAACGACGCTGACGACGACCGTCAACACCACTGGTATCCAAAGCACCGCGGATGATATGATAACGAACACCGGGGAGGTCCTTCACACGACCGCCGCGGATCATAACGATTGAGTGCTCCTGCAGGTTGTGGCCTTCACCGGGGATGTAGGCGTTGACTTCCTTACCATTGGTGAGACGCACACGGGCAACCTTACGCATTGCCGAGTTAGGTTTTTTAGGAGTGGTGGTGTACACACGGGTGCAGACGCCGCGACGCTGGGGGCAGCTGTCGAGGGCGGGAGATTTGGACTTATACTCCATCTGCTGACGTCCTTTGCGAACTAATTGCTGAATTGTTGGCATTTTGTTTCTTTGTAGTTATATATTTAATTATTAATGTATTCTGTCATTTTTAGGGCATATTCTTCCCTTCAAAACGGATTGCAAAAGTACAACTATTTTTTCAACTGGCAAAACTATGCCAGTTTTTAAATCCTTAAATAATCTTAAAATTTTATGGCAGACCTATCAATCAGTAACTTACAATTGTGTTAAAATCCATTTAACCACCCCTAAAAACCCGCTATCACACCCCACAAAATCCGTCCAAAACCGCCCTCATTTACAAAAGTTACCAACAAGTTTTCAACAGCCGCCCCTGTACCTTCGAATCAAAAAAATCTCAGATTTATCAGCAGCTGACATTTTTCCACAAAAAACAACCTATCTTTGCATTTGTAAAACGAAAACAAACGAAAGCATAAAATGAACACCATCAACAACATCGAAAGCTACCAGCCTTACTATAACAAGGGGCTTTTCTGGAACAAAATGAATCGTGTGGGCGGCAAGGTAGGCAGCAAATTGCTCTACTTCGCGCGGTTGCTCTACTACATCCTCGTCAGCCCTTCCACCCCACTCAAAGCCAAAGGCATCATCATCGGAGCCCTCGGCTACTTCATCCTCCCGCTCGACCTCATCCCCGACCTCATTCCCTTGGTTGGCTTCACCGACGACCTCGCCGCCATCATGGCCGTGGTAGGCATCGTAAACCGCTACTCCACCCCCGAAATCAAAGCCCAAGCCCGAAAGAAACAATAGTCAAATCTCAATTCAAAACACATACCAATGGAACCCAAAGACCTTGAAAAATACCAAGACAATTACAGCCAGGAAGACCTCTGGGACAAACTGCGCAAGATGGCCAAGAAAGCCGGCAAGGAAGTAGTCCTCAAAGTGCTGCAACTCTACTATGTCCTCATGGACAAGAACACACCCACCAAATACAAAGCCCTCATTATCGGAGCCCTCGGCTACTTCATCCTCCCCATCGACCTCATCCCCGACCTGCTTCCGGGCATGGGCTTTGCCGACGACCTTGCCGCCCTCACCGCCGTGCTCCTCACCGTCAACGACTGCCTCACCCCCGAAATCAAGCAGAAAGCCGAAGATAAGATGAAGGAGTTTCTCAAATAGCAGACATGACTTTCAAGATTACAAGCAACTCACCCCCATTATCTCAACTATTTTTCGTAACTTTGCATTCCGAAAAACAAAACAGAGTCATGGGCGAAACTCTCCAATCCACTGACCTCCCGCGCTTTGGAGCGCGACTCTTCCTCTTTGTAGCCACCATGCCCAAGGGAACGCGTCGCCTCTTCAACCGTTTCCTCTTCCAAGAAGCAAAGGAGACGGCCGACAGTCGCGACTACTATTGCAAGCGAGCCCTCATCGTCCAACTATACCATTATTTCGACCCCAACATCGTTACCGAGTTCCTTTTCTCCAACCACAACCACGCCGCCCTTCAAGCCTACCAGACACTCCCTTTCGACACCTTCTATCAGCAGTTCGGCCCCTCCATCGACCTCCAATGGTCCAACAAAACCTACGACACCTTCGACTCCCCCACCATCTTTGATGCCAATCCCGAAGCCATCAACGAGCTCAACATAGCCGACTACCAACAACTCTTTGCCCTCGCCCAAGAAAGAGGCAACAACAGCGAGCCTCCCGACTTCAGCAAGATTGGCTACCTCTCCTTTTTCTACAAAGCCGACCTCACCGACGACGACTGCGCCATGGTCAACCGCCTTTACTGCCAAGGAGAACTGCTCTATGACATGTTCGACTTTGTCTGCAGCGAGCCACTCACCACCTCCATCCGCAAACGAGCTGCCGACACCCTCACCGCCTACCTGCGCGACTGCGGCGACCCAGCTTTCATCCATTGGGTACACCAACTTGCCGACAACTACCGCCAGATGAACCCCAGCAAACACCTCATGGTGGTAAGCACCTCCCCCACCCCTCCGTCCGACGCCCATGACCAGTCAGCCCCCACCCTGTTGCCCCGCCAATGCCTCCACGGATGCCCACGCGAGGCCTTCATCGCCTCCCTTCAAGAGCAACTCATATCCAATGGTTATGTCGCCCCCGACAGCGACCTCGACAGCCTTTTCGAAGGTACCACACATCCCCTCAAGCCCGTCATCTGGAAACGCACCTCCTACGAATTTGCCTTCTTCCTCCGAGCCCTCTGCCCCTTTCTCGAACACAAAGAAGAGCTCGCCGTGCTTCTCTTCCGCCACAAATCAGAAAGCAAGACCTTCCAAGCCTCCTCCCTCCGTAGTGCCCGAAGCGACAACCAGGAAAGCGTCATCCGCGATATGGATCTACTCATCTCCACCGCAAAAATGCACTCCCACCAAACTTAGCAAACCATCCTTACAGCTATCATGGATAGAACCTTACAGAGCAACCGTTCATCCAAAATAAGATGTAAACATATAAATAACAGCAAATTATCAGGATTAATAAAGACCATCTAGCCTAAACGGATGCTATTTGTGGAGAAAAATGACTATTACAGACGACAAAAGGAGACATTTTAAGGAGCAAAAAGAGGGGCAACAAGAAAAAAAATTCATTTATTATAAACTGATTTTCAAATCATAAAGAAATATCTTTTCGAAAAAACATTTTTTTTATTTGCAGATTTGAAAAAAAGTCGTACTTTTGCACCCGCATTTGAGAAACAAAGAGAGTTCTTTCACAATTAAGGATGCAAACGGTCCGGTAGTTCAGTTTGGTTAGAATACATGCCTGTCACGCATGGGGTCGCGAGTTCGAGTCTCGTCCGGACCGCCAAACGAAAGAGAGTCCTCAACACAATGAGGACTTTTTTTTTGCCACATATCCCAGAGAGGCAAGGTCGAGTAGATAGTCATACAAACTCCATGCCTTTCCGTCACCTCGGGGCTGACCGGTTTTGACAGCAAGGAGGGGGATTTGTAAGCATGCAGGCTCACGCATCAGCAGCCTTGAAAACCGATGCAGAAAGATAATTGGCGAAAATAACTACGCTCTTGCTGCCTAACCGAAGTACAGTAGGTTACTGGCTTAATCCCCGCAACAGTTGCAGGGACAAGACATCTCCCACCGACCCAGCCCGTCGGTCGGTGACCCGGAGGTGCTCATGAGTACGGGATAGTCGGAGGCCCGCCTCGTGCCAACGATGAAGTTTTAGAGGCTACGGTTTGCCTTGGGTGTCCGCGTCCAGAGCATTCCCGACAAACAACCACGGAATAAGCATGTAGAAAGCATATCTGTCACTTGTTTGGACGAGGGTTCGACCCCCTCCAGCTCCACTCGGAGAACTAACTTCTCCTAATGAAAACACTGATAATCAAAAAGATCGTCAGTGTCTTTCTTTGTGTTTCGGGGTGATTTTACCCCGTCTCAAGTGAAGCTGGAGGATACCGACCCCCGCTTCCGTATTTTACTGATAATCTTTATAGTTCAAATTACTGTTTCCAAAATGGTCTCAGTTTTTGACCGGTGCAAAATTACAATATTTTTTTCATATAATCCACTTATATACAAAACTCTTTTTCAGTCGTTTCACTGTACTTTCCGAGACGTTGGTGAGCTTGGCCACCTTTCTGTATGTATAACCCTTCCTCAAAAGCTCGGCGTCGGCAGAATGTCCTGTCATAAGCGCCATCTGCTCCATATCCTTCAGGCAGTCGCTGACTACACAGCTGCTGACGTGCAGCACGCTTTCGCTGCCGATGTCAACGCCGTCGGGCGCCATCAGCGTGGAAATAACGGACAAAGAATTGAAATTGAACGTACCCGAAGGCACCACGGCAACAATCGTTCTCTTCGACCAAGAGCGTGATGTCGGGAGCGGCGAGCATACGTTCCCCCTCTCGCACATTATGCGAAGACAATAGCCGTCCT